>CAWBFL010000045.1:0-52981 GCA_963787905.1 uncultured Acidobacteriaceae bacterium | reverse complement strand
CGTCGTCGGGCAACGGGTCGACTTCGGCCGGATCGAATGCGCTGACGGGCACCACCCTGTACACCCCGTCGGCGAACTCGCTGGCAGCCGCCGGCGCGCGTGATTACCGCTCGTCGGCGTGACCGAGCGGAGTGAATGCGGCGGGAGCGAGCAGTTCGACGCCAAGCAAGGCGATTCCACTGAGCGCGTTTTCGCACTTTGAGACGACCACCGAACCGCTTTCGATCACCCACCAGGGGCAGTTCCCGTCGATTACGGTGTCGTTCAACCTGGCGCCGAACGCGTCGCTGGGCAGCGCCATCTCGGATATCAACAAGCTGCAGAAGAGCATGAACATGCCGGCCAGCCTGCAGGCGTCCTTCCAGGGCACTGCGGCCTCGTTCGAGAATTCGCTGTCGAATGAACCGCTGCTGATCCTGGCGGCGCTGGTGACGGTGTACATCGTACTTGGCGTGCTCTACGAGAGCTTCATTCATCCGATTACGATTCTTTCGACGCTGCCCTCGGCGGGCGTAGGCGCGTTCCTGGCGCTGATTTTGTTCAAGCAGGATCTGAGTATCGTGGCGATCATCGGGATTGTGCTGCTGATCGGCATTGTGAAGAAGAACGGCATCATGATGGTGGACTTTGCGCTCGAGGCGGAACGGCACGAGGGCAAGAACTCGACCGATGCGATCTACGACGCCTGCCTGATCCGCTTCCGCCCCATCATGATGACAACCATGGCGGCACTGCTGGGCGGCATTCCGCTGGCGTTCGGGACCGGCATCGGGTCGGAGCTGCGGCGGCCGCTGGGCATCACGATTGTCGGCGGACTGATTGTGAGCCAGGTGCTGACGCTGTACACCACGCCGGTAATTTATATCTTCTTTGACAATCTGGCGCACCGGTTCTCGCGCAAGTCTCCGCGGAGCCCCGGCGGCCAGGAGCCACAACCGGCAGGGCAGCCGTGAATATCTCCTCGCCATTCATCCACCGGCCGGTAGCGACGACGCTGCTGACGGTGGCGATTGCGATTGCGGGGTCGATTGCGTTCGAGGTGCTGCCGGTGGCGCCGCTGCCGCAGGTGGATTTTCCGACCATCTCGGTGAATGCGGGGCTGCCCGGCGCCAGCGCCGACATCATGGCCTCCTCGGTGGCGACGCCGCTGGAGCGGCAGTTCGGGCATATCGCCGGAGTGACCGAGATGACGTCGTCGAGCGGCCTGGGCTCGACCAGCATCACCATCCAATTCGATCTGAGCCGCAATATCGACGGCGCAGCCCGCGATGTGGAGGCGGCGATCAATGCCGCGCGCACGTATCTGCCGGCCAACCTGCCGGGGAACCCGACCTATCGCAAGGTGAACCCGGCGGACTCGCCGATCATGATCATCAGCCTTACCTCGGACGTGTACGGGCCGGACAAGCTGTACGACGAAGCGTCCACCGTGATGGAGCAGAAGATCTCGCAGATCCAGGGGGTGGGCCAGGTAAGCGCGGGCGGCGGCGCGCTGCCGTCGGTGCGGGTGGAGGTGAATCCCACCAAGCTGGCCAGCTACGGGCTGACCATGGCCAGCCTGCAGTCGTGCTGCGGTTGCAGAATACCAATCTGGCGCGGGGCCAGATTACCGACGGCAATGTCAGCGCCGACATCGTGGTCAACGGGCAGATCTCGCATGCGGCTGACTACCAGCCGCTGATTGTGGGGTACAAGAACGGCGAGGCGGTGCGGCTGAAGACGTGGCCGACGTCATCGACTCGGTGCAGAATGTGCGGGCGGGCGGCTACCTGAACGGCAAGCGCGCGGTGACGCTGCAGGTATTTCGCCAGCCCGGCGCAAACATTATCGACACGGTGGACCGCGTCTATGCGCAGCTTCCGTCGCTGGAGGCATCGATTCCGTCGGGAATCCAGACCACTGTGGTGAGCGACCGCACGACGACCATTCGCGCGTCGGTGAAGACGGTCGAAAAGACGCTGCTGGTTTCCATCGGGCTGGTCATCCTGGTGGTGTTCCTGTTCCTGCGCAGTCCGCGGGCGACGCTGATTCCGGCGGTGGCGGTGCCCACCTCGCTGATCGGCACGTTCTGCGTGATGTATTTGTGCGGCTACACGCTGGACAACCTGTCGCTGATGGCGCTGACCATCTCGACGGGGTTCGTGGTGGATGACGCGATTGTGGTGATGGAGAACATCTCGCGCCACATTGAGGACGGGATGGATCCGTTTTCAGCGACGCTGCGCGGAGCGAAAGAGATTGGATTTACGGTGATGACGATCAGCATTTCGCTGATCGCCGTGTTCATCCCGCTGATTCTGATGGGCGGAATCGTGGGCCGGCTGTTCCGCGAGTTTGCCATCACGCTGTCCACGGCGATCCTGGTGTCGATGCTGATTTCGCTGACCACCACGCCGATGATGTGCGCCCACCTGCTGAAGAGCGAGCAGACGAATCATCATGGGCGCTTGTACATGGCGTCGGAGCGGTTGCTGCAGTGGGTGCTGAGCCTGTACCGCAAGAGCCTGCGCTGGATGCTGGACAATCCAGGACTGGTGCTGACGGTGCTGGCGCTGACCATCGCTCTGAACGTGGCGATTGTGATCAAGATACCCAAGGGATTTTTCCCGCAGCAGGATACGGGCTCGCTGGGGGGAGCGATTCGCGGTCCGCAGGACGCCTCCTATCCGGCGATGAACAGTGCGCTGCTGGCTGCCGAGGGGGTAATCAAGCGCAACTCGGCAGTGCAGAATGTGATCGGGTTTACCGGCGGCGGCGCGACGAACACCGGCAATGTGTTTGTGATTCTGAAGCCGCTCGGTTCCAAGCCCGGGGTCCAGCGGAGCGCCAGCGCGACCGACGTGATCAACGAGCTGCGCGGGCCGCTGAACCGGATTACGGGTGCGTCGATCTTTCTTCAGGCATCGCAGGACCTGCGCATCGGCGGGCGCGGCAGCAACGCAATGTATCAGTACACCATCCAGGCCGACAATGTGACCGACCTGCAGACGTGGGGGCCGCAACTGCTGAAGGCGATGATGAAGCTGCCGGGCTTCCAGGATGTGAGCTCAGACCAGCAGAACGGCGGCCTGGATCAGCTGATGACCTACAACCGGGTCACCGCCGCGCGGCTGGGACAGACGGCGAGCTCGCTGGATTCGGCGCTCTACTCGGAGTTTGGCCAGTCGGAAGTTTCGCTCATCTATACCCAGTTGAATCAGTATTACGTGGTGCTGGAAGTGGCGCCGCAATACTGGGCAACGCCAGACGGGTTGAAGGACGTGTATCTGCATCCCTCACCGGCCAACTCGACGGTGACGGGCAATACGCCGATCTTCACCATGGCCACAGCGCAGGAGAATACGACGCCGCTGGCGTTGAATCATACCGGGCTGTTTCCGTCGGTGACGGTGTCGTTCAACCTGGCAAATGGCTACTCCCTGAGCGACGCGACCCTGGAGATCGCGCAGATGCAGGAGAAACTGGGCACGCCGGCGACGGTGCGCGGGTTCTTTGCCGGGACGCTGCAGGCGTACCAGCAATCGCTCAGCACGGAGCCGGTGCTGGTGCTGACCGCCCTCGGCGCGGTGTATATCGTGCTGGGAATCCTGTACGAGAGCCTGGTCCATCCGCTGACGATTATTTCCACGCTGCCCTCGGCCAGCGTCGGCGCGATGCTGGCCCTGATGATGTTCAAGCAGGACCTGAATGTGATCTCGATCATCGGGATTGTGCTGCTGATCGGCATTGTGAAGAAGAATGCAATTATGATGATCGACTTTGCGCTCCAGGCCGAGCGCGAGGGCGGGTTGAGCACGGAGGAAGCCATCTTCCAGGCTTGCATGCTGCGCTTCCGGCCCATCATGATGACGACCATGGCAGCACTGTTCGGAGCGTTGCCGCTGGCGTTCGGTACCGGCACCGGATCGGAGCTGCGGCGGCCCTTGGGCATCACGATTGTCGGCGGATTGGTGGTGAGCCAGATGCTGACGCTGTATACGACGCCGGTGGTGTACCTGGCTCTGGACCGGCTGCGGGCGCGTGTTACCGGGCACCAGCGCGACACCTTCAATCCGGACGACGAGGGCTTGCCGTCCACGGCGGAATAAACTTGAGGCACGACGGATGTATACAACTATGACCAGTTTTCGCAAACACGCAGCAATTGCTTCAGGACTGGCGGCGCTGCTGCTGAGCGGTTGCCGGGTGGGGCCGAAGTACCAGCAGCCGCCGGCCATGGCGCAGGCTCCGCCGGCCGCATACAAGGAGTCGCCGGTGCAGTTTCCGGCCACGACGGGCGGATGGACCGTGGCGCAGCCGCAGGATGCGATGCTGAAGGGGAAGTGGTGGGAGATCTATAACGATCCGGACTTGAACGCGCTGGAAGACAAGCTGGCGATCGACAACCAGACGATCAAGCAGTACTTCGCGAACTTTATGGAAGCGCGGACACTGATCGCGCAGGCGCGGGCGCAGCTGTTTCCGACGCTGACGGCAGCGCCATCGTTCAACCGGGCGCTCTCGTCGGGCGGCCTGACCAATGCGTCGACGGCGAATACAGGCAAGGAGAGCTCGATTACGACGATGGGGCTGGATGCTGCGTGGGCGCCCGATCTTTGGGGGAAGGTGCGCAACACCATCCGGGAAGAGCAATATAACGCGCAGCTGAGCGCGGCCGACCTGGAAGGGGAGAAGTTGACCGAGCAAGCCACGCTGGCGCTGACCTTCTTCGCGATTCGCGGGCAGGATGCGCTGAAGGCGGTGTACGACCAGACCATTGCCGATGACCAGAAGGCGCTGAACTACAACCAGGCGCAGTACGACACCGGGGTGGGGACCGAGCTTTCGGTGGTGGAGGCGCAGAATACGCTGGAGAATGCGCAGTCGGCGGCGATCAACCTGGGCGTGGCGCGCGCGCAATACGAGCATGCGATCGCGGTGCTGATCGGGACCGACCCGTCGTCGTTTTCTATTCCGGTGAAGGCGCTGGCGGCCGCGCCGCCGGCAGTGCCGGTGGGGGTGCCGTCGCAGTTGCTCGAGCGCAGGCCGGACATTGCTGCGTCGGAGCGGACCATGGCCGCGGCGAATGCCGAGATCGGCGTGGCGACGGCGGCGTTTTTTCCAGCGCTGACCCTGAGCGCGACCGGCGGATTTCAAAGCTCGGCGATCGGAAACCTGTTCAACTGGCCGAGCCGCTTCTGGTCGGTAGGAGCGTCGGTGGCGCAGCCGGTGTTCGATGCCGGGTTGCGGCGGGCGACGGTGAATCAGTACATCGAGGCCTACAACGCCGACGTGGCCAGCTACCGGCAGACGGTGCTGGGTGCCTTCCAGCAGGTGGAGGATGGTCTGGCCGAGGTGCGCATCCTGTCGCAGCAGATTCAGCAGCAGGAAGTGGCGGCGCAGTCGGCGCAGAAGTTTGTCGACCTGGAGACGTCGCGCTACGAGACCGGAGTCGATCCCTACATCGACGTGGTGACGGCCCAGGAGACGCTGCTGAGCGATCAGCAGACGCTGACGACCCTGCGCACCCAGGCGATGACGGCGTCGGTCTCGCTGATTGAGGCGCTGGGCGGAGGCTGGGACACGACCCAGCTGCCGACCCCGGAACAGGTGTCGGTGAAGATGACGCCGGCCGAGACGACAATCGCGAAGTAGATCCTGAGAACGGCTGGACGCGTGCCCGTTTGGTTCCCGGTGAGGGGAGCCAGGCGGGCGCGGGCGTTTAAGGCGAAGTCGATTCTGAGAGCGCTCTTATGGGCGCGGCCCGCTTTTGGCCCTATGGCTGCTTTGATTCGGGGCGGAGGCTCCACCGATGCAGGTTACAACGGCGACGAGCGCGGCGCTGAGAAGTACCTGGACCTGGCCAGCGAACAGATGCAGCTGACGGCGGAGAACATGGCCAACGTGGATACGCCGGGATACAAGACGCAAGGATTTGACTTTGCGGGCGAGTTCTCGCGGGCACTGGACGCAGAGGAGTGCGACGCCGCTGGCGGTGCAGGTGAGCAGTGTGGATGGGCTGATGGCGCGGCCGGACGGCAATAACGTGTCGATGGACCGCGAGGCATGCAGATGGCGAAGGCGCAACTGGAGTTTCGCACCGGGGTGTCGCTGCTACGGAGCCAATATACGCGGGTGATGGATGCGATCCATGCGGATAAGTAGGAATAGCGAGTCAGCTAGTAGCGGCGTAAGCGAGTCAGCGAAGGGCAATAGCGAGGCAAAGGCGAGATCAGGAACGGCGGCGAGGGTTTCAAGATGAATCTGTTTGGGGTGATGGACATCAGCGCTTCGGCGTTGCAGGCGGAGCGGGTGCGGGCCGAGGTGGTGGCGGCGAATATGGCCAACGCCGAGACCACGCGGACGGCGGAGGGCGGGCCCTACCGGCGGCAGCATGTGGTGTTTGCAGGAGGCGGGCGGCGATGGGTTTGCCGCAGTCTCTGCTGGCGAATGGCGAGTCCGGGCGGGAGCATCGCAGCCGGGGCCGGAATCGGGGCTGGGTTTGGGGTTGGCGTCTGGATTTGGGTCGGCGGCGGCGCGGGAGGCGTGGAGGTGGCGGGGTGGTGAGCGACCAGAGCGCGCCGCTGGAGCGCTACGATCCCCAGCACCCGGACGCGGGGCCGGATGGGTATGTGGCGTATCCCGACATCAACCCGCTGACCGAGATGGTCGACCTGATGGGAGCCACGCGGTCGTACGGCATGAACGCGACCGCGGTGCAGGCGGAGAAGGGAATGGTGACCAGTTCGCTGGAGATCTTGAAGTAGGTACTTCGTACTGTTCTGGACGCTTTGCGGTACTTCGTGCCGTTCTCGACGCTTCGCGGTACTTCGTACTGTCCTGGACGCTTCGCGTAAAGACAGAAGCAAGTTCCCTGCGCAGAGGACAAGCAAGCGGATGGCGGGTTAGGAGGACATGGTGATTGCAGGAGTTGTGAGTGGATTGGGCGCGGCGGCTTCCAGCGTGACCGGCGCAGGGATGGCCGGAACGGCGACCGCAACGGCCGATGCGCCGCCGTTCGCCGGGATGTTGCAGTCGATGGTCGAACAAACCTCGGCGCTGGATCAGAAGGCGGCCCAGGCGGTAACGGGGTTGCTGAGCGGGCAGGGAGTGGAGATTCACGACGCGATGATCGCAACCGAGAAGGCAGACATGGCGTTCGAGCTGGCGCTGCAGGTGCGGAACAAGGCGGTCGCAGCGTATCAGCAGATGATGAACATGCAGTTCTAGGCGCGTCGCACCGCCTTCGACGCTTCGCGGGAAGGCTTTTAGGAATGAGCAACAAATGGGAATGAAGGAAAAAGCGTATGGCTGAGGGCGGACAAGCAGGCAATGCCTTGGCCGTTCCCGGCGGCGCGGGGGTTTCGCTGGAACGCGTAGGCGCGCTGGCGGGCGATCTGCGCGGGCGCTGGGCGGGCATGTCGGGAGCGCGGCGCAGGTGGATGGCGACGTCGGCGCTGCTGATCGCAGCGGTGATTGCGGCGCTGGTGTGGTATGCGGGCAGGACGGAATGGCGGGTGCTGTTTTCCGGGCTGGACGCGAAGGACACCGAGCAGATTGCTCAGGAGCTATCGGCGGCGGGGATCACGGCCCGGATGTCGGAGGATGGGAGCGGGATTGAGGTGGGCGCGGACCAGGTGGACCGGGCGCGCATGGAGGTGGCGACCAAGGGGATGCCGCAGTCGGGACGGATGGGGTTTGAGCTGTTCGACAAGCCCAACTGGGTGGGTTCAGAGTTCGACGAGAAGGTGAACTACCAGCGCGCGCTGGAGGGCGAACTGGAGCACACCATCGGAACGCTGGCGGTGGTGCGGTCGGCGCGGGTGCACCTGGTGCTGCCCAAGGACGAGCTGTTCGGCGAGCGGGAGCCGGCGGCGAAGGCGTCGGTGGTGCTGGAGCTGCGGCGGGCGTCGCTGCCGCCCGAGCAGGTGGAGGCGATTCGCAGCCTGGTGGCGGGGGCGGTGGAGAATCTGGACCCGCAGAACGTGACCCTGGTGGACGCGGACGGGCGGCTGAACCTGGTCGCGCCCAGTCAGGGAGCGGCGGCGGGAGATGCCGAGCGCGGAATGGAAGAAAGACTGGTAGCGATGCTGGAGCCAACCGCGGGCGCGGGGAATGTGCGCGCCACGGTGAATGTCGTGTACGACGAGAGCAGCCAGGAGAAGACAGATGAGGTCGTGGACCCAACCCAGGTGGCGGCGCTGAGCCTGCACAAGAGCCAGCAGACGCTGGGCTCGAAGCCGCGCGCGGCGGGCGTGCCGGGAACGGCCAGCAATACTCCGGGAGCTGCCGCGCCGGGCAGCGTGCAGGCGGCGGCGAAGCCGGTGCCCCCGTTGCTGCAGACGGCGAACGGCGCGGGCGCAGCCAACCCGCAGAAGGATGCGGCCGGGCTGCCCGTGTATCCCGAGAACGGAGCTGAGGGCGAGACCATGACCGAGGAGACGGGCAGCTACGCGGTGACGCGGCACCTGCTGCACTCCGAGGAGGGACCGGGCCGGGTGAAGCGCGTGACGGCGGCGGTGGTGGTGAACGATCGCATGGAGACCGAGGGGGCGGGTAAGGCGGCGCACACCGTGTGGAAGCCGAGGAGTGCGGAGGAGATGCAGCGGCTGGAACAGTTGGCGCAGGCGGCGGTGGGGTTCGATCGCACCCGCGGCGACCAGGTGGTGATTGAGAATGTGAGCTTCTCGTCGAATGCACCGGAGCCGGCGCCAGTGGGCATGGCGAAGGTGATGGACGAGACGGATGCGGTGCTCGATGCGCAGCCGGGGCTGTTGAAGACAGTGTGCGGGTGTGCGGTCGGCCTGCTGCTGGTGCTGACCGTAGTGCGGCCCTTGGCGCGGCACATGATGACGGCGCTCAAGGAGGCCCCGGCGCTGGCTTTGCCGGCTCCCGCGCCGCAGGGCGCAGGCCGGGTTGCAGGCGGGAGGGTATTCGGACAGCCGGCCGGCGCGGGCGGGACGGGTTTCGTGCTGCCCAAGCGGCCCAGTGATACCCAGGGCATGTATGAGCAGATCTCCGACCAGATCCGGCGGGAGCCGGCGCAGAGCACGCGGGTGCTGGAGTCGTGGATCAACGCGCCCGCGGAGGAGGAGGACTGATGGCCACGGCGGCAATGCTGGCACCGCAGCGGGATGCATACGCGGGGATGGAGTTTGAATCCAGCGGGATTCCCGGGCTGCGCAAAGCGGCGATTCTGATGATCGCGGTGGGGGATGAACTGGCCAAGGTGTTCCTGCAGAGCCTGTCGACCGCCGATGTCCAGCAGGTGATGGACGAAATTGCGTGCTTGGGCGAGGTGCCGCAGGCGCAACTGACCCAGGTGTTGGCGGAGTTTTACGGGCTGCTGGAGTCGGAACAGTACCTGGTGCGCGGCGGGCCGGACTACGCCAGCCGGCTGTTGACACGGGCGTTCGGGCAACAGCGGGCAGCCGAGATGCTGCTGGAGGTGCAGGGCATGCGGGAGAAGACCCACGGCGACCTGGCCATGCTGCAGAAGCTGGACCCGCACCAGTTGAGCAAGTTTCTGGAGAACGAGCATCCGCAGACGGTCGCTCTGGTGCTGGCCCACCTGGATCCGAAGCGCGGATCGGTGCTGTTGATGCATCTGGATGCCAAACTGCGGGTGGAAACGGTGCGGCGGCTGGCGGAGATGCGCCAGTTTTCGCCGGAGATGGCGCAGAAGGTGGGAGTGATTCTGCATAAGCGGCTGGAGGCGATGGGCTCGGCGGGACGGAGGTCGTATGCGGGTTTCAAGGCGGTCGCGGACATGCTGAACCGGCTGGACATGGTGGCCAGCAAGACCATTCTGGAGGAGATCGAGCGCGAGGAGCCCAAGCTGGCGATCAACATCCGGAACCTGATGTTTACGTTCGAGGACCTGCTGACGGTGTCCGAAGCGAGCGTGCGGGAGCTGGTGGCGGCGGTGGATAAGCGGGTGCTGGCGCTCTCGCTGAAGGGCGCGAAGGAGAATCTGAAAGCTCACCTGTTCAAGGCGATGAGCACACGCGCGGTGGAGATGCTGAAGGACGACATGGAGGCGATGGGGCCGGTGCGCACCAAGGAGGTGGCGCGGGCGCAGCAGGAGTTGCTGGTGCTGGCCCACCAGATGGAAGCCGAAGGGCGGATCACGCTGAAGCTGGAGGCGGACGATGAGCTCGCTGTCTGAGAACGGGGCCAGGCCGGGATTCGCGGCCGCCGAGACGCTGGGCGCGTTTGCATCCGCGGCGCCGGCGGCGAGCGTCGGTCCGTTTGAATTTCGCTTGCTGGCGGGCGAAGGCCTGGAGCCGGGGTTAGCGGAGACCGAGGACGGCAACGGGAATGGCAACGGGCGGCGGAGCCGGCTGGCCGGCACCGGACGCGATGCCGCGGCGCGCGAGGCGGCGCTGCGCAACGCGGTGGATGCGGCCCGCCAGGAGGGTTGCGCGCAGGGCGAGCGCGAAGGGCGGCGCGCGGCGCGGGCGGAGATGGAAGCGGAGATGCGCGCGGCGGTGGCCCAGGAACGGGCACGGCTGTGCGCCGCGGTGGAGCAGTTTCGCGCGGCGCGCGAGCACTACTTCGCCGAGGTGGAGCAGGAGGTGGTGAAGCTGGCGCTGGCAATTGCAGCCCGGGTGCTGCATCGCGAGGCGCAGATCGATCCGCTGCTGCTGACCGGCGCGGTGCGGGTGGCGCTGGAAAAGATGGCCGACCGCACCGGCGTGGTGGTGCGGGTGGCGGAGATGGACGTTCCCGCCTGGGAGGAGGCGTTCGCCGCGGCCGAGGAGCTGGAGCGGCCGCGGGTGACGGGCGACGCGCGGCTGGAGCGCGGGGAGTGCCGGCTCGAGACCAGGATGGGGACGGTGGAACTGGGGGCGTCGGTGCAACTGGAAGAGATTGAGAAGGGGTTCTTCGATCTGCTGAATCACAGGCCGGTGGAGTGATGGAGCGCGCTTCGCTGACGGCGTATTTCGAGCAGTTGGCGGTGCGGCCGGCGTGGCGCTGGCATGGGCGGGTGGTGAAGGCGAACGGGCAGACGATCGAGTCCGAGGGGCCGCTCTGCTCGGTGGGCGAGTGCTGCGAGATTGTGGATGCGGAGGGTGCGCGGCACGAGGTGGAAGTGATTGGGTTTCGCGGGGCGCACGTGGTGGCGATGCCGCTGGCCGCAACCCAGGGCATTCGCTACGGCGATGCGCTGGCCGCGCTGGGAGTGGTGCCGCAGATGGCGCTGAGCGAGCACATGACGGGCCGGGTTCTGGATGCATTGGGACGGCCGCTGGATGGGCTGGCTCCGCTGCGCATCGGCGGAACCTGGCCGCTGGATGGCGCGGTGCCGAAGGCCATGGAGCGGGTGCCGATCCGCGAGCCGCTGTCCACTGGCGTGCGCGTGCTGGATGGAATGCTGACGGTGGGCCGCGGCCAGCGGGTGGGGATCTTCGGCGGATCGGGCGTGGGCAAGAGCACGCTGATCGGGATGATGACGCGCAACACGGCAGCCGACCTGACGGTGGTGGGGCTGGTGGGCGAGCGCGGGCGCGAGGTGCGCGAGTTTCTGGAGGACGCGCTGGGCGAGGAGGGGAGAAAGCGGTCCGTGGTGCTGGTGTCGACCTCGGATGAGTCGCCCCTGCTGCGCATGCGGGCGGCGCTGGCGGCGACCTCGGTGGCGGAGTTCTATGCGTCGCATGGCAAGCATGTGCTGCTGGTGCTGGATTCGCTGACCCGCTACGCGATGGCGGCGCGCGAGGTGGGCCTGGCGGCGGGCGAACCGCCGGCCAGCAAGGGCTATACGCCATCGGTGTTTTCGCGGCTGGCGCGGCTGGTCGAGCGCGCCGGCAACTTCAAGGACGGCAGCGTGACCGCGTTCTATACCGTGCTGATGGAGGGCGACGACCAGCAGGACCCGCTGGTGGATGCGGTGCGCGCGCTGCTGGATGGGCATGTGGTGCTGTCGCGTGCGCTGGCGGCGGAGGGCTGGTATCCGGCGGTGAATGTGCTCGATTCGATCAGCCGGCTGATGCCGGCAGTCACCGGCGCGGAGCATCGCGGGAAGGCGGCGCTGGCGCGCCGGCTGCTGGCAGCCTATGCGCGGTCGGAGGACCTGGTACGGATTGGCGCGTACAAGGCGGGCGCCGACGCGGAACTGGACCAGGCGCTGGCGGCGCGGCCGGTGCTGCGCGAGTTTCTAATGCAGCCGGCGGGCGTGCGGGTGAGCCTGCCGGAGTGCGTGGCGCGGCTGCTGGCGCTGGAGATCGGCGATTGAAACGAGGACGGAAGCGGCTGGAGCGGCTGCTGGCCATCCGGCGGCTGAACGAGGATTTGGACCGCAGGACGCTGGCGCTGGCCCTGGCCGCGGTGGCGGAGGTCGAGACAGCGCTGGCGCGGCAGGAGGAGACGCAGGCGGAGGCGCGGCTGGCGGCGCAGGCCGCGCTGGCCGCGGGCGAGCGCGGCGAGTGGCTGTTGGCCGACGCGCAGAGCGAGGTGGCGGGATGGAACCGGGGTCGGCTGGGATGCTGCGCACGCGCGAGCAGAGGCGGTGGCCCCGGCGATGGAGCGGTTCCTCGAGAGCCGGCGCGACACTGGAGCAGGTGAAGCAACTGGTGGAGAACGCGCAGCAGGCGGCGCAGAGCGCGAGCAGGACCGCAGGGCGCAGGCGGCGGCAGACGACTGGTTTCTGAGCCGCAGGGGCCAGGGAGCGGAGTAGATGCGGCTCTGAACGCGCTCGATTATGAACCGTTCCTAATCGGGAAGGGGTTTTGGGGAACGAACTTTGGTCACTGAAGTGCTTTGCTCTTCTGTCGAGAGGCAGCGCCGTGCGGGCCATGCAGATGCGAGCGACGGAGAGGATGACGATGGCAGCGCCGGCAATCCCGATGGCGGCACGGTCGGCGCCGCAGCCGCGGGTGAGCTTCGGCGAGGCGTGGCAGCAGCAGATGAAGGCGTCCGGCTGGAATGCAGGCGGGCCGCAGGATTTGGCGCGGCAGCAGACGGCGGGCAGCGCGGGCCGATCCGATGACGCGATGCGGGCGTGTGCAGCGGGAAATCGAGACGCGCAGGAGCAAGCCCGTTCTGCGCGGACGATGGATGACGAGGCGCGCGAGGATGCGGAGGATGCGGGCGAGGGCAAGACAGAGCCGCGCGTCACGGATGAGAAGAAGAGTTGAGAGCGGCTCGCCGAATCCAGCGGCGAAGGTCTCGCCAAGGATTGCAGCCGATGGTGAAGAACAGGGGGAACAGATGCCAGTCGGCGCGCTGGCGGAAGCTTCCGGAGACGCGCCGGGGCCGGTGAAGGCCAGGCGCGAAGCGAAGGCAGTCGGGTCGAGCGAAGCAGGCGCAGGCGCGAAAACCTCCGCTGGAACGGTCCAGGCGTTAGGCGCCGACGGAGTGAGTGCGGTTCCGGTATCCGCCGCTGGTGCTTTGCCCCAGGCTCGCGCGGCGGAGAGCCCGCAGGCTGCCGAGGTGCGGACCACGAAGACAGCGAGGAATCCGGCGGCCGCGGCGGTCAACTCAGCCAGGCGCGGCAGCGGCAGGGCGGACGGAGCTGGCGAAGCGAGTTTGCGGGATCATGCGGCGGAGAATGCGCCGGCCGCCGCGAGTGGAACGCCGGGGGCGCAGTCGGGAAGGTGGAGTGTTACGCCGCAGTCTTCGGCGACCGCTGCGGAGGCAGCGCCCGGGCACCGGGGGATGCCGATCGTGGCGCCCGGCACTGCCGGAGCTGCCGGAATCCGGGCTCCGCAGATATTGGCGTCGAGTCCGGCGAAGCTGGATGTGGGCGTGTTCGACGGAACTCACGGCTGGCTGCGAATTCGCGCGGAGATGGGCGCGGGCGGCGCGGTGAGTGCGTCGCTGGCGGCCAGCAGTGCGGCCCACGCTTCGCTGCGGGCGGAGTTGCCGGAGATGGCTCGGTATCTGGCCTCGGAGGCGGTGAGCGTTAGCAAGCTGGAGGTCAATCGGCTGGTGGCAGGAGCAAACGGCGCAACCGCGAGCAGCGAGCAAAAGAACAGCGAGGCACGGGGCCAGGGCCAGAGCAGCGGGCAGCAAGAGGCCGGCACGAACTGGTGGAGAAAGCCGCCGCAGGCGTTGCAAGGGGCTGCGAGCGCCGCGCCGGACTTCGCAGCATCGGACCAGGGCGCCGTGTACGCGCTGGCGCGCTTGGGAGCGGGGGTTGGGTTTCCCGCCGCCGCAAGCGGGGGATGGCTGAATGTGTGCGCATAAGCGGAACCAGGAGAGCGTGAGAGCGAGGGCAGCGGAATTCGGAAAGAAATTCGAGCGGGAGATGAGGGAGGAAGCAGGATGCAGAGCATACAGCAGATGGTGACCAGCGCGCCGCAGGTGGCGAATTCGGCAACCACGGTGGCCAGTGCGCTGGCCAAGCCGAGGGCGGCAACAGCGAGCGGAAGCGCGGGCAGTACGGGCAGCACGGACGCGTCGGCGGCGGACAGCAGCTCAACCATCACGGCGAATGATTTCCTGACCCTGCTGGTGGCGGAGATGAAGAACCAGGACCCGACCCAGCCCACCGACCCCAACGAATACATCTCGCAGATGGTGGACGTGAACAGCCTGCAGCAGCTGATCGGGATCAACCAGGGGATAACTTCGCTGGATACGGCGGCGGGCGTCGGCGCCAGCACCTCCGGCAGCTCGGTGAGCGGGACCGGATCATAACCCGCGATCCAAGAAGAACGACAAGGAGAACGAGGATGCCTATCTTTTCGATTGCACTGACCGGACTTGAGGCCAATTCGGTTGCATTGGACACGATCGGCAACAACCTGGCGAACCTGAATACGACGGCCTTCAAGGACCAGACGACCAGTTTCTCGGACCTGTTCTACCAGAACATCGGGAGCACGGGGTCGGGCAATGCGCTGCAGGTGGGACTGGGCACGCAGGTCGCGGGAACCGACACGGACTTCTCGCAGGGATCGCTGTCGACGACGACCAACTCGACCGACATGGCGCTGAATGGCAGCGGATTCTTCGTGGTGGACCAGCAGGGGCTGGAGCAACTGACCCGGGCGGGAAACTTTCAACTCGACCAGAGCGGCAACCTGATCACCACCACCGGCGACGGGGTCATGGGGTACGCGGCGGCAAACGGAGTCGTGAACACCAATACGCCGCTGACGACGTTGCAGGTTCCGGTGGATGCGACCCAGGCGGCGCAGGCGACCCAGAACTTCGGCATCACGGCGAACCTGGATGCGGCGACCGCGATCGGCGGGACCTTCTCCTCGCACCATCACCATGTACGACTCGCTCGGCACCAGCCACGCGACGACGGTGAACTTCACCAAGACTGCGGACAATACATGGAGTTATGCGATCTCGCTGCCGGCCGGCGATGCCACCGGGACCCCCGTGAACAACACGGGTATGCTCACCTTCAGCCAGTCGGGCGGCCTGTTGACGCCGACGGCGAATGTGAGCGGGAATCTCGTTTCCGGGCATGACCGACGGGGCCAGCGACATGAACTTCAACTGGGATCTGTACAACGCCAACGGCGCGCCCGCAGATCGGGCAGACGGTGGGCACGTCGACGGCGACGGCGAGCACGCAGGATGGGTTTGCCAGTGGCTCGTACCAGAGTTTCTCGGTGGATGCGGCGGGCGTAATTTCGGCGGCGTTCTCCAATGGCCAGACCCAGACCGTCGGCCAGATTGCCGTAGCGCTGGTCACCAATGTGGAGGGCTCACCATCGACGGCGGCAACAACTATCAGACGTCCACGTCGTCCGGCGCAGCCAGCGTGGGCGCGCCGGGAGCGGGCGGACGCGGGATCGATCGAGGACGACACGCTGGAACAGTCGAACGTGGACATCTCGACCGAGTTCGCGAACCTGATCGTGGCGCAGCGCGCGTTTGAGGCGAACTCGAAGACAGTGACCACGTTCGATACAGTGACGCAGGAAACGATCAACATGATCCGCTAGCGCAAGCGGAGTCGAACCCGCGGGCGGAATGGAAACGCGGACGGAGCATCCGGCATGGCAATGGCGGGCTGGGACGAATAGGATGACGGCGAATGTGGAAAGCGCGGGAGCGCCGCGGAGCGCGCCGCCCGGAGGCGGCTCAGGAGCGGCGGTGTGGCCGATGGAGGAGCATCCGGCCTGGCCGATGATCTCGCGGCTGCCCGCGATGCTCTCGGTGTGCCTTCCGCTGGCCGGCTTCAAAGTGTGCGACCTGCTGAGCCTGAAGCCCGGCAAGACGGTCGAAAGCGCGATGGGCGGTGACCGAGGACGTGCCGCTGAAGGTGGGCGCGCTGCAGTTCTGCTGGGGTGAATTTGAGGTCGTGGAACAGACGCATGGCGCTGCGCTTGACGCGGCTGGCATAGAACGGCGTCGAGAGGGAGGCGAGACAGAGCAGCGCGCAGGGGCAGGCGTGCCGTCAGAACGGGCTGGGCCGGAGCGATTGTTCGACTGGCTTCGGCGGGTCGTTGTGACAGTGGGCGTTTGCGAGGCCTGGGTGGAGTGGCCGAAGCGGGCGGCGGATGGAGCTGATCGAAACGCTCCCGCTGGGCGGCAAGCGGCAGTTGATGCTGGTGGTGTGCGACGGACGCAGGGTGCTGGTCGGAGCGGGCGGAGACAGCATTCAGTCCCTGCTCGCGTTGAGTGAGCTTTCAGGGGTCGCTGGCGCGGCGGCAGCAGGAGCGGCATCCGGCTACGCGACCATCGGCGGAGAACCGCTGGCGGACCCGGAGGTGCGATGCTGCTGAGACGCAAGAACGAAGGCATTCCGCGGCATCTGCTATCGCGGACGTGGGCTGCAATGCTGGCTGTGCTGGTGTTGGTGGGGACTGCCGCGGCAGAGCCGAGCCAGCAGCCGGGTGTGGGCTCGGGCGCAGCGCCGGAATCGTTCTGGGTAACTCCCGCGCCGCATGCGCGCGCCAATCCGGCGGCGAAGGGTCCGGCCACGAACGGGAAGCGAAAATCCGCAACCACCGCCAGACCCGCGGCCGCTGCCGCCGCGCCGCTTGGGCTGGACAGCATTGCGAGCCAGCTGAACGGGAACGAAAGCGTGCCCTGGTCGATTGTCATCGGGCTGACGCTGCTGACGCTTTTGCCGGCGCTGCTGCTGTCGATGACGCCGATGGTGCGGCTGCTGGTGGTCTTTCATTTTCTGCGCCAGGCGCTGGGTACGCAGACGGCGCCGTCGAACCAGGTGCTGATGGGACTGGGACTGATGATGACGTGGTTTCTTATGCAACCGGTTATGTTACAGGTCGACCAGCAGGCGCTGACGCCGTACCGCGCGGGAACCATCTACGGCGAGCAGGCGCTGGAGCTGGGCGCGGCCCCGGTGAAGACCTACATGCTGCGCTATGCGCGGGAGAAGGACCTGGTGCTGTTTGCGTCGGCAGGGATGACGGAGAGACCGAAGAGCGCAGCAGGACCTGCCGATGCAGGTGGTGGTGCCGGCCTACATGCTGAGCGAGCTGAAGGCAGGCTTTCAGATTGGCGCGGTGCTGTTCCTGCCGTTTCTGCTGGTCGATCTGGCCATCGCCAGCATCACGACTTCGGTTGGCATGATGCAGCTGCCGCCGGTGGTGATCTCGACGCCGGTAAAGATCCTGCTGTTTGTGATGGTGGATGGATGGAACCTGCTGGCGGGTTCGCTGCTGAAGAGTTTCTAGGGAATATGCGAGGGCAGGACGATGGGGCCGGACATGGCGGCGGAGATGGCGAGGAATCTGTTGATTGAGGCGATGGTGCTGAGCGCTCCGGTGCTGCTGGCGGCGTGCCTGGTGAGTGTGTTGCTGAGCCTGCTGCAGACGTTGACCAGCGTGCAGGAGATGACTCTGACGGTGGTGCCGCGGCTGCTTGTTGTGTTTGTGATCACCGTGGTGACCATGCCGTGGCTGGTGCGCCGCTTGGTGACGTATACGGTGGCGTTGTGGTCGGACTTTCACCGGTACCTGGGATAGGATGGGAAGAACGTGCCGATGCAGACGATGCGAGCCATGCTGACCGACCAGGCAGTTCGCGGACTGGCCGCAGTTTCTCTCCGCCGGGGTGCTGGTGATGGTGCGGATGAGCGGGCTGATGGTGTTTGCGCCGCTGTTTTCTTCGACCGCGATTGCGCCGCGGATCAAGGCGGGGTTCGTGATTGCGATGACGGTGCTGCTGGCTCCCGTGGTGGGAACGCTGCCGCATGCGCGCGTGGAGCTGGACATGGCGGGGCTGCTGGGCGAGCTGGCGGTGGGGCTGACCTTCGGGTTCGCGCTCAGCCTGATCCTGGAGACGCTGATGTTTGCGGGGCAGATGCTGGGCATGGAGTTCAGCTTCTCGCTGGTGAATCTGATGGACCCCAACAGCAACATCCAGACGCCGGTGCTGGGACAGTTGCTGAGCTGGATGGGCCTGCTGGTGCTGATCGGCGCGGGGCTGGACCGCTCGCTGCTGGCAGCGGTGATGCGCAGTTTTGCGGTGGTTCCGGTGGGGCAGGCGGTGATGAAGGCAGAGACCGGCGCGGCGCTGGCGGCGATGACCGGCGGGGTGTTTCTGGCGGGACTGCAACTGGCGGCGCCGGTGATTGCGGCGGCGCTGACGGTGGAGATGGTGGTGGCGCTGGTGGGCAGGATCTCGCCGCAACTGCCGGTGATGATTGTGAGCATTCCGCTGAAGACGCTGATGTCGTATGCGGTGCTGATCGGCTCCCTGGCGGTGTGGCCGGCGTGGATTGAGCGCCACTTTACCGCGCTGCTGGACCAGGCGGCGAGGCTGGTGGCGCGATGAGCGAGAAGGGCACCGAGCAAGCCACCGAGCAGCGCAAAGAGAAGGCGCGCAAGCAGGGCGACCTGGTGCGCAGCCGCGAACTGGTGAGCTCGCTGGCGATGCTGGCGGGCGTGGCCGATGCTGGGCGTGGCAGCCCGGCAGTTCCTCTCCGGCTGGGACGAGGTGTACGTGCGCTGCCTGGCGCTGGGCGGCGCCGACGCCGGGGGACTGGGGCCGGCGCTGGTGCGGGTGCTGACGCCGTCGCTGCTGCCCGTGGGGCTGGTGATGGCAGCATGCCTGGCCGCGGCGGTGCTGGCGGGGATGGGGCAGACGGGCGGGCTCTCGCTGCACGGCGAGG
Source organism: uncultured Acidobacteriaceae bacterium (assembly GCA_963787905.1). Classification (GTDB taxonomy): domain Bacteria; phylum Acidobacteriota; class Terriglobia; order Terriglobales; family Acidobacteriaceae; genus Edaphobacter. The sequence continues at coordinate 33,954 of CAWBFL010000045.1, read as the reverse complement.
CGCTGCGGCTGAAACTGGAGCGGCTGAATCCGGCGACCAACCTGGGGAATCTGTTCAGCCTGCGATCGGCAACGCGGATGGCGAAGTCGCTGCTGCCGGCGGCGGTGGTGATTGCGCTGGGCGTGAAGGCGCTGCGGGAGTTGATTCTGCCCATGCCGGTGATGAGCGTGGCGCGGCTGCCGGAGACGCTGGCTGCGTGTTTCGGGATCGCGACCAAGGCCGCATGGGTGATGGTGGCGTGGTCGGGTCTGGATTACGCGGTGGAGCGTATGGCGTGGAACAAGAAGCTGCGCATGAGCAAGCAGGAGCTGCGCGACGAGGCCAAGGAGACGGTGGGCAATCCGCAGGTGAAGGGCGCGCATCCGGCGGATCCAGAATGCGCTGCGGCGCAGAAAGGTGAAGGCGGACATGGCGCGGGCCAGCGTCGTGGTGACCAATCCGACGCACTATGCGGTGGCGCTGGAGTTCAGCTTTGAGACCATGCTGGCGCCGACCGTGCTGGTGAAGGGCCGCAACCTGCATGCGCAGCGGATTCGCGAAGAGGCGCGCTGGGCGGGCGTGCCCATCGTCGAAAATCCGCCGCTGGCGCGGTCGCTGTACAAATCGGTCGAGGAGGGCCAGCCGATCCCGTATGAGCTGTATGCGGCGGTGGCAGGAATTCTGGCGTTTCTCTACCGGCAGCAGGTGGAGAAGGCCGCGCGCGAGCGCAAGGCAGCGGAAGAGGCGGCGCGAGTGCGCAGGACGGCGGCGCTGGCCGGTGCGGGGGGCGGGTGGTGACGACGTCAGACGGAAACGGGCGGATGGACCAGGGCCAAGCGCAACGCGCTGGTGCTGCCGATCGTGGCAATCAGCATGGTGTTCGTGATGCTGATCCCGGTGCCGAGCTTCGTGCTGGATATTCTGCTGGTGACGTCGATGACCGCGTCGGTCATTGTCTTTCTCAGCGCGATCCAGGTGCGGCGGGCGGTGGACTTCAGTGTGTTTCCCGACCCTGCTGCTGTTGCTCACGCTGTTCCGGCTGTCGCTGAACATCGCGTCCAGCCGCAGGATCCTGCTGCACGGACACGAGGGAACCCACGCCGCCGGCAGCATGATCGAGTCCTTCGGGCAGTTCGTGGTAGGCGGGAACTATGTGGTCGGGTTTGTGCTGTTCCTGGCGCTGATCGCGATCCAGTTCCTGGTGGTCAGCCATGGCGCGGTGCGCACGGCGGAGGTGACCGCGCGGTTTACGCTGGACGCGCTGCCGGGCAAGCAGATGGCGATCGATGCGGACATGAACGCCGGGCTGATCGACGAGCATGGAGCGCGCAGGCGGCGGGAGGCGATTGCCCGCGAGGCGGAGTTCTATGGCGCGATGGATGGCGCGGCCAAGTTCAATCAGCGCGACTCGCTGGCCACGATCCTGATTACCGCGATCAACATTGTGGCGGGGCTGGCGATCGGCGTGCTGCAACAAGGCTCCGACCTGATGACGGCGGTAAAGACCTACACCATCCTGACCGTGGGCGACGGGCTGGTGACGATGATCCCGAGCCTGCTGGTAACCATCGCGGGCGGCCTGGTGCTGACCCGGGCGTCGTCGTCCGGGCAACTGGACGAGGAGCTGCGGACGCAGTTGTTCTCGCGCAGAAACACGCTGTGGATTGCCTGCGGGGTGCTGGCGGGGATGGCCCTGGTGCCCGGGCATGCCCAGGCTGGCGTTCCTGCTGATGGCAGCGGCGGTGGGGATGATGGCGCGGGGGGTGCCCGACCATCGCTGTAGCTGCCGGCGCCGAGGACGCGCCGTCTTCGGGAAGAAAGCGGCGGCTGCCGCGGCCGGAGCGGCGGCGGGCGACAATCTTGCCGGACTGCTGAAGATGGACGAGCTGACGCTGGAGATTGGCTTCCAGCTGATCCCGCTGGTGGACGAGAAGCAGGGCGGCCAGATGCTGAACCGGGTGCGCGCGACTGCGCCGCCATCTGGCGACGGAGCTGGGCTTTATCGTGCCGCCGGTGCATATTACCGACAATCTGCGGCTCAAGCCGCGGGAGTATGTGGTGTCGCTGCGCGGGATCGAGATTGGGCGATGGCAGACGGAGCAGAACTGCCTGCTGGCGGTGAACGGCGATCCCAAGGCGCGGGCCCTGCCGGGAACGGTGACCCAGGAGCCGGCGTTTGGTGTGGCCGCGCGCTGGATCCAGCCGGGGCTGGAGGAGCAGGCGCTGGCGGCGGGCTACTCGGTGGTGGACCAGACCACGGTCATTGCGACCCACATCGGCGAATTGATCCGCAGGCATGCGCAGGAGCTGCTGAGCCGGCACGAGGTGAAGCGGCTGCTGGACACGATGAACGAGAGCCATCCCAAGCTGGTGGAGGAGCTGGTGCCCAAGCTGATGACGCTGGGCGAGGTGCAGAAGGTGCTGCAGCAGTTGCTGCGCGAGCAGGTATCGATCCGCGACCTGGGCGCGATCCTCGAGGTGCTGGTGGAGGCGGCGCAGCACTCGAAGAGCACGGTGCAGCTGGTGGAGGCGGTGCGCCAGGCGCTGGGACGGGCGCTGGTGCATCCGCTGCTGGATGCGGAGGGCGGATTGCGGGTGCTGGTGCTGGCCTCCGCGCTGGAGCAGGAGATTGTCGGAACCTTCGATCCGGAGAGCGCGGCGCGGCTGCTGGGCGATCGGCACTCGGCCGGCCCCGGCAGCCTTTCTGCGCCGGATCGTGGATTCTGTGAAGCGGCTCACCGGAGGCGGTCCCGCAACGGCCCTGCCCGTGCTGCTTGATTCCGAGTCCGGCACGATATCACCTGCGCCGCTGGCTGGAGCCGTTTCTGCCGGGAGTGACGGTCTTGTCGCCGGCCGAGATTCCGCCGGTGGTGCGAGTGAGGAGCGTGGGCACGATCGGCTAATGCGAGTTGGCAGTGGCCGGTTCTCAGCTGTCAGGGAAGGCCGACGAACCTCAAAGCTCTGTCGCTGAAAACTAATGAACTGAAGAACTGAGAACAAGAACTATCGGAGGGGGTTGAATGGAGAAGCATCTGGAGCAGGACGAGATCGACTCGATGTTTCGGGCGGCGCGCGAAGAGGCCGCCAAGCAGGAGGCGGCCAGCGCCGCCGAGCAGGCGGCCGGTGCGCGCCCGGGCGAGCCCTACAACTTCAGCCGCGCCGGGCAGATCAGCAACGAGCAGATGCAGGCCATCAGCACGGTGAACGACCTGTTTGCGCGCAACCTGACGCACAACCTGGGCGCGTGGCTGCGCACGCGGTTCGAAGTGGCGCTCGCGTCGGCCGAGCAAATGACGTATTCGGAGTTTACCGAGCGCATTCCTGAACCGGCGTACGTGTGCTCGGCGCGGCTGCAGCCGCTGGACGTGATCGGCGTGGTGCAGATGGACCTGACCATGGCGCCGCCCATCGTCGACCTGCTGCTGGGCGGGGTGGGCCGGGCCGGTGAACTGCGGGAGCCGACCGATATTGAGGACGCGATCCTGTTTTCCGTGATGGAGATTGTGCTGCGCGAGCTGAACCTGGCGTGGCAGCCGGTGGGGCTGAAGTTCGCACTGGACAAGCGCGAGCGGGAGGCGCAGGTCTCGCGGCTGATGCCGGGCAGTGAGAAGACGCTGTGCGTCAGCTTTGAGGTGCGCATGCCCGAGGCGCAGGGGTCGCTGAACCTGTGCCTGCCCGCGGTGGTGCTGAATACCATCCTGCGGCGGCTGATCGCGGAGCGGGACCGGCCAAGAAGGCAGTCGTCCGAGGCCCGGGCGCGCTTGAGCGTGCTGATGACGGACGCGCAGTTCGGCGCGGCGCTGCAATTTCCCGCAATGCGGGTGAATGCGGGAGACCTGGCGGGATTGGCTCCCGGCAAGGTGCTGCGGCTGCCGCTGGCGCGGAACGCGGCGGCGGAGTTGCGCGTGGGCGGGTTGCCGATCTTCCACGCCATGCCGGTGCGGAGCGGGGAACATCGCGGCGCGCAGGTGAAGGGACACACCGCCGATGCCGAGCGGTCGGCCGTGCAATAGCCGGCAGCAACGGTGGGTGACGGCGCGCAGGATGAGTTCGAGCGCGGGCGAGTGAGTTGGGAGGAGCAGGCGATGGACGAAGCGACACCAGGACAGGCGGAGGCGAGTGCGGCGCCGCGGCCTTCGGCGCGCGATCTGCTGTTAGAGATCGAGCTGGACGCAACCCTGCAATTCGGCTCCCGCGAACTGGCGTTGAAGGATGTGCTGGGACTGAGTCTGGGCGATGTGCTCGAGCTCGACCGGCACGTGAATGAGCCGGTGGATCTGGTTGTCGGCGATCGGATTGTGGCGCGCGGCGAGGTGGTGATTGTCGAGGGCAATTTCGCCTTGCTGGTGACCGAAGTGGCAGAACCGCAGTTGCGGCTGGAGAGCATTCGCTCGCTGTTTTAGCGGGTTGGGAGGGTGAGCGGAGAATGCGGAGATTTGCGGCAGAGCGCGCAGCCGGATTGCCGGGCGATGGCTCGGAGCGGTGGATGGCGGCGAAGAATGGCCGCGAGGAATGCGGCAATGCGGCCTGCCCGGGAGGCTGGCGGGGTTGGTGGAAGGACCACAGACGGCCGATGCTGGAAGGCCGCTGGGGCTGCTCGCCCGGGTGCCTGGAGACCATGGCGCGGGCAGCGCTGCGGCGCGAGGCCGGCGGCGAGCAGCCGGCGGAGCCGGAGGGCGAGCATCGCCACCGGATGCCGCTGGGGTTGATTCTGCTGGGGCAGGGATGGATCACGCCGGAACAACTGCAGCGCGCGGTGGAGCGGCAGCGGCGGGTTGGACGCGGACCGATCGGCGCCTGGCTGACGGAGGAGTGCGGGCTGGAGCCGAGTTGCGTCACGCGGGGGCTGGGGTTGCAGTGGGGATGTCCGGTGCTGTCGGCGGGGGAGTTCGATCCGCAGGCGATGGCGCTGGCGGCGCCGCAGGTGCTGGTGGAGCGGCTGGGCATGGTGCCGCTGCGGGTTGCGGGCGGGCGGCTGCTGTATTTGGGATTCGCCGGCCGGCCGGACCGGGCGGCGGCGCTGGCGATGGAGCGCATGAGCGGACTGAAGGTGGAAAGTGGGCTGCTGGAAGAGATGGAGTGGAGGCTGCGGCGCGGCAGCGGCTGCGCGCCTGCGAGTTTGTCGATGCGGGGCTCGAGCCGGTCGAGCGGATCGAGTTGCTTCCCGGCAGGATTGCGGCGGCGCTCGAGCGCATGCAGCCGCGCGCGTCGCGTCTGGTGCGGGTGCATGAGTTCCATTGGCTGCGCATGTGGCTGGATTCGCGGGCGATGGGAGCCAGCGGCCTTCCGCAGTCGAAAGAAGATGTGGCCGACCGGGTGTACGCGGTTGGCAGGGAAGCGTGAGGACGCTCTAACCTTCTCGAATTCTGTACGGCACTCTGCGTGCCTTTATCGACCGCATGGACAGTGGGCTTTATGCCGCGTACACCGGTTTGCTGGCGCGCACCCAGGCGCTCGACACGGCGGCCAACAACCTGGCGAATGCTGGCACGGCGGGCTTTCGCGCGCAGCGGGACTACTTCCGCAGCGTGCTGGCGGGGATTGGCGACGGCAGCGAGGCGTCGCAGGTGGGGGACGCGATCAATGACTTCGGGGTGCTGGGCGGCAACGTGATGGATGAGGGGCAAGGCGCGCTGACGGCGACCGGCAATCCCCTGGACCTGGCCCTGAATGGCCCGGGCTTCTTTGCCATCCAGGCCGGCGGAGGAGTCCAGTACACGCGCGATGGAGGGTTTATGCGCTCCGACACGGGCGTGCTCGAGACCGCGCAGGGCGAGCCGGTGCTGGATCCGAATGGTCAGCCGATCACGATTCCTACCGGAGCGGTGAGCGTTGCGCCGGATGGAAATATCTCGGTCACCACCGATCAGGGCAGCGCCATTGCCGGCAAGGTTGGCGTGTTTGCATTCCCCGCGGGCGCGGCGCTGGACGCGTTGGGAGCCAATCGACTGGTCGCAGCCGATGGAACGCAGCCGGCGGCGGTGGATACGGCGATCCAGCAGGGGACTCTCGAAGGGGCGAACCTGGATGCGGTGCATGGAACCATGCAGTTGATCCTGGTCCAGCGCCAGGCCGAGATGATGCAGAAGGCGCTGAGCGTCTTCAACAACGACTTCGACAAGACGGCAGCGGAGGACCTCGGGCGGGTTTAAGTGCAGCAGGTCAGCAGGGCAGCAGGTCAGCGGGTTAGCGAGGGAAGCAAAAGACCAGGGCAAAAAGGAGCGAGAGATGATTCGAGCGTTGTATACGGCGGCAAGCGGGATGAGCGCGCAGCAGGCCAATCTGGACACGGTGGCGAACAATCTGGCCAACTCGGCGACGGCGGGATTTCGCAGCCGCCGCATGCAGTTCGAGGACATGATCTACCAGAACATGGTGCAGCCGGGATCGGCGGCCAGCACGTCGACCACTTCGGCGGGATTGCAGATTGGCCTGGGTACGAAGTCGACGGCCAGCGAGGTGATTATGACCCAGGGCGACTTCAACCAGACCGGCAACACGCTGGACCTCGCTATCCAGGGCACCGGCTTCTTCCAGGTGCAACTGCCCAACGGGACCATCGGCTACACCCGCGACGGGAACTTCAGCATGAACAACGCGGGCACGGTGACGGACGCCAACGGCAACCAGTTGCTGCCGGCGCTCACCATCCCGGCGAACGCCACCTCGGTGACCATCTCGCAGTACGGGGTGGTGACGGCGACGCTGCCGGGACAGACGACCTCGAGCCAGTTGGGCACCATCCAGCTGGCGACTTTTCCCAACCCGGGAGGTTTGAACTCGCTGGGCGGCAATCTGCTGCAGCCAACCTCGTCGTCGGGCAACGCAATTACGGATGTGCCCGGGGGATCGAGCGGAATGGGCACGCTGCAGCAGGGCTACCTGGAGAACTCGAATGTGGATGTGGTGGCCGAGTTCGTGAACATGATCCTGGCCCAGCGCGCATATGAGAGCAATTCGAAGGTGGTGCACGTGGCCGACGACATGTATTCGCAGATCAACGGAATGATCCGCTAGCACGGCGGAACGAGGGCAGCGATGCAGGCCAGGCGAGTTGCGGGGTTGCTGGTGTGGGCGGCGGTTGCGGCGTATGGGCTGGCATGGTGTGTGCCGGCGCAGGCGCAGTCGGCCGCGGGTTGCGGCGCGAAGGGGTATCGCGTAATCGCCTCCGAGTGGGACGCGGTGCTGCGCCGAAGTTGGGAGCTGCGCCAGGACTGCATCCACCCCGATTGGCCGGCGCGGTTGGCGGCGGGAGCTGAGTCGCAGCAGGACAGAAATGCATGGATTCAGCAAGCCCCGCCCTCCCCGCGGCCGCTGGCAGTGCATGCGGGAGAGCCGGTGCGGCTGTGGATGCAGGACGGAATGGTGCGGATCGAGATGAGCGGAGTGACGGAACAGTCGGCGCGAGTGGGCGAGCGCGTGCTGGTCCGGGTGACGCGGCAGAGCGACGAGGCAGGCCTCACGGTGGAACGCATCGGCGGCGTGGTGCGGGGTGCGGGAGACGTGGAGATGGAGCGATGACGACGGTGATTAGTCCGCTGACTGTGGCTGCGTATGACGCCGCGCTGGAGGAGTGCGGGGTCAAGGCAGACGAGAGAGCTGAGTTTTCTTGCCCCGCGCAGGTGCCAGTCGAACTGCAGGCGAATCGAAGCAATTCGGGGCCGTGGGCCCGGCCGGGCACGGCTCCGGGCAGAATGACCTTGTCGCGGCATGCGGGACCGGCCAGCGGTGCGCGCATGGAGACTGCGGTTCGCGGCGCCGGCGTGCTGCTGCTGTTGCTGGCATGCTGGCAACTCAGCGCGCAGGCGCCGATCGCGCCCGTGACCGCAAAGGCCAACGCGAATCCGAAGGGACTGGTTTCAGGCAGCGATCCGGCGGCCTCGTCGCTGGAGGCCTATTTGGCGCGGGTGCGGCTGGACAACAAGGCGGCGCAGACCACGCCCGGCGCGATCTGGACCGATGCGGGACGGTTGACCCGGATGTCGACCGATGTGCGCGCGATGCGGCCGCACGACCTCATCTCGGTGGTGGTGTCCGAGAGTCTGGCGGCTTCGACCGACGGCACGGTCAAGAACTCGCGCGCCTCGAATGCAAGCTCGGGCCTCTCCGGCCTGCTGGGCACGCTGCATGCGGGCAATGCGCTGCAGAATCTGGTGAACCAGTCGTCCTCGGCGGGGTTGAACGCACAGGGAGCGAGCGCAACCAATTCGAGCCTGACCACAACCTTTGGCGGGCAGGTGGTGGAGGTTCTGCCCAACGGGATGCTGGTGATCGAGGCGGCGCGGCAGGTCGAGTTTTCGCAGCAGACGCAGACCATTGTGCTGCGCGGCCTGGTGCGCCCGGAGGACATCTCGCAGCAGAACCAGGTCCTGTCGACGGCAATTTCGAGCATGGAACTCCAGGTACGGGGCAAGGGAATCGTGAACGACTACACCCGCCGCCAGAACGCGCTGGTGCGGCTCATCGAGAAGGTGCTGGTTTTCTAAAGAAGTTGCAGCTTGCAAGTGAGTGGAGAGGTGCGGCGGTGCAGCGAATTGCAATGATCCTGATGTTGCTGTCGACGTTTGCCGCAAGCGCGTGCGCGGAGGACGCAGCGCAGCGCCAGGCGCGCATCAAGGACATTGCGACGGTGGAGGGCGTGCGCGACAACCAACTGGTGGGCTACGGAATTGTGGTGGGGCTGCACGGCACCGGGGACAGCCAGCAGACCGGCTTTTCGACGCAGACGCTGGCTTCGCTGCTGCTGCGCATGGGGGTCAGCGTGCCGGCGACGGGCATTCGCGTGCAGAACCTGGCCGCGGTGTTTGTGTCGGCCACGCTGCCGCCGTTTGCGCGGCCCGGAGCGAAGATCGACATCACCGCCTCCTCGGCCGGCGATGCCAGCAGCCTGGAGGGGGGCGTGCTGCTGATGACGCCGCTCTATGGCGCGGATGGGAAGATCTACGCGCAGGCGCAGGGGCCGCTGGTGGTGGGAGGATATTCGGTCAGCGTGAATGGCAACACGAAACAGTTCAACCACCCGACCACTGCGCGGGTGCCGCTGGGGGCGATGGTGGAGCGCGGGATTCCGATGCCGCTGGCGGGCGCGGAGAGGGTGACGCTGCTGCTGAACGAGGACGATTTCAAGAGTGCGGAGGCGGTTGCCGCAGGTGTCGACCAGGAACTGGGCGGAAGCGTGGCGCGCGTAGTCGACAGCGGAACGGTGGAGATTCGCGTCATGCCGGGCGCGGATGTGCCGGAGCTGCTGGCGCGGGTGGAGGCGATCGAGGTGCCGTTCTATCCCCGCGCCAAAGTGGTGGTGAACGAGCGCACCGGCACGGTCGTGATTGGCGGATCGGTGGTGCTGCAGCCGGTGTCGATCCTGCACGGCGGACTGGCGGTCAATATCGTCAACGAGTTTCAGGTGTCGCAGCCGGGGCCGATGTCAACCGGGACGACGCAGACGGTGCAGCAGACGCGGGTGACGGCGCAGGACAAGCCGGTGAACCGGATCGAGTTGAAGCAGGGAGCGACGGTCGACGACCTGGTGCGCAGCCTGCAGACCATTGGCGCCTCGGCGCGCGACGTGATTTCGATTCTGCAGGCGATGAAGTCGGCCGGAGCGCTGGAGGCGGAGCTGGAGGTGCAATGAACTTTGCCATTGCGGCGACGGCTGCGGCAACCGGCGCCGGCGCCGGCGGAGCCGAGGCCACTGCGCTGGAGCATCGCAAGCTGACGGACGCGGCCCAGCAGTTTGAAGGCATGCTGCTCCAGGAGATGCTGAAGCCGATGAAGGAGCATGGGTTCTGCCAGGAAGACGGGCAGGATGAGAGCGGCCAGGAAAGCGGCGGAGGCTTTGCCGACACATTGAGCAACTACGGAACCGAAGCTATGGCCACGGCCATCGCGAAGGCCGGAGGCCTGGGGATTGCGCGGCGCGTGGTGGAGCAGGTGGAGGGAGAAAAAGCCGCGCATGCGAAGCAGGGCGAGGTCGCGGTGTCCGGGATTCCAAAATAAAACTGCCGCGGTACTAAAGTCCTCACCGAGTTTGCCGATGACCTGATGGAAGGCGGAGGTGCGAGATTGAGCACAATCAACGGAATTGGCAGCGCGCAACAGCTACCTGAGGCGACGGAAATGAGCGCGCCGGCGAGCGCGAGCCGGGCGTTGAGGCCAGACAGCCGGACCGCGGCAAATGCGTTCGAGTCGAGCACTGCGGCTGCGGCCGACCAAACGCAATGGAGCGCTGCCAGCGGAGTGATGGCGCAGGCGCTGGCTGGAAGCGACGTTCGCAGCGATAAGGTTGCGGCGCTGCAACAGGCCATCGCTGCGGGGACGTACAACGTTCCAGCAGCAGATGTGGCGGCCAAGGTGATGGGCTCTCTGATGGACTAGGGCGGAATCTGAAGCGGCCGAGGCGGTTGAAATGAACGAGAGGGCGGCACCAGGCGAATGGATCGGTCTGGCGGAGCAGACGCGGCAGGCATTGGCGAACCTGCGCGCAGACGAGTTGGAGCAATTGGCTGCGCGCGCGCAGCGGATGCTCGATGCTTCAGGCCGGGATGAAGCCCGGGGCCGGGGCGAATCGGATCGGCGCGGTGCGGCGCCGGGCGGCTCTGCGCGTGTCGGGATGCTGCGCCAGCATCGCTTGTTGCGGGACCTGCTGGTGGCGACGGAGAAGAACATGGATGTCCTGCGGCGGGTGCGCAGCGGAGGAGCGCGCACGCGCGAGACGAGTTCACCATGGGCACGCTGACCGCACTGCTGGACTTGTCGCAGAACGCGCTGGAAGCCAACCAGGCGGCCATCGACATTACGTCGAACAACGTCGCCAACGCGAACACGCCGGGCTACACGGACGAGGTCGCCACGTGGCAGGAGAATGATTCGGTGACCCTCAGCCCGACCAGCAGCGCCGGCCAGGGTGCGAGCGTGAGCGCGGTCTCGCAGCGCGACCCGGTGCTGAACCAGCGGGTCCAGCAGCAGACCCAGCTGGAATCTTCGAGCGCGGCCGAGAGCGCGGCGCTGACGGACCTGCAGTCGATCTTTGGCATCACGTCCAGCTCCTCTTCTGCCGCGTCGACGACGATTGGGACTGACATCGATTCTCTGTTCAGCGCATTTGGCGCGCTGGAGGCGAGTCCCTCGGACGGATCGGTGCGGCAGGGCGTGTTGAATGCTGCGCAAACCCTGGCGTCGGACCTCAACAGCGCGTCGAGCCAGATCGCGCAGCAGACGGCGGGATTGAACCAGCAGGTATCCGGCGCGGTGAGCGAAGTAAACTCGCTGACTGCCTCCATTGCGGCGCTGAACCTGCAGATTGAAAGCACCAGTCCCAACGCGGATGCGGGAACGCTGGAAGACCAGAGGCAGCAGGATCTGACGCAATTGTCCCAGTACATCGGGTTCGATCAGACCAGGACGGAGAACAACGGGCTGACGCTGACGACGGCGAACGGGGCGCTGCTGGTGAGCGAGGGCCAGTCGTATGCGCTGAGCACGAATCCTGCAAACGGCAACGTGGATATAGTGTCGAGCGCGGGGCAGGATATTACCTCCGGACTGACCGGCGGCTCGCTGGGCGGGATACTGCAGGCGCGCGATCAGGACCTGCCGCAGGTCTCGTCGGCGCTCAGTTCGCTCACCGATGCGATTGTGAATGCGGTGAATGCGCAGAACGAGAAAGGTCTCGACGCCAACGGTGCTCAGGGTGGCCCCATCTTTGGCTTCTATGAATCGGGAAGCGGTGGGGGAATCACGCTGGGCGTGAGCACGTCAGACCCGAATGCGATTGCCGCGGCGGCTGTGAGCGAAGGCGAGAGCGGAGGCACCAACGCGACCGCGTTGAGCGGGCTGGCCAATCAGCCCCTGGTGAACGGCCAGACGGCGGCGCAGTACTACGCGACCTTCCTGACCCAGCTGGGCAGCACGGTCTCGCAGGTATCGGACGAGAACACCACGCAGCAGGCGTCGCTGACGCAGCTGACGACGCAGCAGGGGTCCGAGTCAAGTGTGTCGCTCGACCAGGAGGCATCGAATCTGACGCTGTATGAGCGTTCGTACGATGCCGCTGCGAAGGTGTTCACGATTGTCGACGAGCTGATGGCTTCGGCGCTCAATCTGGGCGAAGAGACGACGGTGACGTAAGCGGAACAAGGGCGGGATGGAATTGCGAAGGTGCAGTCAGCGCGCGAGCAGGAGCCGAGATGCGGGTTGATCCAAATTACGTGAGCGGTCTGGTGGACTCGTTGAACGCGTCCACTCTGTCCGAGCAGCAGTTGACCTCGGAGTTGTCGTCGGGGCTGCGGGTGGCGTCGCTCTCGGACGATCCGGTGGCTGCGGGGCAGGCGTCGCTGCTGAGCTCGGCGATCAGCCAGGACGACAGCTTTGTGCAGACCGCGGCGACGACCCAGAGCCTGATGCAGGTTGCGGATTCGGCGCTGTCCAGCGTGGTGACGCAGCTGACTTCGGCACTGTCGCTGGCGGTCGCGGGAAACAGCGGAACGGAGAACGCGGCCGACCTCAACTCGCTCTCGCAACAACTGATCGGGATCCGCGATCAGGTAGTTTCGCTGGCCAACACCAGCTACCAGGGAACGTACATCTTTGCGGGTAGCAAGGGGAACGTGCAGCCGTACACCACGGACACGAGCACCTCGCCGGCGACCACCACGTATAACGGGGATGCGCTGACGGGCTCGGTGACCACCGTGAGCGGGCAGCAGATTCAGACCGGGGTAGCCGGGTCCGCGGTGTTCTCTGGCGCCCGGAGCAGACGTGATGGCGACGCTGAACAATTTGATTGCCGACTTCTCGGGCGGCACGGTGAGTTCCACCGCCAGCGCCGACGTCGGCCTGCTGACGGCGGCGCTGGGTAATGTGTCGCAGCAGCAGGCGATCCTGGGCAGTTCGCTCGATCGGCTGGAGAGCGCGAGCACCTATGCGCAGACGGATGCGACCAGCCGGACCGCCGCGGTGACCTCGCTGGTGTCGGCCGATCCTGCGACCGTGGCCACGCAGCTCAGCTCGGCGGAGACGCAGAACCAGGCGCTGATGAGCGTAATCAGTACGGTCGAGAAGCAAAGCCTGTTCGACTACGTGCAAGTCGTGAGGGCTTGCGTGTCGTGGATGCTTGCGGCAATCGTGCGGCAAAGACGCCGGTTTGGCGGGGTATAGTAGTTCTTTACCAGGTTGTTGGAGCGCCTGAGAGGAAACCGCCGCCATGGACCGCAAAGAGATTATTGCCAGGAAACAGAAGTACGTTTACCCCGCCGTCGCCAACTATTTTGCCGACCCGCTGCCGCTGGAGCGGGGCGAGATGCAGCATGTGTGGGACGTGGAGGGGAAGCGTTATCTGGATTTCTTCGGCGGCATCGTGACGGTCGGCGTCGGCCACGCGAACCCGCGCATCACCGGGCCGCAGAAGGCGCAGATCGACAAGCTCGGGCACACCTCCACGCTCTATCCGCACGAGACCATGGCAGCCCTGGCGGAGAAGATTGCGCAGATTACGCCGGGACGCCTGGAAAAGTCGTTCTTCACCAGCTCCGGTTCGGAGGCAAACGAAACGGCCATCGATTCGGCGCGCATGCACACCGGGAACCTGGAGATCATTGCGCTGCGCCACTCTTACAGCGGCCGCTCGGCGGTGACGCGTTCGCTGACCGGAATTGCGGCGTGGCGGAAGGCGTCGTACCAGGTGGGCATCGTGCATGCGATGAACCCGTATTGTTATCGCTGCCCACTAGGCAAGACCTATCCGTCGTGCGAGGTCGCGTGTGCCGGGGATATTGAAGCCGTCATCGAGTCGTCGACCTCGGGCGCGATTGCCGGGATGATCGCCGAGCCCATCCAGGGTGTGGGCGGATTCATCACGCCGCCGAAGGAGTACTTCAAAATCGCGTTCTCGATCGTGAAGAAGTACGGCGGCGACTTTATCGCGGACGAGGTGCAGACCGGCTGGGGACGCACCGGCAAAGGATGGTTCGGGATTGAGCATTGGGAAATCGAACCCGATATTCTGACCGCGGCAAAGTCGCTGGGCAACGGGTTTCCCATCGGCCTGACCGTGGCGACGCCGGAGATTGCAAACGCGTACCAGGGGCCGACGATTGCTACCTTCGGGGGCAATCCCGTGGCTTGCGTGACAGCCTCCGCCGTGATCGACCTGATCGAAGAGGACGACCTGATTCGTAATTGCGATGTGGTCGGGACCTACCTGCGCGAGGGACTGGAAGAGCTGCAGAAGAAGTATCCGGTGATTGGCGACGTGCGCGGGTTGGGGCTGATGCAGGCGCTGGAACTGGTGACCGACCCGAAGACCAGGGAGCCGGCGCCGGTGTTGGCCAACGAAATGCTGGAAGCCGCGCGCGAACGCGGGCTGCTGATCGGCAAAGGCGGCATGTACAACAACGTCCTGCGCATGTCGCCGGCGATGAACATTGCGAAATCGGATGTTGACGAGGCGTTGCGGCTGCTCGACCAAAGCTTCGCCGCGGTCACGCAGAAGGCGATGGCCACGGCGTAACGCAGGCCGCTTCGGCGAATGCGCACGCGCTGCATCGAGCGTATATCCTGCCCTGCAACCAAAGGAGCATGCGCAGGTTCTCCCGCGCGCAGCACGCGACAGTACAATTAGACTTGCATGCATTCCCTCCGACTCTACCGCCGCGCACGTCCTGAGCCGAGCCTAACCTTGCCGCCGCGGGAGCCTCGCCGATGAACGAGCCGAAGACTGTCGTTGACACTGAGGCTCCGCACAGCCACGGCTTCCACCTGAGCCCGAACGAACCGCCCGATCCGCAGGCCGAGGGAATGTTCGCCGCGCTGCGGCGAGTCCTGCCCGGCGCCGAGGTCATCCGCTTCCTGATGGTGGGCGGCTTCAACACCGCCTTCTCGCTCGCCCTTTATTCCGGCTGCGTGATTGTGTTCGGCCGCATGCTGCCGAGTCGGGGCAAGCCGCTGATCGCAGATATCGCGTTCGCCATTTCGACACCGATCAGTATCACGGTCGCATTCCTGTGTTACAAGCACTTCGTGTTTCGTACCAAGGGCAACTACTTGAAGGAGTGGCTCCGCTGCTTTGCCGTGTACAGCGTCAGTTTTCCCATGGGCCTGGTGATCCTGCCTGCGGCGACGCACGGGTTCGAACACATCGCGCTCCTTCGGCAGTACGCACCGTTTCTCGCCGGACTGGTGAACTCGATTGTGATCGCCTGCTACAGCTACTTCGCGCACAAGAAGTTTTCGTTCAAACGCTAAGTAACATCCGGTGTTACATAACCGGCGGGGCTTCGATGCCCAGGTAGCCGAGTGCGCGGACCATCTCGCGGCGGGCAACCGCGGCGGTGGCAGGAACAGCGTGCGGCGCGTGGGGTCCTGCTCGGTCAGGACGTGATGGCGGTGATAAAAGTTGTTGAACTGCTGCGCCAGCTGGAAAGCGTAGCGCGCCAGGTAGGCGGGCTCGGCGGTGGCAATGGCCTGCTCAATCAGCGCAGTCAGACGGGACGCGAGCAGCCAGGTCTCCCACAGGCTGGTGCCATCTTCGCTCGCGAGCATGGATAAGTCGAGCGTGGCGATGGCAGCCAGCGCGTCTTCCTCCGTAACTCCGGCCTTGCGAAAGATGTTGGCGGCGCGAACGATGGCGTACTGGACGTAGGGACCGGTCTCACCCTCGAAGCTGAGCGCGTCTTTGAAGTCGAAGGCGATGACCGTGTTGCGGGTAAAGCGCAGCATGAAGTAGCGAAGCGCGCCCACCGCAATCTGTGTGGCGATCTGCGTGCGTTCTGTGTCCGTGAGTTCGGGATGGCGCGTGTCGACCTCGGCCTGCGCGGCTTCGATAAGCTTGTCGAGCAGGTCGTCGGCCTTCACCCCGTAGCCCTTGCGGCCGCTGACTTCGATGAACGGGCGCTGCTTATCCTCGTCGGATAATGTGTAACCAAGATCGATCGCGCAGCGCGGCGTCATGGCGACCATCTCGTAGCTGAAGTGGGTGTAGTGGTCGGCCGCCTGGGTAAAGCCCATGCCGCGCAGAGCCGCGATGACGTTGTTCTGCGGGTCGTTCTGGCGCGAGTCGATCACGTTGTAGATGGCGTCAGCGCGGCCGAAGGTGGGCGCGGCGGGATCGCTGGCGTCGCCGGTGGAGATCCAGCAGGTGTGGGTGGGTACTGGTGGAAGCGGGCGTAGCCGAAGTCCTTGCCGGGGAGCAGGCCGAACTTCCAGAGGTGGTACGCGATATCCTTGCCGACGTACGTGACCGTGCCATTGGAGCGGACGATGACCTTGGCGTCTTCGTCGGGGCCGTCGCCCCCATATGTAACGTCCGTGGTTTCATTTCCTGCTTTTTCGGCTGCGGAGCCAGCCCGCCGCATCACGTAACAGCCCTTGTTCTTGCCCTCGGTTTCGAGGTACAGGACGCCGCGTTCAAGCATGAGGGTGCGCGCGGCATCCCAGAAGTGCAGGCTGAGGATCTCGCTCTCGCGCGGGAGAAAGTCGTACTCGATGCCGAGCCGCTGCATGGTCTCGAGATGGCGCTGCAGCACGGCGGTGGAGATCAGGTCGGCGATAGCCGCGGTCTCGTTGCCGCCATGTTCGAGCGCGTGGAGCGTATCCAGGCGGATCTGTTTGCGGCGCGCCAGCTCGGCGGGCGCGGGCGGGGTCTGGTCGTCGGGACCGGTGCCCGCATACCACTGGCTGACCCGGGCATAGAGGTCCCAGCAGTAAAAGTCGATGCGGAAAGCAGGCTCGCCGAGCGCAACCGCGAAGGAGAGCCCATCGAGCAGCTTGCGCACCGAGTTGAGGTTGCGGCCTTCAAGATGCACGAGACCGACCACCACGTCGGCGACCTGCACGCCGGTGTTGTCGATGTAGTTCTGCACCCCCACCTGGTAGCCGGATTTGTAGCTGTCAGGTCGGAGCAGGCGTTGAAAGGTGTCGCCCAGAATAGCGTTGCGCAGATGTCCGATGTGCGCGGCCTTGTTGGGGTTGATGCTGGTGTGCTCGACCAGGCGAAAGCCGGGACCGCCGATATCGGCGTGGCGATCGGCAGCGATGTCGCGCGCGACGGCGGCACGATCGAGGCGGATGTTCAGGTAGCCGGCGCCGGCAATCTCGACCGAGGCGACGCCCGGGAAGTGCACTGAGATCGGCGTTGAGCTCGGCCGCAAGTTCGGTGGCGATGGCGCGCGGAGCTTTGCGCAGACGCTTGGCCAGCTCGAAGGCGATGGGCAGGGCAAGCTCGCCGAGTGCGATGTTGGGCGGCTGCTCGACGGCGAACTGTGTGAGAGCGATGTCGTACTTCGCCAGCAGGATGGCCTGGATGCGTGCCTGAAGTGTCAGTTGAATGGATCGATACATGCTTGACTCGAGTCTACTAGGTGCACATCGTGCTGTTCTCAACGCTTCGCGTACAAGCGAATCGCAATCAAACGGTGGGCGCGGGCTACGCGGAGTAGCTGCGCACCCACTCGACGATGGAGCGCACGGCGATGCCGCTGGGACCATACGCATGCCAGGGCTTCTTCTCCTCGTTCCACGCGCAGCCGGCAATGTCCAGATGGACCCACGGCGTGTCGCCCGCGAACTCCTTCAAAAACATCGCGGCGGACGTTGCGCCACCGTAGCGGTTCTTGCCGGTGTTCATCATGTCGGCGATCTCGCTCTTGATGTGGTCGCGATAGTCGTCGGTGCAGGGAAGGCGCCAGAACTTCTCGCCGGACGTGGCCAGCGCGCCTTCGAACTTCGCGCAGGCTGCGTCGTCGTTGGAGAAGAGCCCGGCGTTGATCATGCCGAGCGCGACGACGCAGGCGCCGGTAAGCGTGGCGGCGTCGATCAGGTGGGTGCAGCCCAGGGTCTTCGCATAGTGCAGTCCGTCGGCGAGCACCAGGCGGCCCTCCGCGTCGGTGTTGACCACCTCGATGGTCTTGCCCGACATGGCGGTGAGGACGTCGCCGGGCTTGTAGGCGCGGCCGTCGGGCATGTTCTCGGCGGAACAAACGACGCCGATGACTTTGCATGGCGGCTTGAGGCGGGCGATCGCGTGCATGGCGCCAATCATTGCGGCCGCACCGGCCATGTCGTACTTCATCTTCTCCATGCCGTCGGCGGGCTTGATGGAGATGCCGCCGGTGTCGAAGGTGATGCCCTTTCCGACCAGGCCGAAGACAGGCGCGTCGGGTGCGGATGCGGTCGCCGGCTCGTAGGTCATCACGATCAGCGCGGGTGGTTCGGCGGAGCCTTTGGCGACCGCCCAGAACGCGCCCATCTTCAGTTCCTGCAACTTGTCCGAGGAGTGGACTTCGCACTTAAGGCCGGCCTCGTCGCACATGGCTTTCGCGCGCGCGCCGAGCACCGTCGGCGTCAGGATGTTGCCGGGCTCGTTGACCAGCGCGCGAGTAAAGTTCTGCGCTGCGGCCACAACCGCGCCTTCGTCGAAACCGCTCTGTATTTCGGGCGAGGGCTCGGGCGCGACGAGAGGTGAAGGAATTGACCGAAAGATCTTTGCGGTCGCTGCGGTAGGTATCGTAGTCTTCCTGGCCGAAGACCGCGCCTTCGACGATCGCGCGAGCAGTCAGGGTGGCCGAGAGTTCAGTGGCGGGCCCGTCGGGCAGTGCCTGCGCATCAGGAAATGCGATAGCCACGCTGCGGATGGAGCGCGGCTTGGCGGCGCGGACGGCGGTGCCTGCGCCTTTGCGGATGCGGTCGAGCGAGAGGTCTTTGGCTTTGCCCAGGCCGACCAGCAGCAGGCGTTCAGCGGCGAGACCGGCTGGCGCGTGGAGCAGCGCGATCTCGCCGAGAGCAGCTTTGAACTCGCCGGAGGTGAGGGCTGCGCGCGCGGCGCTGAGGATGCTGCCTTCTGCGTTCAGAAGCGCCGGTTGCGGCGGGGCGTTCTTGTCGGTGGCGAGGTCGACGGCAAAGACCGCAAGCAGCGGAGTGGTGAAAACGGCTGCGTCTGCAAAAGAAAGCTTCGTGTCCATATCTCTATGGTATCGCTTCGGAGCAATTCGCCCGCGGGCGGTCAGCAATCCCCGGCAAGCACTTCGGCGAGATGAACGGCGCGGCGCGGTGAATTTTGCGCGATCTGTTCGCGGCAACTGAAGCCGTTGCTGACCAGCAGGTCGTCGGCTCCGGCAGCGCGCACGGCGGGCAGCAGGACGCGCTCGGCCAGCGTTTGCGAGACCTCGAACTTGTCGGCCTCGAAGCCGAAGGGACCGGCCATGCCGCAGCAGCCGGAGTCGAGCAGTTCGACGCTGGCGCCGGTCGCGCGCAGCAGCGCCATGTCGTCCTTCATCGTCATCTGCGTCTTCTGGTGGCAGTGGCCGTGGACGACGATGCGGCGGCCGGGCATCTGCGGCGGCTGCCACGCGGAGTTGCGGGCGAGCATTTCACTGAGCAGGATGGTCTGCTTGCTCAGCCGAATCGCGCGCTCGTCGTTGGGGAAAAAATTGACCAGCTCGTCGCGGAAGACGGTGGCGCAACTGGGCTCCAGCATGACGACGGGCATGCCGGCGTCGATCTGCGGGGCGAACTGATCCAGAATGCGGACGAGGTAGCGGCGCGCTTCGTCGAGGAAGCCAAAGTCGTACAGCGGGCGGCCGCAGCAGATGTGCCGCTTCGGTATCTGGACCGCTGAACCCGGCCGCGGCCAGCAGCTTGGCGGCAGCGGTGAGGGCCTGCGGATGGAAGTAGTTGTTCCAGGTATCGGCCCACAGCAGGACAGGCTGGGCGTTCGCCGAGGCTGCAGCGCGGGAGTCGCGGCGCGGTTGAATTCCGCCCGGAAGTTGCGCGGGGCGAAGCGGGGAAGCTCACGCTGCCGCGCGACGCCGAGGACGGCTTTGACGAGCGTTGATGCCGGGGATCTGGCCGGGAAGGTTGGCGAGCGTGGGCGCGACAGAAGCCATGCTTGCCCAGCGATCCATGAAGCCGAACGCGTAGTGATGCAGCGGATGCAGGCGGCCCTGGTAGTAGTGGGCGAGAAACTCGGACTTCCACGTAGCCATGTCGACGTTGACCGGGCACTCGGTCTTGCAGGCCTTGCAGGAAAGGCACAGCTCAAGGGCTTCGTGGACCTCGTTATTGCGCCAGCCGTCGGGCAGCACATTCCCCTGCATCATCTCCCACAGCAGGTGCGCGCGCCCGCGCGTGGAGTGCTTCTCTTCGCGCGTCGCCATATAGCTGGGGCACATGGTGCCGTGGTCCTGCTTGCGGCAGGCGCCAACGCCCACGCAGCGCTTGGTAGCTTCGCTGAAGGAGCCTCCATCGCGCGGATACTGAAACCAGGTGGTGGTTTTCGCGGGCTGATAGCCCGGGCCGATGCGCAGATTTTCGGTGGGATCGTACACGGCAATCGGGTCGATCAGCTTGCCGGGGTTCATCCGGTTCAGCGGGTCCCACAGTGCTTTGAACTCAACGAAGGCCTGCATTAGTTCGGGGCCGAACATCTTGGGCAGCAGAACGGCGCGGGCCTGGCCATCGCCATGCTCGCCGGAGAAAGAGCCGCCGTATTTCAAAACGATGTCGGCCGCCTGATCGATGAAGCGGCGATAGTTGGCGACGCCCGCGGCCGTCTTGAAGTCGAAGGTGATGCGCAGGTGGACGCAGCCCTGGCCGAAGTGCCCATACATCGGCGTGCGGTAGCCGTAGCTGTCGATCAGTGCGAAGAGTTCGCGCAGGTAAGCGCCCAGCCGCTCGGGCGGAACGGCCGAATCTTCCCAGCCTTCCCAGCCATTCTTCTCGCCCGGCACAAAGGTGGATGCGCCGAGGCCGGCCTCGCGCACATCCCAGACGCGTTGCGGCTTCTTCGGTCGAATAGAGCGCCGTCGTCGGAACGTGGGAGAAGTGCTGCGAGGCTGCGATCAGCGTGTCGGCCAGGCGATCGGCTTCGTCCGGCGAGTCGGCGCCGAACTCGCAAAGAAAAAAGCCGTTGCCCGCGGGCAGCAGCTTGACGTCGTCGACCAGCAGGCTCTTGCGTAGCATGAAGTCGACCAGCAGGCCGTCGAAGCCTTCGAGGCCGATGGGCTTGTGCGCGAGCACGGCGGGTACGTGGTCGGCGGCGATGAAGGCGTCGGCGAAGCCGAGCGCAACCAGGCGGCGATGCTGCGGGCTCGGCTTCAGCTCGCATTCCGCTTCCAGAATGGTCACGCAGGTGCCTTCGCTGCCGACCAGGGCGCGGGCCACGTTGAAGCCGTTTTCAGGCAGCAGTTGATCCAGGTTGTAGCCGGAGACGCGACGCGGAATGTCGGGGAAGCGGGCGCGCACGAGAGGCGCATAGGTGTCGCGCAGGCGGCGCAGCCCCGCGTAGATCTCGCCGCGCCGGCCGCCGGCGGCAATGATGGAGGCCAGCTCATCCTCCGATGTGGGACCGACGCGCATGCGCGTGCCGTCGTAGAGCAGGATGTCCAGCGATTCGACGTTGTCTACCGTTTTGCCGCCCATCAGGGCGTGCACGCCGCAGGCGTTGTTGCCGATCATGCCGCCCAGCGTGCAGCGGCTGTGGGTGGCTGGATCGGGGGCAAAGGTCAGCTCGTGCTGCTCGGCCCGGTCGCGCAGCGCATCGAGAACAATCCCCGGCTCGACCCGGGCGCGGCGGGCGGAAGCGTCGAGCGCGACCACCGCATGCATGTATTTCGAGAAGTCGAGCACCACGGCGACGTTGCAGGTCTGCCCCGCAACGCTGGTGCCGCCGCCGCGCGAGAGTACGGCGGCTCCGAATTCGCGGCAGGCCGCAACTGTGGCGACGACGTCCGCCTGGTCGCGTGGCAGCACCAGGCCGATCGGCACCTGGCGGTAGTTCGAGGAGTCAGTCGAATAGAGCGCCCGCGACGCAGCATCGAAACGAACTTCGCCGCGGACAGTGCCGCGCAGACGAGCTTCCAGATCGCGCGCCGCGGAAAATGCTTCGTGCGGGTGCCGGGGTGGAGCTTGCGATGCGTCCTGGAGAATTGGAAAAGGCTCAGCAAACGCCATGGGTGAATGTCCTTTGCTACTCGCCGAAGATCGATTAACGACGACTCAAGGAGTATAGGGCGTCTTCGAGGGATCGTACTTTTTCAGCAGATTGATCGCATCGCGATAGCTCATGCCGGACTCAACTTGGGAATAGTGGCTCGTCTCCTCGTTGACCTGATTGCTGAACGATTTCACCACCAGTATTTTTCCGGTCACATGGAGAGCAAGGCCGGTGAGCTCCCAGTCGTTGCCTCCAACATTGGTCTGCCGCAGCGACACCGTGCCGCCCTTGTACAGCTTGAAGAGAATGCCGAATCCGATGTCCACATTCCGGATGAAGTGCGCATCGAGGCGCGTCAACCGCTCCTGCGCCTGATCGATCCAAACTTCGCCGTCGACACTGGTCAGAATATTTGCTTCCAGATCCGGAGGATTGAAGTTCGGATTGGGCTTGAAACTTAGCCGGTAGCACTGGCCCGACGGGCAGGGAACCATGCCTTCAAACTGATAGAGCAGCGCGTCCGGCAGAAGGCTCAGAATGTGGTTGACGCGGTTGGTCTCCTCCTGCTCGTTCTTGCGGGTATGCTCCTGAATCTCCGGGTGCTGAGCCAGATTGTCGAGCCGCGCGAGGTCGGCTCTATCGGCGTCTCCGCCGAGTGGCTTGCCGTTGATCGCAATCAGGCGGGCAACGTCGCCGTCCCTGGTTTCAACGATCAGCTTGGTGGTGTCGTGGCGCTCGTCGCTGCGGTGCAGCAGGTACTGCATGGGGTGGTGGGATTTCTCTGCATCCAGCCGGTGGTCGACCGCGCGGCGCACCAGGGCGATGGCGTCCAGCGGCGCAGGCGCAGCTTGGGGCGACGGCGCGGCCGCGAAGGCTGCGTGCATCCAACACAGGAAGAGGACGCCGACGCATCGCGCAACGGCCCGAGTGGTAAGGAATGCCATGCGCTCGGCGTTGGGGTTGGAAGGAGTTGGGGAGGCGGGCAACATCTGCTTATCAGGATACCGAATTCGACGAAATCGGACGGACACAGGAAGCTTAGAATTTGAGTTGCAGCCTTGTCGGCCCGCAGGACAGCGGGCGGCTGCGAGAGGCGGGTGCGCGTGAAGGCATTGGTGAAGAGCCGGGCGGAGCGGGGACTGTGGCTGGAGGACGTTCCAGAGCCGGCGATGGGCATTAACGATGTGAAGATCCGGGTGCTGAAGACGGGGATCTGCGGAACCGACCTGCACATCTACGAGTGGGACGCGTGGGCCAGCGCGCATGTGCCTGTCGGGCTGACCATTGGGCACGAATTTGTCGGCGAGATTGTGGACGTGGGCGCGAATGTGTCCGACTTTGCCCCCGGCCAGATCGTCAGCGGTGAAGGTCACGTGGTGTGCGGACGCTGCCGCAACTGCCTGGCCGGGCGTCGCCATCTCTGCGCGCACACCGAAGGCGTGGGCGTGAACCGCAACGGCGCGTTCGCGGAGTACATTGTGCTGCCCATGACCAACATCTGGCTGCACGCGCCCTGGGTCGATCTGGACGTCGCCGCGATCTTCGATCCGCTCGGCAATGCGGTGCACACGGCGCTGGCCTTTTCCTGCGTAGGCGAGGATGTGCTGGTCACCGGCGCGGGGCCCATCGGGATTATGGCGGCGGCGGTGGCGCGGCGGGCGGGCGCGCGGCGCGTGGTCATCTCCGACCCGAACCCGTACCGCCGAGCGTTGGCGGAGAAGGTAGGCGTAACGCTGGCGGTCGATCCGCGGGCGACCACGCTGCGCGAGGCGCAAAGCCAACTGGGCTTGCAGGAAGGCTTCGATGTTGGCCTGGAGATGTCGGGCCATCCCGCGGCGTTCCGCGAGATGCTCGAGAACATGAGCCACGGCGCGAAGATTGCCATGCTGGGGATTCCAGCCGAGCCCATGGCCATCGACTGGAACCGCGTGATCTTCAACCAGCTGACCCTCCGCGGCATCTACGGGCGCGAGATGTACGAGACCTGGTACAAGATGACCGTGCTGCTTGAGTCGGGTCTCGACATCTCCGGCGTGATCACGCACCGGCTGGGCTATCGCGACTTCGAGGCTGGGTTCGCGGCCATGGCGTCCGGCGAATCGGGCAAGGTGATCCTCGACTGGCGCGGGTGAGCCTTATGGGTGCGCCGCTGGCGGGGGTGGGGCGGTGGATGAAGGCACGGCTTTCCCATCGGCCGTGAAGGGCTCCATCAGTTCGACCCGGGTGCCGTCGGGATCGTAAAGATTGACCTGGCGCTTGCCGTTTTTGCCGAGGTGAACGTCGAGGGTTCTGCCGTACGCCGCGAAGGCCGGCCGTCCCTGCAGCGCGGCGACGGCGGCGGCTATGTCCGGGACCGCGAGCGCGACGTGGTTGCTGCTGCCGTAGCTGGCCGGCAGCTTGGCGTAGAGCATCAGCTCCACGTAGTCCGTCCCGTCGGGGACGCGCAGATTGATCCAGCTGAGCTGCGCCGGGTTGCCGCTGCCGCGCCAGGTCTCCTGGAAGCCCAGAATCTGCTCGTAAAAGTCGAGCGCGCGCTGCGTATTTCCGACCAGAAAGCCGGTGTGGTAGATCTGCTGCGAGATGCGCGCAGGCGACAGGAATTTGCCGGCGCCCTGGGCTTCCACGCTGGCCGGCTGCGGCTGGCTGAACTCGATCTGGGTACCGTCGGGATCATTCACGGAGAACACGAGGTCGCCCGTCTTGGTGCGGCTGGTGTGCGCCGGGACGGCGACGCCTTTGGACGCGAGGTAAAGGCGCATCTGCTCCAGGTCGTCGGTAAGGAAGCAGATGTGCGAGAGGAAGTTCTTCGGGTCGGCAGTCGCGGGCCGGTCGGAGAGCAGCTCGACGTACTGGTGGTCGTTCACCTTCAGAAAGGCGACGGTGGTGCTGGTCGAGTCGGCGCCCTTGCGGTCGTAGGAGAGATCGAAGCCGAGCAGATCGTGCCAAAAACCGAGCGCCTTGGGCATGTCGCTGACGTAGTACGCGACGTGCGAGATGCCGGTGATATGCGGGCGCGCCGGAGCCGGAGATTGCGCGGCCAGGGACGCACCCGCCATGGCAAGCAAAACGATTGCTATAAAACAGCGGTTCAGGGCAGGAAGTTGCAAGGGCAGACCTCAGCGGCTGAAGCCGCGCTGCAAGGGTAGCATCTGTGGCATCCGCTCGACTCAGCTCAGCACCGGCTCTGAAACCGTCGCGTTCAGCAGGTCCGAGAGGATTTCCACACGGGAAAATAGCCGGGCATAGGCGTGGCGTAATGCTGGCTGCTTTAGAATACGCGCATGAGCGAACATGATGAGGCGCAGCAAATCGGGAGCCTGGCCGCGGACTACGCCAGGCTCAAAGAGCAAGTCTCTCACGTGAACGAACGGGTGGAACGGGCCCACCGGGCCTTTGTAGCGGCGGCGATCTCGTTTTCGGACATCGTTGTCCATGAAGACCGGCTGACCCTGTCGGGCTCCGATGAACAGTCCAAGGCGCATCTTGAAAACCTGCTGGGCACGCGGGAGCTGGTGGAGCTTTTCCATGAGCGAAGCAGGCTGCGCGGGGAGCTGGAAGGCGTGCGGGTGAAGCTGCGCGAGTGGCTCGTGCGGGTTTAGCTGGCGGTTATTTCAAACTCAGACGGCGCCCCGGCGCGATAGAAGGCGTGGGCAGCGGGATTGCGTGTTTGTGCGGGAGCGACTGTGAGAAGGTGCCCCTCTTGCCGGGCCTCCGGCACCCAGGCCTTCAGGGCCTGGGTAACTTTCATTAGTGATGGGAAAAATCGACACAAATTGCGACGAGCCAGACGCTTGCAGCGATGAGTGCCCACGGCATTGCCTTCCGTCCGTTATGACGGCGTAAAAGGAAAACTCCCCAGAGGACGTCAAGCAGTAGGAATACCCCGAGTACAGGCAATGCAGCGGCCCAGGCCAGAGGCTCACCCGAGACAGGTATCATTCCATGCTCACTCGCTATCCGCCACCCACGCGATGCGAGCCAAAGATAAACTAAGGCTCCGACGGCGTTAGCGATGGCGAGGGCAACGTTCCCGTTGCGTGTCGATCGGACGCGAGGTAGTTGCACGCTTGGGTCTGGCATTGGCCGCTAGCGCCACATGAAGTAGAAGCCGGGGGCCTGATCGAGCAGCTTGCTGGGGTTGGGAAACAGCGAGTCGGAGTCGTCCGAGAGCGCGTCGAGCAGGCCCTTCTTCTCGCTGGCCGGGTGGGCAATCTCCGGCTCGCCGGAGATGCCAACCTGCTTCGCCGTATCCATCAGCGCGACCCGGAAGCCTCCCTCCTTATCGATGAGGTGCACCGGAAGCGTCATGGCTTGCTGGCCGGTCCAGACCTGGCCGGTGGCCAGCGGGCGGACGGCATCGTCGGTCGAGTGGCGGCCGACCGCGACGTCGTGGATGAACTGGCCGTACATGTTATCGACGATGGACTGGAAGTAAGCCTGCTCCTCGGGGGTCATGTCGCGCGTTGGGTCGCCCGCGTCCTTGAGCGTGCCCGCGTGGATCACGACGTTCTTCAGCTTGGCCCACTTCATCAGGTCGCCGTAGTTGGTCCACTCCATAATCACGCCGATGGAGCCAACCACGGACGCGTCGTTGGCGTAGATCTTGTCGCAGCCGCTGGCGATGTAATAGGCGCCCGACGCGCCAACCGACTCGACCGAAGCAATGATCGGCTTCTTCTTATCTTTGCGGACGCGCACGACCTCGTTGTAAATCTCCTGCGAGGCGGCAGCGCCACCGCCCGGAGAGTTGATGTGCAGGATGATGGCCTTGACGGAGGAGTCGTCGCCGAACTTGCGCAGGTCGGTGTTAACCTTGTCGGCGTCGAGGATGACGCCATCGATATCGATGACGCCAATTTTCGAGCCGCCGAGACCGTCGAACGAGTCGGTCGATTCGCCGGTGATGCTCTTGGTGATGGACCAGACCATGGCGGTGATGAGCAGCGCGATCACCGCGAAGGACCCTCCGATGATGGCGAACCAGAACCATCCGGAGCGGCGCGGGCGCGGTGGCGCTCCATAGGCGGGGTACGCCGAGGGCGGCACATACTGGCCGTAGGGCGGCGGATACGCCGGAGGCGGACTGTACGGCTGGGCAGTTGCTGCGGGCGGAGGCGGAGGCGGCGGGGTGGGCAGATCTTCCGGCATGATGAGGAGTTTAGTCCATTTTCAGCCGTTATGCGCTGCTCGTATCCGGGCTGCGGCGGACGTGTGGGCGGTTACCGGCGTCTCTGGATTCTGCACCGAGTGCGGCTGCGATCCGTCGGAACGCAGGGAATGTGGCGGGATATCGGGCTTGTCCGTCGAAAGAATTGAATTATGATGAATTGCACGCCTCGTGGTGCTATTCCTGCGGGAAGCGGTGGGCGGGTCCCGGTGCAAGGGCGGGAAGAAAGCCGGCACAGGCTTAGGTTGCGACGGCTGCTGCACGGATGATTTTCCCAGGTTGAGAGATGGCAAGTCCGCAGTTGAGCATCGTAATTCCGGCGTACAACGAGAGCGCGCGCATCGAGCTGACGCTGGACCGCGTAATGTCGTGCGTCCAGAAGCAGGCCTGGGACGCTGAGGTCCTGGTCGTCGACGACGGCTCAACCGACGCCACGCCGGAGATCATCCACCGCTGGATGGAACGGTATCCGCGGCTGCACCTGATCCAGAACGAAGGCAATCGCGGCAAAGGGTTTTCGGTGCGCAACGGCCTGCTGCAGGCTTCGGGCGAAGTGGTGATGTTTACCGATGCGGACCTGTCGGCGCCCATGGAAGAGGCGGACCGGCTGCTGGCCGCGATCGCCGACGGGGCGGATGTGGCCATCGGGTCGCGCTGGATGGACAAAACCCGGCAGACCATCCACCAGCCGCTCTACCGCAAATTCTTTGGGCGATGTTTCAACTGGGTCACGCGGGTGGTGATGGGGCTGCCGTTCAAGGACACGCAGTGCGGCTTCAAGGCGTTCAAGCGCCCGGTGGCCCAGGTCATCTTCCGCCTGCAGCGCATCGAGCGCTGGGGCTTCGATCCGGAGATCCTGTTCATCGCGCGCAAGCTGGGCTACGACATTCGCGAGGTCCCGGTCACCTGGGGGCACGACGAACGCAGCCGCATGAGCTATCTCAAGGACGGCATGAAGATGCTGGAAGAGATGGCCATCATCCGCGGCAACTCGGTTGCCGGACGCTACGACGAGGCCATCGCGGCGCTGAAGGACACCAGCACCATGGTGACTCCGCCGGTGCAGCCGATGAAAGTGGAGCCGCGTCCCCAGGCCAACGGGTGAGGGTGGGCCTGCCGGTAGCGGGCAAACCGCTCTGCGTGCGGAAGCAGCGCATCTGAGACGATCGTAGCGGCAGCGTTGCGCGAGCGCTGAGTTGCTGGCGTGTTCGGTGCGAGAATGGGCAGGGGCGTGGCGGGATGAATTTGCTGCGGTCTTTCTTACTGGGGCTTTCGGGCAACGGTCTGGTGCGGGGCTGGGCGGAGCGGTCGCGTGCGGGGCGGCGGCTGGCCGCGCGCTTCGTTGCCGGAACCACAATCGAAGATGCACTCGCGGCCTGCCAGCGGGTGAACGCGCAGGGGATGGCCGTCTCGCTGGACTCGCTGGGCGAGAGTGTCACGCTGGAGGCTGAGGCGCGCGCGGCCGCCGACGTGTATCACCGGCTGCTGGATGCAATCGCGGCGCGCAACCTGAACGCGAATGTCAGCCTCAAACTCAGCCAGATGGGGATGGATATCGGCGCGGACCTGGCCGAGCAGATTGTGGGCGCCGTGGTCGAGCACGCCGCGCGCCTGGCTTCGTTCGTGCGCATCGATATGGAGGGTTCCGCCTACACCGCGGCGACCATCGCGCTGACCGAGCGGCTGCACGCGCGCTGGCCGGGTAGCGTGGGCACGGTCCTGCAGGCGTACCTCTACCGGACGGAGACGGATGCCGAGCGTCTGCTGCAGCAGGGAATTCGCATCCGGTTGTGCAAGGGTGCGTACCGGGAAGCTCCGGAGGTTGCGTTTCCGGCGAAGCGCGAGGTCGACGCGAACTACGTCAAGTTGATGAAGCGGATGGCGGGTTTCTCCAGGGACGGGTCGGGCGTGTTCTGCGGCATTGCCACGCACGACGAGGCGATCGTGGACGAGATGCGGCGGTTCACCCGCGAGCAGGGAATCGCGAAAAGCGCCTTCGAGTTTCAAATGTTGTACGGAGTGCGGCGGGGCCTGCAGCGGCGGCTGGCGGCGGAGGGATACG
This sequence comes from uncultured Acidobacteriaceae bacterium, assembly GCA_963787905.1. Taxonomy (GTDB): domain Bacteria; phylum Acidobacteriota; class Terriglobia; order Terriglobales; family Acidobacteriaceae; genus Edaphobacter. Next base: position 4,821 of record CAWBFL010000045.1, on the reverse strand, counting down.
GAGTGCGGGTGTACATCCCGTTCGGCACCGCCTGGTATCCGTACTTCATGCGGCGGCTGGCGGAGCGGCCGGCCAACCTGGTCTTCCTGGCGCGCCATCTGTTCCGCGCGTAGGGCAGTCTGCGCTGGAAGCGATTACTGCGGCGGGCTGGCGGAGCGGACCGGCGGATACGGCTCGACCGAGAGCAGGGTGTTGATGGTCGAGCGTTCGCCGTCGGAGAACTGCGCACCGAAGCGCGGGGAGTTGATGACCTGCTCGCGCTGCTCGGGCGGCATCTCGCGCAGATCGAGGATCGCGCGTGCCATAATGCGCCGCCGCTCGGGAGCCATCCCCGCGAAGGTCTGCACGGCCCCGTGATACTGCTGCACCTGCGCCGGAGTCATGCGCTCCAGGATTTCGTTGCGCTCCAGGGTGCGGTCGCGCTGCTGCGGATTCATATTGTTCAGGCGGTCCAGATTGTTCAGCTCGCGCTCCTGCACCTGCGGAGGCAGTTCGCGAAAGCCCGGCTCGTTCTGCAGCGCGCGGCGCTGGTCAGCCGGGGAGAGGCTCTTATGGTTCTCCATCCACTGCTGCAGGTGCTCCTGGTTCTGGGCAGCGCGCGCGCCATTCTGGCCGGGGCGGTTCTCGTTGCGCGGCGGCGCGGGGCGATTCTGGCGGATGGCGGCCTGGAACTGTGGCGGCCTTTGCTGGCGAAAGCGGGCGTGCGCCGGCGTAACCGCGCACAGCAGAACCAGTGCCGCGCCAACAGCGAGCCGGGATGGAGAATGCCAGTTCATATTAGATGCGGCGCGCTTAACCGGGCCGCAATTGCCAAATGGGGAGGTGGTCTTCGGGGCAAAAGCCTGCAAATTTCAGCGGTGTCCCTTACGCCTTCCAGAACCGCCAGGGCCCAGTGCTGCATCCGAAGTTTACTGCGAAGGGCCGAAATCGGTGAATTCTTTTTTCCAACCTCCGGAACCACGAAATAGTACCTCCGAACCCGAACCACCCAGGCGCCCCGCTTAACTCTGCGGCAGCGCGGCCCCGCTATCGCTGCTGGCGGGCGCAGCGTCCTGCAGCAGTTGATCCACCTGCTGTAGCGCCTGCTCGTTCTTGTCCAGCAGTTGCAGGTCGGTCACCGCCGCGGAAACCTGGGCCGGCTGCGCGGGATGCTGGAACGTCGTCATGCCGACGGTGCCGCCTCCGGCGATCAGCAGCAGGGCCATGGCTCCGGCCAGCGCGGGGCGGAACTGCCGCCCGGTATTCAGCAGCAGGCGCGTGCGGATGCTTTCGAACCAGCCGGGAGCCGGCGAAGCCTGCTCCTCACGAAAGCGGACCGCGAGCTTCTGATCGAAGTAGGGGGAAACCTCAGGCGCCTGCCAGCCGTCCAGCAGCGACATGGTAGCTTCGAGCGACGCCAGCTCGCCTGCGCACGCCGTGCAGGTGGCCAGGTGGGCGCGCGCGGCTTCATTTCCCGGCGCAGCGGGATCCAGCAGCAGATCGGGGAGGGCGGCTTGGCAGATTTTGCAGTTCATCATTTTGCGGAACATTGGGTTACATCCTTTCCGGTGTCGACGCGTCGCGTAACCGTCCTGCGCGTCTTGGGGTCCGTAGCTCCTGCCCTTATGGACGGTGAGCCCGGAACAAAGTTTCTTCTAAACAAACTCCTTCAACTTCTCGCGCAATGTCTGGTACGCGCGGAAGAGCAACGATTTCGTCGCCGACTCACTCAGCTTCAGCACGTCGCCGATCTGTTTGTAATCCATGCCTTCGTACTTGTGCATCAGCACCGCCATGCGCTGGCGTTCGGGCAGCGCCAGCACGTGTTGGCGGATCGCGTTCATCCGTTCGCGGCGCAGCATTGCGTGCTCGGCGCCGGGAGTGCTGTCGGCCACGTCCGGCGTCGAGCCGGTCTCGGAGTCGGCTCATCCAGGTAAATGGTCGACGCGGTGCGCTCGTGCCGCGTGTCGCGCGCGTAGTTCACCCCCAGGTTAGTGGCAATCCGATACAGCCAGGTGCTGAAGCGCGCTTCGGCGCGGTAGGTCTCGCGCGAACGATACACGCGCAGGAAAACCTCCTGCGCCAACTCTTCCGCAATGGCCTGGTTGTGCACCATGCGATACATGAAGTTCACAATCGGCTTCCGGTACTTCTGAATCAGGAAGTCGAAGCCCGACATGTTACCGGCCCGTAACTCCAGCATGATGGCCGAATCTTCCATCTCTGCGAAGTGCGCCGAGCCTTGCGCAACCGCGGATGGCAGGACGCCTTCCAGTACTCCGGGATTGACTGCCAGAGTTGCCATATCCTCCATAACCCCATCTTCGTCCTGAGGTTGCGCAGAATCGGCAAAATCCGCCGGAATTTCGCCTTCGCCCTCGGTCAGGTCGTCCAGGGCGCCGTCGTCAGACGTTCCGGAGGCTCCGGGGGACGGGGGCACATGCTGGTTCGGATTCTGCGGACGTGCGGGCATCTGGCTGGTTTATTGTACTTGGCAAAGACCTGAGAACGCTGCGTTAGACTCCGCCGGACTGGTGCGAAAGACGAAGTTGCGTGTATGCTGGGAAGGTACTGGATTGCCGGAGCCGGAGGGGGCTCCGTCCGGGCGTGGGCGCATAACTCAGCGGTAGAGTGCCACCTTCACACGGTGGAAGTCGTAGGTTCGAATCCTGCTGTGCCCACCATATAATCAACAACTTAGCCAGCAGACTCCGACTCGGGGACGCCTCCGTTCAGGCGCTGGGCATTCGCCAGCGGCCGCGCCGCCGCAGGTCCCCGAAACAAAACGGGTGAGGACGGACGCAATCAGCCCTCACCCGCCAAGAATCGCGCCGCACTCCCGTCAAGTGGTCCCGTTCGGAATCAGCCGCGGTACCGAAAGCGAGGTGGCGATATCCGTGAAGATTTGGTTCAGGTTGGTCGTGGGCTGGGACGCGGAGACGCAGCCGCTGGTACCGCCCGTCGCCGTATAGTCCGAGTAAAAGTCCCGCGAGCTGGAGGCCATGTCCTGCATGGTGACGCACGGGGTATAGCTCGAGGTGTCGGTGCTGCAGCCCGAGGACTCCGCGCCGTACGCGACCGAGATCACCCTGGTCCCGGCCTTTGCGGCCGCCTGGGCTGCCGTGACCGCCTGCGCACACTGGTTCTTCGTGGAGGGGTAGACCCCGGAGGTGGTCGAAGCGCTCGGCATGTCGCCCGAGGAAGCACTCGCGTCACCGTCGCTGAGGATGATCATGATGTTCTGCGATCCTGGATTGTTTGCCGCTTCGGCAACCAGCGACGCTTGAGCCGCGTAGATTGCGCCCGCGTAGTAGGTTCCCTCGCCGCCCACGGCCACCATGGCGTTGCAGCCGCTCTTGCCTCCGGCAGCAATGACCGCGTCGGAAGCGGTGTTCAGCGAGCTGGTCGTGTCGGACAGTCGGTAATCGCTGTCATAACCCATGATCTGGTAGGTTGCCGTGCTCGATCCCGTGGGAGCGTAGCTGGTGGCCGTGGCCGACGGGAAGGTGTAGCCCATATTGCTCGGACTGCTGGTGCCGCAGTTCCAGTCGTCCGCAACCGTGCCCAGGCTGACGTTGGGAAAAGAGAAGAGCGAGACGCGGTCCACGGAGTTGGCAACGTTGGCGCCGCCCGGGAAGATGCCCGGCGCGGTTCCCACGTTCGCGTTGTTGGTCGCGGTGCCGCAGGTCGCCAGTTGGGCGGTGCAGGGATAGAGTTCCCCGAGCAGGATCCTGACCCCGTTTAACGCGCAGCTGATGCGGGTGGCGTTGCATTGGCTGTCGGTGTCGGTGTCGTTCATCGATCTCGTGGCGTCGACGATGATGGCCACGTTGTAGGGGCTGGTGATGGCGCCCGCCATCGCCGCGGTCGCCGTTGCGGTCAGGGTCAGCGTCTTTTTGCCGAAGACCGGGGCGAAAAACAAATTGATGACCATCTGCTCCTGCACCTGCACGGCGTTGCCGTTGCCGGGGGCCACGCAGGACATCCCTTCATTGCTGAGCGTGGTCAGGCACTCGACCTTGGGGTAGCCGGTCACCATCGTCACATTGGCCATATTGGCGTTGGCGTTGTTGTCCCCGCTGAGCGAGCTGAAATTGGTGGCAGCGGTGGTCGCGCCGGAGTTCGGCAGCACCTCCGCGCCGGCCAGCGCAGCCGCGTTGGCGGAAGCCACCAGCTCGCGATAGCCGTAGTAGCAGCGGCCCAGGTCAATCGACAACGCGGCGGTCGCCACCGTGGCAACCAGGAACGCTGCCATGGTAGGCAGCATCTGCCCGCGTTGGTCGTGGAAGAAGCGGGAAAGAAACGATTTCAGGTTGGCCTTCATTGAACAGCCTCCGACGCTTTCGCGGTGAGAGTACAACTGGGAAAATTATTGGCTTTGTAAACTACCAGGCTGCACGGGTACGTAACCGTCACCGTAACGGGATCCGTCTGGATCAGGTTCCCGGCAGCTCCTGCGGTCTCCGACGTGCTGGTGCACGAAAGATTCGCGGTCGGCGTCCCGCTGGTGGGATAAGTCGTCGTGTTCAGGACCACCACGAACTTCAGATTGGCTGCCGTCAGGGTCGGCGCAGCCGCTTCCACCGCAGACACGGCCAGGGCGCACGGATCGTAGTTCGGCGAGGACAGTTGTCCCCGGCTGATGGCCAGCTGCATGGCGCCCGCACTGCACGCGTTGGTCAGCATCACGTAATTGCCGACGGCGATGCCGAACGCGAAAATGCCGGTCATCAGCAGCATCAGCGGCGGCAGGCACAGGGCGAACTCAATCAGCGACGAGCCATCCTCATGGGTAGCAGCAGCAATCGGCCATGGAGCCATTTTTTTTTTTTTTTTTTTTTT
>CAWBFL010000044.1:0-26330 GCA_963787905.1 uncultured Acidobacteriaceae bacterium | reverse complement strand
GCACCTGCAGCGAAACCGCGAGGTTTTCCCGACAGGATTCCCGCGATGATCACGCTGGCGAATATCCATCATGCCGCTCTCAGCAAGATCAATGTGACGGTAGGGAACTTCAAAGGGCCGCTGCTGGCTACCTCCAACGTCACTGGCACCGGGCTGGCCGGTGCGGTAAAGATCGACGCGGCCGATATGCCCAAGGTGCCCGATCCAATCCTTCCTCCCGCGACGCCATACCAGTTGCATTGATTCCGGTCCGTCGGGCTTCCGTAGGAACGGCACACGACCCGAACTCCTATAATCAGAAGCCGGCCTCCGAGGCCGCTAATGGGAGTGCAATCCTGTGCAGGCAACCTTCGCTTTCGGCAAAACCGGCTTGGTCGTGTCGCTGCCCGATGGGCCGCAGTACGACGTCGCCGAGATGCGCTCGGCCAGCCCGCTCGAGGATGTTGCCGCGGCACTGGGTGCGGCATTGGACCATCCCATCGGAAGCAGGCCGCTGATTGAACTCGCGGCCGGCAAACGCACTGCGGCTATCTCGGTTTGCGACATCACCCGGCCCGCTCCCAATCGTCTCACTCTGCCGCCGCTGCTGGAGCGGCTGCACGCTGCAGGCATACCCGCGGACGGCATTACGATTCTCATTGCCACCGGGCTGCACCGCGCGGCGACCGGGACGGAAATCCACACCATTCTCGGGCCGGACATTGCATCCCGCTACCGCGTGGTCAACCACGATGCGCGCGACTTCGTCCAGCATCAGCCGCTGGGCTCGACCCGGCGTGGCACCCCCGTGTATATCGATAAGCGCTTTATGGATGCCGATCTGCACATTACGATCGGCTTTATCGAACAACATTTGATGCTCGGCTTTTCCGGCGGCCGCAAGCTGATTGCTCCCGGCCTCGCCGCGCAGGAGACCATCAAAGCCATTCATTCGCCGCGCTTCATGCGTGAGCCCATGGCCACCGAGGGATCAATCGACGAGAACCCCCTGCATGCGGAGTTGCTGGAGATCGCCAGCATGGCGCGCCACGACTTCATCCTCGACGTCACCCTCACCCGGCAGCGGGAGATCTCCGGGATCTTCGCCGGCGACCCGGTCCAGGCCCACGCTGCCGGAGTTTCTTTCTTCCGGTCCACATCGCTGGCCTCCTTGCCGGCGCTGGCCGACGCGGTCATCACCAGTGCGGCGGGTTACCCGCTCGACTTGACCTTCTATCAATGCGGGAAAGGCATCACTGCGGCCCAGCACGTGGTAAAGCCCGGCGGCAGAATCCTCATCCTCGGCGAATGTGCCGAAGGCGTGGGCTCGCCCGAATTCGCGCGCAAACTGCGCAACTTCGCGGGAAATGCAGAGTACCTGCGCGAGATCGCAGACACTCCTGTCATTCCCGACCAGTGGCAACTGGAGAAAGTAGCTCTCGTCGGCCTCGATCATCAGTTGTTCTTCTACACCCCCGGCGTTTCAGCGGAAGACCTTGGCGCTTATGGCGCTCATGCCTTCTCCGATATCAACCTGGCCGTCGATCGCCTGATCGAGGGCCTGCCCGCCTCAGCGCGTGTTGCCCTTATCCGGAAGGCCCCTACTGCTTCGCCCGGGTCACTGGCTGAAAGCTTCGCGGCGCTGCTTCAGCCTCTGCCGCCTCTCTCCTGAGTCCCAATCCGTTCGTCGCACCCTCCAGCTCGAACCCGTCGTCTGCGGACGCAATTTCAGTATGTTGCCGATGAAATCTTCTTCTCTTGACGCTTTTGGTCCGGCGTTTCATGCTCTACTCTGGGAGTAATCGATTACCGAATCATTTCCTTGCGCCGCGCCGAACCTCGCCGTAAAAGAACCGTTGGATCAGTTCCATGGGCCCCGTCGAACTCCGGCATTTTCGTGACCGCCCGGTAGTCCTAATGATCTATTCTGCCGCGCCTGAGCGCCTTCCCTTGTTGTCTTCGGTCAGCCTCCGCACACCTGCCAATTCGCGCGTGCCGGAGTTCCTGCGAGTGGCAGGCTTCTTGGGCGCGTTGGTGCTGGGCCTGGCCACGGCGCCTAACCTCAGTCCGCTCATTGCGGCGCAGACTCCCGCTCCCCGGGTTCGCGCCGAGTTCCAGACTTCTCCCCGGTCGCTGATCACCCAGACCATCGACCGCAGCCGCCTGGTGACGACGCCAGGTGCGGTCCGCCGCGAGGTGGCGACCGCGCAGGACCTTGGCCCGCACGATCCGTCGGCTCCGATCGAGCACATGCAGCTCATGCTGCAACGTCCGCAGGAACGTCAGGCCGCGTTCGACGCCGAAGTTGTGGCGTTGCACCGTCGCGGCGATCCCAGCTATCACCAGTGGCTCACGCCGGAGATCATCGGGACAGAGTTTGGCCCGTCCGCCTCCGACATCGCGACGCTGACCAGCTATCTCCAGTCCGAGGGATTTACCGTCAACAACGTGGGCAAGAGCGGCATGTTCGTCGACTTCTCAGGCACGGTCGCGCAGGTTCAGCAGAGTTTCCATACCGAGATTCATAACCTGCGGCTCGCGAATGGAGAGGTGCGCTACTCCGCGCTGCACGATGCGCAGATGCCGGAGGCGCTGGCCCCGCTCATTGGCGGAATGCTCGCGCTTGGCAACATTCCGCTGCATCCCACGTTCGTCCCCGCACGGGCCCCGGTCCAGGCGCCTGCTGCCTCCACAACTCAACCCAACGCGACCCCCGAGGATACGTCTCACGGCAATTACAACGTCGGAGCCCAGGATTTCTACACCATCTATAACGAGAAGCCGTTGCTGAGTGGCGGAATTACCGGGACCGGTACCACCGTTGCGTTGCTGGAAGAGACCGACATCAACACTGCCGACGTCACCACGTTCCGCACCACCATGGGAATTTCGCCGGCAACACCCACCTTGAACGTGGAGCACGGCGCCGGGTCGGTAGCTTGCTCCGACCCGGGCATTCTTACCGACGGTGAAGAGTCCGAGGCTGTGCTGGATACGGAGTGGGCGGGCGCGGTTGCTCCCGGCGCGACACTGCTGTTTATGAGCTGCGCGACCACCTCGGGCATCTTCCTCTCGGCCGAAGCGGTCATCGACAACAACCTCGCCACCACCATGAGCCTGTCCTACGGAAACACCGAGGTCGGCGACCAAAGCGACAATACGTTTCTCTCCAACCTCTGGGAACAAGCGACGGCCCAGGGCGAAACGGTAGTTGTCTCCGCGGGCGACGCCGGCTCGGCAAACAGCGCAGACCAGGACCAGTCCTACGCACAGTATGGGCTGGCGGTGAACGGGTTTGCGTCAACACTGTACAACGTGGCCGCGGGTGGAACCGACTTTCAGGACTACTACAACCAGCTCGAAAGCGATACTGCCTTCGATCGCTCCCACTACTGGAACTCTTCAAACGGCACGGGACGGTCCTCGGCCAAGAGCTATGTGGCCGAGACCCCTTGGAACGACACCTGCGCCAGCTCGATCCTCAGTTACTACGAAGAGAGTGGCAATACCGACCCGAACGCGCTCTGCGATGCCGATAAGTTCCTCTCCACGGGCGGGGGCGGAGGAGGCGTCAGCATCTACCAACCGCGGCCTTCGTGGCAGAACGGAACGGTTTATGGCATCCCTCCCACCAGCACCTACAACTTCCGCCTGCTCCCGGATGTCTCTCTGTTCGCTGCCAACGGCCTTTGGACCCACGCGCTCGACTACTACGAATCGGATACAGGGGGGCTGCAGGAAGCCGGAGGAACGTCGTTCGTTGCGCCGCAACTGGCGGGCGTCTTTGCGCTGATTGCGCAGAAGACCGGACAATTGCTCGGCCAGCCGGACTACATCCTCTACAACATGGCCGGCGTGGAGTTCGGAACTACCAGCTACACGGCGGGAAGCACCTGCAACGGCAGCGGCGAAAACAGCGGAACCGGAAGCAACTATGGAGTCACCAAGGCGGCTCCGGCAAGCTCGTGCATTTTTTACGACATTCAGACCAGCAACATTTCCCAGGGATGCCTCGCCGGCTCACCCAACTGCTACACCCCTACCGGAGAGAGCTACGGCATTCTGTCCACCAGCACGACCTCGGCACAGGTTGCCTATCCCGCGGCCGAGGGATTCGACTTGGCCACCGGCATCGGATCGTTGAACATCGAAAACCTCGTGGACGACTGGCAGGCCGCGGCCTCCGGCGGAATCCTCTACACGCCCACGGTTGCCGTCACCGCCACCGCCGCGTCTTACACCTACGGCCTGCCCTCGGCCATCACCTATACCGCGACGGTCTCCGGCCCCGGCAGCTTTCCGACCGGAACCGTGACCTTCTCGGGTTCGCCAACCATTTCGACCATCGGCAACGATGCGCTGGTCGAGAGCACAGGCTGCTCCAGCGGCGCCACCTGCACCGAATCCGCGACGCAGGCATACACTCCGTCCGGGTCGCTCGCCGCGGGCAGCTACACCATCACCGGCAACTACCTCAGTACGAATGAGAACTACGCCACCGGTTCGGGCACCACTTCGCTCACCGTCAACAAGCAGACTCCGACCGTGACCGTTTCGGCATTGACCATCAGCACCGGAACGGCGACGGCAAACTTCTCCGCCACCATCTCCTACCTGGGCAGCGGAGTGGCGCCCACCGGAGGTCTTACCTTCAAGGTCGATTCCGGCACCCCGGTCACGGCCACCTGCACGGGCTCGGCCAGTCCACTCACCTGCACTTACAGCAACTACAACACCTCGGCGCTGACCGTCGGCGCCCATTCCCTGACCGGGACCACCGTCGCCGACGGCAACTACGCGTCAGCGACCGGCAGCAATACGCTTAACGTCTTGCCGCCCCCGACGATAACCTTCACTGTGCCCAACCATCACACCATGGACCTGGCATTCTCGGTGTCAGCGACATCGAACTCATCCGGAGCGATCACGTATTCAGTGGTGAGTGGGCCGGCGACGATCGTGGGCAGTACGGTGACGCTCACCGGCGCTGCGGGCACGGTGGTGCTTCAGGCGTCGCAGGCCGCAAGCGCGAGCTACGGACCGGGTACCCAGAACGCGAGCTTCATGGTCATCGCGGGCAGCGTGTGGTTCGGCAACGGCACCGGCAGCCTCAGCACCTTCGACCTGACCGGTACGGCGATCACCGGCAGCGGCGGCTTCACCGGCGGAGGGGTCGGCACCATCGCGGCGCCGCTGGGATTGGCCTTCGACGCATCGGGCAAACTATGGGTGGCCAACAGCAACGGCGTGGGCGAATTCAACCGCCAGGGTGTTGCGGTCACTTCCACGCCTTACACGACCGGCGGCGTCAGCAACCCGCTGGCAGTCGCGGTCGACGGTGCAGGGCACGTCTGGGTCGCCAACGCCGCGGGCACGGTCAGCGAGTTGAGCAACGCGGGCGCGGCAGTCTCCCCATCCGGCGTTTATTCCGGCCCGGGTAGCAAGCCCGCCGGCATTGCCATCGACATCTCGGGCAACGTGTGGATCCCGAGCAGCACCGCAAATACGGTCACCCGAATCCTTGGGGTCGCGGCGCCGGTTGTCCCACTGGCCACCGGAGCGGCCAGCGATCCAGGAGTAGAGCCATGAGCCTCCAAACCTGGTTGCGATCTCTCTTTCTCGCAGGGTCAGCGGCTGCGACGATCTGCATCTGCGGATGCGGCGCGGGTGTTGTAACACTTGCAACTACATCCACAGAGCCCGCAACCCTTACCGTACCCGCATCCCGCGGCATTGTCATGGGCGGCCAGCAGCCGGTGGCCGGAGTGACCCTTCAGCTCTACCAGGCCGGCACCACCGGTTACGGATCGGTCGCGACGCAACTGGGGTCCCCCGTGCAGACGAACGGAGCCGGCAACTTCAACCTGCCCAGCTACACCTGCACCGCGGGCTCGCAAGTTTACCTGGTCGGCACCGGCGGACAGCCGATCGCCGCCACCATGAGCTCGCCGGCGGTTACCAACAACAATCTCGCTCTCATGGTTGGACTGGGCACCTGCGGCGGCACCGATCTCAACACCTTCATCAACGTCAACGAGCTGACGACCGTGGCGAGCGTCTGGGCGCTGGCGCCGTTTATGACTGGAATCGCCAACATCGGCAGCAGCTCGACGAACGCGACCGGCCTGGCCAACGCCTTTAACGTCATCAACGAAGTGGTGAACACCGCGAACGGGACCATGCCCGGGCCGTCCCTGCCCGCCGGCGCCACACTGCCGCAGGACGAAATTAACACGCTCGGTGACATGCTCGAACAGTGCATCAACTCGGGTGGCGGCGCGGTGGTCGGCGGAGTCAGCGATGGCAGCAACTGTGGCAATCTCTTTGCCCTCGCGCCCAATGCGGCCGGCACCGTCTATCCCACCGACACCATCACCGCGATGATGAACATCGCCCAGTCTCCCGGGCGAAACGTAGCCAGCCTCAATACGTTGCGCTCCGCCAATCCCGTGTTCCAGCCACCGCTGAGCGTCAATCACGCGCCCAATGACTGGACCATCGCCATCACCTACACCGGCGGCGGGCTCAGTTCGCCCACCTCAATCGCGACCGACGCGGCGGGCGCCGTGTGGGTGACCAACAGCGGCAACAACAGTGTGACCAAGCTCGACCCAACCGGCTCGGCGGACTCCACCTCGAGCGGCTTCACTGCCGGAGGATTCAACGCTCCCTCGGCCATTGCCATCGACACCAGCGGCAACGCCTGGGTGGCGAACTCCGGTAACAATTCGATCACCAAACTCAACTCGGCCGGGACCAGCGGTTCGGTGTTCACGGGCAACGGTCTGAATGCGCCCGCGAGCATCGCGATCGACGGCTCCGGCAACGTCTGGGTCGCAAACAGCGGCGCAAACCCCGTCAGCGCATTCACCAGCAGCGGTGCCGTGCTGAGCAACTCTCCATATTCCGGCGCGGGCGCCAGCAGGCCCGCCAGCGTCGCCGTCACCCCGAAGTAACTGCAGCCGTCAGTGAAAGAAAGGACCGAGATCATGAAACATCGCGACGCACCATGCAGAATTCGGGAGCATATCTCGGTCCAGCAGGTTGGCACAGAGACCCTCGTTTACGATGAGCGCCGCCACGTGGCCTTTTGTCTGAACCAGAGTTCCACCGCCATCTGGCAGCTTGCCGACGGCAAGCGCACCACCGCGCAAATCGCCCGCGCCGCATCGGTTCAACTGAAGTCCGAGATCGGCGAAGACCTGGTATCGTTTGCCATCCATGAGTTGCGCCGGGACGGCCTGATCCAGCCCTCTTCCAGCGCTCAAGTTCGCCCCTCAATCTCCCGTCGTGCGCTGCTGCAGCGGCTTGGAACTGGCGGAGCCCTGTTGCTGCCCGCGGTCGCTGCCATCGTCGCCCCCACCGCAGCGCAGGCGTACAGCGGCTGTGTCGATTGCTCCGACAGCCAGGCGGCCCGGGCGCGTAAACGGCAGTCCGCCGCCGATCCCGGCAAATAGCAGGAGCGAAGCAGCAGAATGATATGAGATCCTTCTTCATTGGGCGCAAGGGCCGCAGCGGACAAATCGGAATAGCCGCCGCGCTTGGCCTCGCCTTGGCTGCCTTGTCCGGCTGCGACTTGTCGCATTCGCCAGCGGCCTCAGTGCAACTTGGCACCGCATTGCATGGACAGGTGCGCGGCGGACAGCAGCCCGTCAGCGGCGCCTCCATCGTCCTCTATGCCGCTGGAGCCGCGGGAGACGGTGCGGGTTCGACCAACCTGCTCGCGCCCAACGTAGTCACCACAGACACGTCCGGAAATTTCGATATCACCAGCGATTACAGTTGCCCCTCCGCCAATACGCAGGTCTATATCGTAGCCAGTGGCGGCAATCCCGGTCTCGGGTCTGAGGTCGACAACTCCGCGCTGGTCATGATGGCGGCCCTCGGCAACTGTGGCAATCTCGATGGCTCTACTAGCATCGTCATCAACGAGGCCACCACTGCTGCCGCCGCCTGGGCTCTGGCGCAGTTTCTCGCTCCCGGTGCCGTCGTCGGATCGACCCCAACCAACCTCACCGGCCTCCAGAACGCCTTTGCGGTCGCGAATATCCTCGTCAACACCGGCACAGGGATCGCTCCTGGCTCGTCCCTTCCGGTCGGCGCACTGACCGAGACGGCAAAGCTCTATACCCTGGCCGACGCGCTGGCCGTCTGCGTCAATTCAAGCGGCGGCGCGGCGTGCAAACCACTGTTTACCGCTGCTACAACCTCCCAGGGTGTCCCCACGAACACCCTCGATGCGGCCCTCAACATCGTGCGGAATCCTGCCGCCAATGTCCTTGCGGTCTTCAATGCGAGCGGCTCCCAGGGGCCATTTCAGCCGGCGCTCAGCTCCCAGCCCAACGATTGGACGATGTCCATCACCGATGGAGGTTGCACTCCTGCGTGTGGCGGCCTCAACACTCCCGGTTCGCTCGCCATCGACTCGGCTGGAAATATTTTCGTTGCCAACTACTTCGGCGGAGTGGTCTCGAAGTTCTCGCCTGCGGGCGTACCCGAGCCGGCGACCGGCATCGCCGGCACCGGTCTGGAACAGTCCTACGGCATCACCATCGATGGCTCCGACAACGTATGGGTCACGAATTACCAGAGCGTGACCGGCGCCAGCAATCACCACTGGGGCAGCGTCAGCGAATTCTCCTCCGCCGGAGTCGAACTCTCCGGCTACGGGTACACCGGCGGCGGCGTCTACTATCCGCTGGCAGCGGCGGCCGACTCCACAGGAGTCATCTGGGTCGCCGACTACGCCAGTTCATCGGCAACCCTGTTGGCGAACAACGGTTCCGCCATCTCCGGAAGCAGCGGCTACGCTGCCTCGGAACTTCCCTTCACCTCCGCCGTCGCGCTGGACGGAAGTCACAACGCCTGGTTCGCCGTGCAGGGTGGAGCGGTGCGCGTGACTCCCGCAGGTGCGGTCAGCAGCTTCTCCTGCTGCACCGATCCGGACGGAATTGCGATCGATCCCTCAGGCAATGTCTGGATTGCGGACTATAACCAACGGGCCCCAGCCATCGTGGAAGTTACATCGGCCGGCAGTGTCGCGAACCGCGTCGCGCTGGGCGATGACGCTGGTCCGCTCGGCATCGCAGTGGACGGCGTCGGCAACGTGTGGTCCGCGAACTACGTTGGCAACTTTCTCGTCGAGCTCAACGGCTCGACCGCTGCGGTCATCTCCCCGTCGCAAGGCTACGGGCTCGACGCGCCGCTCAGCGAGCCGTATGGCCTCGCTATCGACGCCAGCGGCAATCTGTGGGTCGCAAACTCCTACGCCAATACGATCACTCAATTCGTCGGGCTCGCGAGCCCGATCAAGACCCCGCTGCTGGGCCCCCCGGTCCAGCCATGAGCCGCCTCCGCGAATTCGATTGCACAGCCTTTGGCGTTTCCTTCCAATTGGCCGCGGACTCTGACTGCGTGCTCGCCAAGATGTTGCAATGTGCGCCGCTTGGCACCGCGGTCCGCGCCGCTGAACCCGCAGAAGCAGATGCCCAGCGATTCGCGCTGCTCGAATCCCGTGGAGCCGTAGGCTATCGGCTGGCGATCGGCGATGAAGTCGTAGCGGAGAACGCAGCTCTGCCGCCTCTATTGGATCAACTCGCCCGCGACTTGATGGTTCACGTCGCCAACTACGCTCCGGATCGCGTCTTCCTGCACGCCGGAGTCGTCGCGTGGCGAGGCCGCGCGCTGGTTCTTCCCGGCACCAGCTTCGCCGGCAAGACCACGCTGGTTGCCGAACTGGTGCGTGCGGGATCCACCTACTACTCCGACGAGTACGCCGTCCTCGACGCACTGGGCCGCGTCCATCCGTACGCGCGAGAGCTGCAGATGCGGCGTCCCGGCAGTCCGGAACAGACCGCTGTGGCTGTCGCGCAACTTGACGGCACGGCCGGTGTCGAGCCGCTGCGCGTCTCTCACCTAGTGTTCACGGAATACAAGGCGTCCGGTCTTTGGCATCCCGAGCCCGTCTCCGCGGGCATGGCGGTGCTGGAGATGTTGCGGCACGCCATTCCGGTGCAGCGTAGCCCCGCGCGCGTAATGGCCACGCTCGCAAAAATGATGGAGACTGCCACCGCGCTTCGCACCGAGCGCGGTGAGGCCCGCCAAGCGGCGTATGCTTTGCTGTCTGCCATTGCCAACGACGGGGCTTCCACATGAGACCGGGCATGCCATGTCTGCTGGAAATCGTTCGCGCCGAGACGCTCGATCGTGCCATCGACGAGGCCGAGCGCGACGCTGCGCTCGCGCTGGCCGAGGAGGAGCACGTGCTTCCTTGGGTGGCGCGATGTTTGCGCGCGCGGCAGACCTCGACCTCATCGGCCATCTCCGACCGCCTCGAACAGATTGAGCGTGATGCGGCCATTGCGGCGTTCTACTGGAGTTCGGAACTGAAAGGCGTGCTGCGTGCGTTCGACGAGCACGGCCTTCGGGTGGTGCCGCTCAAAGGTCCACTCCTCGCCGAGCGACTGTATGGCAATGTCGCGCTACGTACCAGCCGCGATCTCGACCTGCTGGTAGCCAGGGTCGATCTGCTTCGCGCCGAAGCTCTTCTCGCCGCGAATGGTTTCATCCCGGGCGCGGCCGACGATTATCACCGCCCCTGGCGACGGCAGGGCACCATGCTCGAGCTGCACCACAATATCGAAAACCCGCGCGCGCTCAATTTTCATATCGAGAGCGCCTTGGATCGTGCACGGCCAGCCAGCTTCCAGGGAGAGCGTTGCTGGCAATTTGCTGAAGAGGACGAACTGCTCTTCCTTTGCCTCCACGCGGCTCGCCATCGTTTCGAACGCCTCAGCCTGGTCCTCGACCTTCAATTCGCGTTCGAGAAACTCCCCGCCAGCGTCGGCCGCTGGCAGCCCCGTCCGGAGGTTGCCGGACTCGATCATCTCCTCGTCCTAGGCTTCGCAATGGCGCGCCGCCTCCACCCGGCTCTCACCGTCGCGCCCGGCGTCCCCACACTTCAAAGGCCGGACCGCCGTCTCGAAGACCTCGCCGACCGCCTTTGGCAGCGGCTCTTGACCGAGCCCAGTGAACCGCTCGATTGGCGCGCAGTGCATGCGTTCTTCGTCGAGATCGAATCCCCGGGCTGGCCTCGATTCCACCGCCGGCTTCAGCATCTTCGCATCCTCTCCGGCCGCGTCATCGAACCCGACTACGCCTTCGCCGCCCGCTTCGGGCTGCGTCGAAAATGGCAGGTCCGCATGCTGCGCCCTTTGCGGCTGCTCTCTGACCTGATTCATCCCTGAGGTTTCGTGGCGATCGCCGATGCCCCAGCCGCAACCAGGCCGCCATCAAGGTGAAGCCCGGCGGACGGTCGTATCATGGAACGAGGGTCGCAACTCCAGATATGAATGCGTTGATTCTGTCCGAGTACCGGCAATTCGCCATCGAAGATCTGCCCACACCGGCTTTCGGTCCCAGGGAGATCTTGATCCAGGTGGCCGCATGCGGCATCTGCGGCAGCGACGTCCACGGCTACGATGGCTCCTCCGGCCGCCGGATTCCGCCCATCGTCATGGGACACGAAGCTGCCGGCGTCGTGGCCGCGGTGGGTGCGGAGGTAACGTCCATCGCGCCCGGCGACCGCGTCACCTTCGACTCCACTGTCTACTGTGCAAAGTGCGAGTTCTGTCTTCGCGGCGAAGTCAATCTTTGTGAGGACCGTCAGGTGGTCGGCGTTTCCTGCGGAGAATACCGCCGGGCCGGTGCATTTGCCGAGTACATCGCCGTGCCCGAGTACATCGTTTACAAGCTGCCGCCATCGCTCTCCTTCGCGGATGCGGCCATGCTCGAGGCCGTTTCGGTCGCGTTGCACGCCGTCAAGCTCTCGCAGATCAAAGGTGGCGAAACGGCCCTTGTTATCGGCGCCGGCATGATCGGACTGCTGGTGCTGCAGGCTGCTCGGGCGGCCGGCTGCTCGCGACTGATCGTCGCCGATGTGGACGCGACCCGCCTGAAGCTGGCTGCGACTCTGGGTGCGGCCGAAACCCTCCATGCCTCCGAGTCCGAACTCGTCCGCCAGATTCTTGCCGTCACCGGCGGCCGTGGAGTGGATGTCGTGTTCGAAGCGGTGGGCCGTAGTGAAACGGTCCTGACCGCGATCGACTGCGTGCGCAAAGGAGGCACGGTGACGCTGATCGGCAACATCGCAGCGCAGGTTCCGGTTCCTCTGCAAAAGATCGTGACCCGGCAGATCCGCCTGCAGGGATCCTGCGCCTCTGCCGGAGAATATCCTGAGGCCATGGAAATGGTCGCGAGCGGAAGAATCAAGGTTGCGCCCATGATCTCCGCCGTCGCGCCGCTGCACGACGGGCCGCAGTGGTTCGAGCGGCTCTACGCGCACGAGCCCAACCTGATGAAGGTTATTCTCGATCCGAGAGAGCCGGGTTCGAGCCGATGAGCGAATCAGTCTTCAATCTGAGCGGGCAGACGGCGCTGGTTACCGGCGCGAGCCGCGGCCTTGGACAAATCTTCGCGCGCGCGCTGGCGCAGGCCGGGGCCGACCTGGTCCTCACCAGCCGCAAGCGCGCAGACCTGTCCTCCTTCGCGTCAGAGATCGCAGCGATGGGGCGCAAAGTGACAACGCTCGATCTCGACGTTCGCGACCAGTCCAGCATCGAACGCATGTCTGCCGCGGCCGAATCCGCATGCGGTCAGATCCACATCCTGGTTAATAACGCCGGCTGCAACGTGCGCAAACCCGCGCTCGAAGTGACCTGGGACGACTGGAACCTGATCCTGGACACCAATCTCCGCGGCAGCTTTTTCGTGGCCCAGCAGATCGCCCGCCGCATGGTTCCGTTCGGATATGGCCGCATTGTCAACATCGGATCGGTCACCAGCGTCTTCGGTTATCCCGGATTGGCTCCCTATGGCGCCAGCCGCGGAGGCATCCGGCAACTCACCATGAGCCTCGCCGACGACTGGGGCAGGCACGGCATCACAGTCAACTGCCTCGCGCCCGGATGGTTTCACACCGCGCAGAATGATGTGCTGTACCAGCATCAGAGCTGGGTCGACTATCTCGTCGAGCGCATTCCCGCTCAAGCGTCCCGGCGAACCGCGCGATCTTGAGGGACCAATCGTCTTTCTCGCCTCCGAGGCCAGCCGCTATGTCACCGGCCAAACGCTGCTGGTCGACGGCGGCATCTCCACCGGCTCAACCCGCGCTACCGTCGACCCGGCTCGCTAAGCCGCGCCGGATACCTCTTCCGGAATTGGTTCGATTCTACCCAGCAGGAAAATGTAGCTCGCGATGCCCAATCAACAGATAGATCCCGGCAATACCGAACGCCCACGCGTACGAGTGCGTCGCCGCTACAACATATCCGGTGATGATCGGAGCGGCGATACCCGAAAGCTGATTCGAGAAATTGACGATGCCGCCCACGCTGCCGACGCTGCCGCGCGGCGCAATCATGGACGGCACCGACCACCCTACCGGGGCCGCGGCCGCCAGGCCGCCGATTGAGATGCTGATCCAGACCAGTGCGCGCGTGGCCGTGTGGGCGTGCGCCGCGCCAACAATGCCCAGGCCGAACGCCGTCCCGCAAACGATGATGGTCTTGCGCACGCGGCTCGCATCCCAGCCGCGGTGGATCAGGAAGTCCGCCAGCCATCCGCCGCTCAGGTCGGTCGCCGTGGCAAACAGCCAGGGGACGCCGGTGTACAGAAAGGAATGCAGCAGATCGATGTGCAGCGCGGCGGAGAGATAGCTGGGCAGCCACGTCAGCAGAAGATAGAAGACGTAGTTGTACGATCCAAATCCCACCGCCAGTCCCAGCACCTTGCGCTGGCGCAGCAGGTAGCCGAGCGACGCCGCCGGGTGCGCCGCCTGCCGCGGGTCCGGCTCTACGTGTTCCGCGATGTGCGCGCGTTCCGCGTCGGTCAGTTTCGGATCGTCCTGCGGATCGCGGTACACCCGCCAGAACAACAGGAAGTAGGCGAAGCTGACGAATCCGGTAGCGGCGAAGCTCCAGCGCCAACCTACCTTCAGCAGCACGATCCCGATCAGGGGCACGCCAATCGCCGACGCGAACTTCGCTGCCGAATCGAAGATGGCCGTGGCAAAGCTCCGCTCCTTGGGCGGAAACCACTGACCGATTGCCTTGGCATTGGCAGGGAAGGTCGGCGCCTCGCCCACTCCCAGCAGAAACCGCGCCCCGAAGAATCCTCCGAGGCTGGGAGTCACCGCAGCGCCGAAGGAAGCGATGCTCCACAGGAAGGTGCTGATGCGGCCAATGCGACGGATCCCGAAGCGATCCAGCAGCACCCCGACGGGAAGCTGGCAGAGAGCATAGGTCCAGTTGTACGCACCCGAAAGATATCCAAATGCGACGTCGGTGATCCCGAAGCTGGTAATCAGCGCCGCATGCGAAACCGACAGATTGACCCGGTCGAAGTAGTTGACCAGCACGCCCAGCGACAGCAACCACGCAATCCGCAGGCGGCGCTGCGACGGCCGGAATGGATTGATTGAGGTCACGCGTGTGGCTGGCCGGGGAGCATGCGGCTTGCGCCCTGCCAAGCCAGTCTAACTGGAAGAAGGTTCTCGCGGACGATCGCTAACGGGTAAGCTCCCAGGGGTTGACGCCATGGGCAATACCTGCCGCGTCAAAATCGCTCCCACAACCTCGCCGCAGCGGCGCGTGCCTTCGCCATGATCTCCCGCTCGTCGATTGCCAGCAGCTTGCGATCCTGCATCACGATCCGCCCGCCGATGATCGTCGTTTCGACGCATCGGCCGGAGACACCGAACAGAATATGGCTGTCGGTGTTCGACCCAGCCATGGGAGTTGGCGCGTCGTAATCCACTACGATGAGGTCGGCCAGCGCGCCCGGAATCAGCTTGCCCACGGTGCGGCCGTAGCAATCGCTTGCAATGCGCGCGTTCTCCGCAAACAGCATTGCCGGCGGCTCAGCCCAGCCCGCGCTCGGCTGGCCGGCCTGGTGCTTGTGCAGCAGGTTCGCCACCTTGAGCGATTCGAACATGTCGCAGGTATAGCCGTCGCTGCCCAGCCCGACTCGCACGCCGCGCGCGAGCATCTCCAGCGCCGGCGCGCAGCCGACCGCATTCCCCATATTGGATTCCGGATTATGAATGACGTTGGTCCGCGTCGCCTTCAGCAGCTCCATCTCGCTCGAGTCAACGTGCACGCAGTGGGCGGCGATGCTTCTGCTGCCCAGTATGCCGAGATCGTGTAACCGCTTCACCACCCGCTTGCCGTGCTCCATCTGGCATTGGACTTGGTCCGACGCGGCTTCGGCCACGTGGATGTGGAACCCCGCGCCGAACTCCGCGGCAGCCTCGGTGCAGCGCTCCATCGTCCTGTCGCCGATGGTGAAGGAGGCGTGGAGCCCGAAGAGTCCCCGCAGCAGCTTGTCCCCGGATTCCTTGCAATATCGGAGGAACGCGCGGTTTTCCTCAATGCTCAGGTCGGCGACCTCTGCGCCCTCGCGATCCGTCACCTCGTAGCAGAGGCAGCTGCGCAGGCCGGTCTGGTGCGCGGCCTCCGCAATGCGCGTCAGGCTGCCGGCGACCGCGCCGGGGCTGGAGTGATGGTCGAATATCGTGGTGGTGCCGTTGCGGATGCAGTCGATCATCGCCACCATGGCGCTCAGGTAGACGTCGTCCAGGTTCAGCACCTTATCCAGGCGCCACCACAGCCGCTCCAGGATGTGCACGAAGTTGTCCGGCGCCTCGTCCTTCAGCGCCATCCCGCGAGCAAACGTGCTGTACAGATGCATATGCGGGTTGATCAGTCCGGGCATGATCAACCGGCCCCGGGCGTCGATCAGTCGCGCCTCGGGATACATCTGCTGCAACTCATCCGTCTTACCCACCCCGGCAATCACGCCGTGCTCGATGGCGACACACCCATCCTCAATCAGCGGCCGGCTCTCGTCGCGCGTGATCAGCCAGCCATTTCCGACCAACAGGACGGAGGATTCTGCCATACCCAGAGATTCTAGTGAAGACGCCACGCCTGCATTGTGACCAGCATCACTGCCGGACTCGAAAGAGCTGCGGAACAATCAAAGTGCGGCTTATATGGATACTGGCGATTCTTCACCCGGCAATCGCCAGCCGCGAACACGAATCTCCCTGGGTCACACGATGCGGGACGGCAGGCCGGTTGCGAAACGCCTGCCGATTCGATTTGGCGGAGTGCGATGGCAAATCTAAGCGTAACCATCTGCGGGCTTGAATTCGCGAACCCGATTCTGCCGGCTGCGGGACCGCCGTCCAAGGACGGCGCGATGCTACAGGCTGCTGCGCGCGGCGGCGCCGGCGGCCTTGTCACCAAGACCATTTCGGTGGTCCCCGCGGAGGTCCCGCGCCCGTGCATGGCGGAGATTCGCGGCGGCTTTCTCAATACGGAGCTGTGGTCGGAGCTGCCAAAGGAACAGTGGATCGAAAAGGAATATGACTTGGCCCGCGCCACCGGCCTGCCCGTGATTGTCGGCCTCGGATACACCGCCGATCAGATCCGCGAACTCGCACCGCTGGTCAAGCCATTTGCCGACGCTCTTGAACTCTCCACCCATTACGTCGGCAACGATATCTCGCCCATCATCCTTGCCCTGCAGGCGGCGAAGGCCGCGGTCGACGTTCCCGTTTTCATGAAGTTGAGCCCGCACCCGAACATTCAGGAGATCGCCGTTGCTCTGGAGCAGGCCGGCGCCGACGGCCTGGTGATGATCAACTCCTTCGGGCCCTGCCTCAGCATCGATCTCGAAACCGGGCTGCCCCTGATGGGCAGCAGGGAGGGCTATGGCTGGCTGTCGGGCGCGGCCATCAAACCGCTGGCCTTACGCTGCATCTACGACGCGGCGCGTGTGGTCAAAATCCCCATCTTCGGCGTCGGCGGCATCGTCAACGGCCGCGACGCAGCCGAGATGTTCATGGTAGGTGCGTCGGCCGTGCAGGTCTGCACCGAGGCGATCCTGCGCGGGCCAACCGTGTATGGAAAAATCGCCCGCGAACTGGACGCGTTTCTCGATCAACACGGCTACCAGTCCGCTGGACGAGATCAAGGGACTCACTCTGCGCCGCATGGCCGAACGCGGAGCGCCCAAGGCCGAACGAGTGCCCGATGTCGACATGGAGCGGTGTTCGCTCTGCGGCTTATGCGCGATCAGTTGCCCCTACGGCGCCATCTCCCGGGACGAGGCACTGCTGATCGACAAGGAAAAGTGTTTTACCTGCGGCCTGTGTGTGAGCCGCTGCAAGCGTGGGGCACTGGCTATGGCGCAGTAGTGGATCGGCGCAGAGATTTGCAGGCGGATGAGGCAAGCATGAATTACGTCACCGGGCTTCGATGCGTGCATTGCGCGCGCGAGTACAACACCAAGGACGTGGCCTACTTCTGCCCGGCGTGCGGCTCGACCGACGGCATCCTGGACGTGGTGTACGACTACGCATCGATAAGCAAAGTACTGGACCCCGCCGCACTCGCCGCCGATTCCGGTCGCTCGATGTGGCGCTACCTTCCCCTGCTACCGATCGCGGACAAAACCCTCATCCCGAACCTTCAGGTTGGCTGGACGCCCGTGTATGACGCCCCCAGATTGGCCGCCGAGCTCGGTGTCGCCCGCTGCTGGGTCAAGGACGAAGGCCGCAATCCGACGGCATCCTTCAAAGATCGCGCCAGCGCGATCGCCGTTGTGAAAGCGCTCGAGCAACGGGCCGCGAGAGTTGCCTGCGCATCCACCGGCAACGCCGCTTCTTCGCTGGCCGGGTTTGCCGCGGCTGCCGGAATTCCCGCAACCATCTTTGTGCCGGCGCGCGCGCCCAGGCCAAGCTGGCCCAGCTGCTCGTTTACGGCGCGCAGGTGTTTTCCGTGCAGGGAACCTACGACCAGGCCTGGGAGCTGTGCATGCAGGCCAGCGCGGAGTTTGGCTGGTACAACCGCAACTGCGCCATCAATCCCTACCTCATTGAAGGCAAGAAGACGGTCGCGCTTGAGCTCGCCGAGCAGTTCCTCGCGCTCACCCCGGGCAGTTTCCCCGATTGGGTTGTCGTCTCCGTCGGCGATGGATGCACCATTGGCGGCCTATGGAAAGGCTTGCGCGAGATGCATCTGCTCGGTCTTCTCCCGTGTCTGCCGGTCTGCTCGGCGTTCAGGCCGAAGGCTGCAAGCCCTTCGTCACCGCCTGGCGCGAGCACCGCGGCCTGTCGCCCTGCGATGCCATCACCTTGGCAGACTCCATCGCCGTTGGCCATCCGCGAAACTTCGCCAAGGCAATCAACGCAGTCACCGAGTCCGGCGGCGCTTTCGTCTCCGTCTCCGACGAAGAGATCCTCCAGTCGATTCCCCAGCTGGCACGCATGGCAGGTGTATTCGGTGAGCCGGCGGGAGTCGCCGGCGCCGCCGGCATCAGGCACGCCCGCGAGCTCGGCATCGTCGGGTCCTCGGAGAGCGTCGCGCTCATCATGACCGGCAACGGTCTAAAAGACATTTCAAGTGCAACTCGCGCAGCGGGGCAGCCGGTCTCCATTCGTCCCCAGATGGATGAAGTTCGTGCATCCATCGATGGCGACCGCCGGCTTCATCTCCCTGCGATTCACGCACTGCAATGAAGGAAGGAATTTGAAGATGGCAGAAATTCCCATTGGGTCCGAACTACGACGAAATGCTCAATCCGGGCTTGCTCGATCGCGACCTTCGCGCGCGAGCTCTGGCCGCCTTGCAGCGGGATGAACTCGATCCGGTCAACCTGTTCAATATCACCTGGAAAGACGCGGCCAATCAGGTGCGCAAGCTGGTGTTGCCTCCAGCGCTGACCGGCATCGAAGCCAACATCGTGGTCCTGCTCGGTTGCGGATTCCCATCCGGGTCGCACAAGGTTGGCCCCGCATACAGCACCCTCATCGAAGGCCTGGTCGACGGAGAGATCGTTCCTGGTGAGCACACCATCCTTGGTCCATCGACGGGAAACTTCGGCATCGGCACTGCCTACATCTCCCGCCTGCTCGGCTTCCGCGCCATCGTTATCATGCCCGACACCATGAGCAAGGAGCGCTACGAGCGCATCCGCAGGTATGGCGGCGAGTTGGAACTGACGCCCGGCTCCGAGTCGGACGTCATCCTCACGCTCGAGAAGACGCGCGAGCTGATGAAGGATCCAAAGAACAAGGCGCTGGCCCAGTTCGAACTCTTTCCCAACTACCGTTTTCACCGCCATGTCACCGGCAACAGTGCAATCGACGCAGTGAAGGGAATTGGCAACGGACGCATCGCCGGCTTCACCTCCGCGCCGGGGTCTGCAGGTACGCTCGCGGCCGGAGACCAGATCAAGGCAGCCTTCCCCGAAGCGAAAATCGCGGCGCTCGAACCTTACGAGTGTTCGACGCTGGCCAACGGCGGGCGCGGCCAGCATCGCATCGAAGGCATTGGCGACAAGATGTGTACGTTGATTCATAACGTGCTCAACACCGACTTTGTGATCCTCATCAAGGATGAAGAGACGGTGCAGGGCGTGAAGATCTTTCACGACGGCGCGGATGCTCTGGTCAAAATGGGCGTAGCCCGTGACTTTGCCCTCGGCCTGCGCGACGTATTTGGGCCATCCGGAATTTGTAACGTGCTCGGTGCCATCAAACTGGCGAAGTTCCTGCGCCTCGGCCCCGGGGACAACATCGTCACCATCGCGACCGATGGATTCGACCGCTACAACTCTGTCCTCGAAGAGTTGAACGGCCGCTATCTCGAGCTCGGCCCGGCCGTGTTGGATCGGTGGACGCACGATATCTTCCTCGGCGCAACCGACAATCATGTCTTCGATTTCCGCAATCCCGCGGCAAAAGAGCGCATCTTCCGGCAAAAAGAGAACGACTGGATCCCGTTTGGTTACACGAAAGAATATCTGGACACCATGCGCGGTCAGGATTTCTGGGACGCCCAGTACGCGAAAGTGCCGGAATACAACGGGAAGATCGTCGCGGCCCGGCAAAGCAACCTGGTTGCTGCTGTCTAAGGGCAGGGAGTTACAGGGATGTTTCACTTCACGCTGAATCAGAATGCCGTCGCGGTTGCCGATGACAAAAACCTGATGGAGTATCTGCGCGAAGACGCTCGCCTGACTTCGGTGAAGGACGGCTGCGCCGAAGGCGTCTGCGGCTCCTGTTCCGTGCTGGTGGACGGAAAAGCGCTGCGGGCCTGCAAGCTGACCACGGCCAAGGTCCAAGGCAAGGCCGTCACGACCATGGAGGGAGTCCCTGCGCGCGAACGCGATGCGTATGCATGGGCCTTTGGCGAGGTGGGCGCGGTGCAATGCGGGTTTTGCATGCCCGGCGTGGTCATCAGCGCCAAGTCCCTCCTGGATCGCAATCCCGCTCCAACCCCGTCTGATATAAAGTCCGCAATTCGTTACAATCTCTGCCGTTGCACGGGCTACGTGAAGATCGAGCGCGCGATCCATCTGGCGGCCGAAGCTCTTAACCGCAACGAGATTCCCGTACCGGCCGACACTACCGGCAGGGTTGGCGCGCGCACCGTCCGCGTGGATTCCACCGAGAAGCTGCTCGGCACCGGCGAGTTTGTCGACGACATGCAGGTGCCAGGTATGCTCCACGGTGCCGTGCTGCGAGCGGAGTTTCCGCGGGCGCTGGTGAAGAAGATCGATATCTCCGCCGCGCAGGCCTCTCCCGGCGTGGCCGTCGTGCTGACGGCAGGGGATGTTCCCGGCGAGCGCCTGCTGGGGCACATCGTTCACGATTGGCCGGTAATGATTGCCGAGGGCGAAGAGACGCGCTATGTGGGTGATGCGCTGGTGGTGCTCGCAGCCGAGACGAAGGAGGCCGCGCGCAAAGCACTCGCACTGATTCGCGTCGACTACGCGGAACTCGTTCCTCTCCTGTCTCCGGAGGCCGCGATGACCGAGGGCGCACCCCGCCTGCATCCCAAGGGCAACCTGCTCTCGGAAACGGTGATGAAGCGTGGCGATGTCGATCAGGCAATCGCCGCAGCGAAGCATGTGGTCACGCAGCACTACTCCACCCCGCGCCAGGAGCACGCGTTCCTCGAGCCGGAGAGCGCGCTTGCCGTTCCGTCCGCAGACCGTTCGCTGACGGTTTACACCGCCGGCCAGGGAGTTTACGACGATCATCACGGCATCGTCGAGATGCTGGGCGTTCCCGGCGAGAAGGTCCGCGTCATCAGCAAGCTCGTGGGCGGAGGATTCGGCGGCAAGGAAGACCTCTCCGTGCAGCACCACGCGGCTTTGCTGTCTTGGCACAGCGGACGTCCAGTCAGGTTGACCTTCACCCGCGCGGAAAGTTTCCGCGTTCATCCCAAGCGCCATCCAATGGAGATCGATCTCACCACCGCGTGCGATGCGGAAGGCAGGATCACCGCCGTGCGCGCGCGCATCGTTGCGGACACCGGAGCATACGCCTCCCTCGGCGGCCCGGTGCTGCAGCGCGCCTGCACCCACGCGGCCGGACCCTACCAGATCGACAACGTCGATATCGAAGGCCGCGCAATCTACACCAACAACATTCCTTCCGGAGCGTTTCGCGGCTTTGGCGTTACCCAAACCTGCTTCGCCATGGAGAGCAACCTGAACCTGCTGGCAGCGCGCGTCGGCATCTCTCCGTGGGAGATTCGTTTTCGCAACGCCATCGAGCCCGGCGGGGTGCTTTCCAACGGTCAGATCGCCGATGCGGGTACCGCGCTGAAGGAGACTCTGCTGGCCGTCAAGCCTGTCATCGACGCACATCCCAACGCGGGCATTGCGTGCGCCTTCAAGAATAGCGGCAAGGGCGTAGGCGTGCCGGATGTCGGCCGGGTCAAGCTGAAAATCAAAGGCGGCAAGGTCATCGTCTGCACCAGCGCGGCCTGCATGGGACAGGGATTGGCCACCGTCCTGCTGCAGATTGTCGCTGAAGCCAGCGGCCTGCCCAGGTCCGCAATCCGCGTGCACGAGCCGGACACGATGGTGACCCCGAATAGCGGCACCAGTACCGCGTCGCGTCAAACCTTGATCACCGGCGAAGCTGCCCGTCGCGCCGCCGCCGCACTGCGGCAGGAACTTTGCGCCCATTCGCTCGCCGACTTGGAAGGCCAGGAGTTCTATCGCGAGTACGACTGCGTTACTGATCCAATGACCTCTGGCAAGCCCAACCGGATGAGCCATGTTGCGTATGGGTACGCCACCCAGGTAGTGCTGCTGGATGACGAGGGCCGCGTCGCGAAAGTCGTTGCCGCGCATGACGTGGGCAAGGCCATCAACCCGAACGGCATCGAGGGCCAGATCGAGGGCGGTGTCGTCATGGGGATGGGCTATGCGCTGACCGAGGATTTTCAAGTGCGCAATGGCGCGCCCGTCGTCACCCTCGGCACGCTGGGGCTGCTGCGCTCAACGCAGGTGCCGGAGATACAGTCGATCATCATCGAAAAGAATGACGCCACGCTCGCCTATGGTGCCAAGGGCGTCGGCGAAATCGTGATGGTCACAACGGCCCCAGCCATTGCATGCGCCTATTTTCTGCGGGACGGCCAGTTGCGCAACAGCCTTCCCCTTAAGGAGCACGCCCTACAGCCGAAGAGGGTCTGCGCGAGAAGGAGCATCCAAGCGATGTTAACCGCCGAGCGGCGCGACCAGGTCATTCATCTTGTGCCAGGCGCTTATCCAAAAGCAGAGTTACTCAGGGCATGAAGGCGCTCGTCGTCGACCGCATGAAACATGCCTTCGAGGAATGGGGATTCGACGAAGTATTAATTGACTCCTACGGCAGCATTCTGGGGCATTCGCGGGAATCGCCGCGGCAAGGTGCTCTTGTTGGATGGGCATATCGATGTGGTCCCGGTCCCCGATCCATCCAGATGGACGCACGATCCATTTGGCGGCGAAATCGTTGGCGGAAGAATTTATGGCCGCGGATCCTCCGACATGAAGGGCGCCGTCGCTGCCATGATGGCGGCCGCCGCCTTCTTTACCGAGGACACCCAGCGGGATTTCGCGGGCGACATTTATGTCTCTGGCGTAGTTCACGAAGAATGCTTCGAGGGCATCGCCGCAAGAACAATCACGGAGCGCATTCACCCGGACTGCGTCGTCATCGGCGAGTCCTCCGAGCTCAACCTGAATCGCGGACAGCGTGGCCGCGCCGAAATCGTTGTCGAGACATTCGGCAAGCCCGCGCACTCCGCCAATCCGCGCGCCGGGATCAACGCCGTTTACAAAATGGCCGCACTCATTCGCGAAATCGCCAAACTCGCCGCCCCAATGCATCCCATTCTTGGCGAAGGCATTCTCGAACTCACCGACATCAAGTCCTCACCCTATCCCGGCGCCTCGGTCGTGCCCGACTACTGCCGCGCGACCTACGATCGCCGCTTGCTGGTTGGCGAGACCAGGGAGTCGGTGCTGCAGCCCTTGCTCTCCTTGATCGACGAACTTAAAGCCCGCGACCCACAATTCGACGCCACGGTCCACTTTGCCGCAGGCATCGAGCACTGCTATACGGGCGCAGAGATTCGCGGCGAACGATTCTTCCCCGGATGGGTCTTCGATCAAGAAGTCGACTTCGTCCAAACCGCACTCGCCGGTCTGCGTAGCGTCGGCCTCCAGCCGGAGATAACCCAATACTCCTTCTGCACTAACGGCAGTCACTACGCGGGCGAAGCCGGCATCCCGACCGTCGGCTTCGGCCCCTCGCGAGAGAATCTCGCGCACACCATCGACGAATACATCGAGGTCGACCAACTGCTGCAAGCCGCCGAGGGCTACTACGGAATCCAGCGCGCAGTGTTTCAGAGAGGCTGAGCAATCATGAAAACCCTGATCAAGAATGGCAGCATTGTCGACGGCAGCGGAAAGCCCCGATTCGCAGCCAGCCTCGTCATCGAGGACGAACTGATAGCCGCCATCGGCAATGTGCCCGACGACGGCGCGTTCGATCGTGTCATCGACGCTCGCGGCATGATCGTGGCGCCCGGCTTCATCGACACCCACAGCCACTCTGACCTCGAGGTCATGGTCAACCCCTATGTCGAGGCCAAGGTCCGTCAAGGCATCACCACTGAATTGCTCGGCCAGGATGGAATCTCCATGGCGCCGCTGCCGAAAAAGTACATCTCGCCATGGCGCAAGAATCTCGCGGGACTGGATGGCGAGAGCGACGAGCTGGGTTGGGACTACGAGACGACCGACGGCTATCTGCAGGCGCTCGAAGCCAACGGCGTCGGCCTCAACGAGAGCTATCTCGTTCCCCATGGCAACATCCGCATGGAGGCCATGGGGCTGGACAACCGCAGGCCTTCGCCGCAGGAACTTGCCCGCATGCGCGATATCACCCGTCGCGAGATGGAAGTCGGCGCATTCGGCCTCTCCACCGGCCTCATCTATATGCCCTGCGCCTACGCGGAAACCGCCGAACTGATCGAGCTGTGCAAGGTGGTCGCGGAATTCGATGGCGTGTTCGTCGTGCATCAACGCAGCGAAGCCGACACCATCCTCGCGTCGATGGAAGAAGTGATTGAGATCGGGCGCAGGTCCGGCGTGAAGGTCCACTTCTCCCACTTCAAGGTGTGCGGCCGCAAGAACTGGCCACTCATTGATCAGGTCGTTGCGTTGCTGGAGAGCGCCTCCGCCGAAGGTATTCGCACCTCGTTCGACCAATATCCCTACGTCGCCGGCAGCACCATGCTGGGTGTAATTCTTCCGCCCTGGGTGCACGACGGAGGCACCGACAAGCTGCTGCAGCGGCTGCAAAGCCCCGAGTTGCGCCAGCGCATGATCGACGATATCGAGCGCGGCATCCCCGGCTGGGACAACTTCGTCGATTTCGCCGGCTTCGACCAGATCTTCGTCACCAGCGTGAAGACCGCCGCGAACCAGGAGCTCGTCGGCAAGAGCCTTCAGCAAATTGCGGAAATCCGCTGCACGAACCCCTACGACGCCGCATTCGACCTTTTGCTCGCCGAGGAGAACGCAGTCGGCATGGTCGATTTCTATGGCACCGAGGAACACGTCGTCCGCTTCCTCGCGCGGCCCGAACAGAATGTCTGCACCGACGGCCTATTGGGCGGCAAGCCGCATCCCCGCGTCTTCGGATCGTTTCCACGGGTTCTGGGCAAGTACGTTCGCGAAGAAAAAGCGTTGACTCTCGAGGAAGCGGTTCGCAAGATGACGTCCAAGCCGGCCGAGGTGTTTGGCTTCGAGCGACGTGGTCTGCTGGCCCCCGGAAACTTCGCCGACATCGTCGTCTTCGATCCCGGCACGATCCTCGACAAGGGAACCTTCGTCGATCCCATCCAGTTTCCCGAAGGCATCGAGCAAGTGCTGATCAATGGACAGCTGGTTCTCGACTCCGGCCAGATTGGCCAGGTACGCGCTGGAAAGGTCCTGCGCAAGCCCCGCACGCAATAGGCAGCCCGCGTGCCAAGCGTGCCCCACGCCCGATTCGAGACTGCGTTGGCGGCTTTCAACCGTCCTCATTTTCGCCTCGATTTTCATTGAATCCCGCAGGCGGATTTCTGGCATACAATTCCTACGAATCGACTTGAGCGCATTTGTGTGCGGGATACGGACAAGCTCACTCCGCTGCAGCCATCCGCCAAGTCGGTTGAGTCATTCGGTCCCCTCCCCAGAGGCGCAAGTCATGAACGTCAGCCGCCGCCATGCGATCAAACTTCTTGCCGGAGCGGTACCGGTCGTCGCCGGCGCCCGGGCCTTCGCTGTTCCGCCGCAAACCTCACCCGATGTCCCCGCTGTTGCTGCAGTGCGGCGATTCGTATTTGACGGAGTCTGGTCGGAGTTGCAGATCCCGATGCGAGAGCTCGGCCAGCAATCTCCCGCGGACCTGTCAGCGTACTCGCATCTGGTCATGGAGATGCGAATGAGTTCGCCTCAGCGGCTCTTGCTCTGGGCCTACACGGCCCACGGCCCGCGCTCCGTCTCCATCATCGGTTTTGGGCAAAACGCGTGGCTGCGCGCTTCCATTCCGCTGCAGTACTTTATCGGTCGGGATTCGCGGGGCAACGATCTCGCCTCCGCGCAAAACCGGCGCACCGACTGCTGCTGGTACTCTGTTTGGGGACCATGGGGAGATCTCCAAGCTGTCGAGTCCATCGGCATTGCGATGGAGTACCCGCTCAACCGGCCCGCCATCGAGCTGCGCAATGTGCATCTCTCTCATCAGGACGAGGGATCGAAGTTCCTCGAAGCGGGCCCGATGCTCGATTCCTTCGGCCAGTGGGCGCTCGCAGACTGGCCACGCAAACTCAGGAGCCGCGATCAGCTCGCACAGGAACTCGCAGCCGAAGAGAAAGCCTTCGGCACTGCGGCCGATTTCGGCTACGCCCATGGTGAAGAGTACGTACCGGTCCAGGTATGCATACACA
>CAWBFL010000043.1:0-34461 GCA_963787905.1 uncultured Acidobacteriaceae bacterium | reverse complement strand
ACAGGCGGGCCAGTAAAGGAGGTTGGAGGCCTGCGCGGGCGGGAGAGTACTGCCCAGCACGGCGTAAGCCTTGGCAAAGGTCCGGCGGCACAGGCAGCCGAAAGGAACTGGTATCCGATACCTGGTCGGGAACGCCCAGCACGTACAGACAGACACTGCCATCGGGGTTTTGCATGCGCTGCAACCAGTCCAGCGCGTTCCAGAATCAATGGCACAAGGTCGCCTTGCTGCGAGTTGGATTCCGGGAGATCCAACGCGTAAGGCGGCACATTCGGGCCGAAGTCACGCATCGTAGTCGACAAAAACCAGCAGGCGACCGCCGTATTCACCACGTCCACGTGGGTGTCGCCGGCATCAAACCAGGAACCGTGTACGTCCCGCCTGGTCTGGGATCCGAAATTGTAGTGGCCGTAGGCGGGAGCGTAATTGTAGGCCGCGTTGGTGGTTTCGGAATGGATGTCAGAGCGGGTGTAACCCTCGGCGAACGGCTGAAACGATCGGCACGCCGGAACGGGAGTAGTAGAAGAACCGCAGGCTGTCCCGGAACAGGCCCTGATAGACGTTGATGCGATGCTGAAGTCTTGCGAGCTCGCCCCCTTCGGGTGCCTCGACACGATAGGTTCCCGGCGTTCGCAAGGGGCCGAAGTCACCCTGGTAAATCACGTCGCCATCAAGCGTCCACCCCGGCGCCTGCCATTCGTTTGGCTGGATGAACCGGATCAACTGGTTACTGAAGAACAGACTGGCTGTTGGCTATGTTTACAACCTGGAACCACGTTGGCGGGGGCGAGACGCTGTTGCTTGTGGACCAGCTCACCAGAGCGATCTTGGAGGGCATCAGAGGGGTATAGCCAACCTGGTTGACCTTTACGAACTCGGTGTAGTTGGTCTGCGCCGGCGCCGCCGAAGGCCACAGGTCCAGGGCCGCAATGTCGAGCGTGCAATGGTCCTTGTAGCTGCCGGTGGGGAGCAGCACGATATCCCACACGTGCGTCAGGTCAACGGAGGAGCGAACTGCCTGGAAAGCTGAGGCTGGGATGAGGATGTCCTGCCAGGTGTTGCTGGGGGTAGTGACATAGGATTTCAGCGACACATCCACGTTGGGCGCGGAGGAGTAAACGGGTCCGGCCTGGATGCGCACAGTCATGTTCCACGCAAGGTTGGTGGGCACGGCACTCCACTTAAGCCGCAAATGGATGGCGGGATTGGTGCCGGTGCGCAGCCAGTTCAGAGGGTTGCCGCTGATCTTGAAATAAGCACTCCACGTTGCCCGCCCCAGGCGGGTTGACGGAATCGAGCACGAGCGCATATGTGCCGCCCAGGTTGTCCACCGGAATCGTGCCATCCGCGTTGCGCACGACCGCCGCGCCGCTCTGGTAAATCGCCGACCCGCCATTGCCCCAGTTGGTGGGGCCTAGGTAGGGGTTGAAGTAGCAGACGGAAGCCAAGGGGAGCTGACCGGCGCAGGCGCAATTGCTCGCTATCGTGAGGCACGCCGCAGCCAATCCCACAGTTAGAAGCCGCATAAAGATAACATTGGGCGACCAAGCTGGACAGAGTTCAGCAACCTGACCACCAATGACATTAATAACTTACAAGCGCAAGAGTGAGATGAAACCCTTGGGCAAGCAAGCCTCGCCCTCCATGTCTGGCCAATGGACCCGGCTTCCGAACCGCTAACGCTTTTGAATAATCCCGTTACTTTTCAAAGTTGTCCGGTTCGGCGAAGCAGAGTCCGCCGAACCGGCCCAACTCGCAGCCTAGTGTATCTGCGGGCGATAGAATTTCGCCGCGCTCAGAGGCGAAGGCGTGTAGGTGGACTGGCCGGCGGTCCCAGCTACTGTCGTCCACAGCCCGGCGAGGGGAATCGGCCTGTTCCAGAGCCACACCGCCCGTCCACACGACAGTCACCGCGCCGCTGACCAACCCCGCCTTGATCGTTCCCGGGATCTTGAGGGCGCTTGGCCCGCCCAATGCCGTGATGTAGGCATCGGGCTGCCCGGCCATTGCTGAACTGGACGCTACTGACGTAGGTCTCCGCCGAGTCTTTCCATCCGTCCCTGAAGAGCGATCCCGACGGGCCGGTTATCGGGAACTGATAATCATCCCAAAACGCAGGCCAGGTCGGGAGGAGCTCATTGCTGACTTTAACGCCATCAACGAATTTGGCGAGCACCGGCGTCGTGGCCGTCCCCGTCTGCGCTCCCGTCACGTCGAAGGCGAGCGCCAGCCTGTGCCAGCCGGCAGTGACAATGCCATTGCCCTCATAAAGTTGGGCGCCAATGTTGTCGGAATCGTCGATCCACACGCTTTTGTCGTAGTCGTCCAATGACCACAAGGTTCGCCAGGTAAGATCCAGCCGGCCGGATAATAGACGTCATAGATCAATGTGTACGCATTGACAGGGGTTGCCGCCCCATGAGACAACGTGTAACCGCCCGTTTCGGAGCTGGTGGGGTTGAAGTGCATCACCGAGGTAGGCACGCCATTGATGTTCGGGATGCCGTAATGGGTGGTGGTGCCGAAATCCGTAATCGTATGCGCGCCGGCGTCGTAGTATTGCAGGGCAGACCCGCAGGTTGGTGCCAGATTGCCCTGGAGGAAGTCCCATTGGCCGGTGACGAAGACTGGAGGACGGATGACCGTCAGCGTAGCCGGGTCACTGGTAATGGAGCTGTTCACCACGACGTCGTCAGGAGCCGGCGTCCGCCATTTTGACCGGTGCCAGAAACCAAGGCCGAATCGGTTTTGCCCGGAATGTCTGTCCCATTATGCTGCCATTGGTAAGTGAGACCGGTGCCGCTGACCGCGACGGAGAAAGTGGCAGTGTTGCCTAGGGCGGCGGTCTGGCTGGGGGGTGCGACGTGGGAGGTCGCGCCAGTTACGTCCAGTTTAACCAGATCCACGTAAGTTTGGGCACTGGCATGGCCTGCGCCATCAGAGTCAGTGCCGCCCGTAGAGGCGTTGGGGCTGCGCGTGATAAAGACCGTTGCCTGGCGCGCATTGGCGGGAATGACGCCGGTGGCGACGTATTTGATCCAGCTATGGTCGCCGGAGAGGTCGAATGGGAAGCTGGTGTTGCCGCTAGCGTCCACCACCGCATTGGCGCTGGTGCACCGGTCGAAGATCGCGGCGGTGCTGATGAAGTCTGCAGGATTCGGCTTGCCGGACGGCGTATGAAAAACTGCAGGACCAGGAAGGGCTGTTCAGGGTATGCGGTATAGGAAGCCAGCCAGGCGCTGAAGGTGTATTGACCCGCACCTGCGTCGATATCCGAAGCGAGTACGGCGTCGGTCAACATCACCGTTTCGGAGGCGGCGTATTGTCCCATATTCAAGGCGATGAACCCGGCTTCGCTCTGGGGAGTCTGGGAGTGTTGCCGAATCCTCCCAGGCGGTGGCTTGGCGGAAGGAGTAAAAACTGCCCGGATTCTCAGAAGCCGGAATGGGCGGGCCAGCATAATATGCCTGACTGAAGTTGTATTGGGCGAAACACTGCCACCCAAGGGCATTGGCGCATGTGCTGGAGCCACCCGAACACAGATTACCGCTCCAATCCCCGCAATGGCCCTCAGGCGCCCAGTTCCAGGACCCATCCGTAGGGAGCTCGAAACTGCCGTTGACAATCAAATCGGTGGCATTGGCGGCGCCGATGAAAGACAATCCGCCCGCGAGGATGGAGAGGCCTAACCTAAACTTTTTGTGTTTCATATCTATTTGGGTTAATTGGAATGGAGATTGAACTCTAACACGCCACCGACTATAATGGCGCGGAGAACACCAACAATACCACGTTCTAGGGGGAAGGGCTGAAAGCCTTGCCGACATTAGTCCTGGCGGGGGAATGGCGCTTGCATAAGGAGTAAAACTCGCAGCCATAGGTGCTTACAGGTATGTCTAGAGTCACGGTCCTTCGGCCCGCGTTCCTGAGCCGAGACCCGCCATGCCCGATCTCCAACCAATCGCTGCCCCATGCGACTTGGATCCGGAAGTTCCTGAGCCATCGGCACTTGCACCTACGCACTCTATTTCACCGGCACCGCACCGTATCCCCTCCCGATCCACACCGTGGTACCTCTAATAGGCTATTAGAAGTACGACGGTGTGGATCGGGGAGGGGATACGGAGAGGATAGGCAGAGACTGGGGCGGGCTGGTCAGTCAAAAAGCCTGCCTGCTAGCTTCCACCGAGCTAGTCAGACACCGATTTGCTGGCGCAAAGGTAAGACTTTGATTTCCACCTGAAGTGAACACCCGTCATTCCAGACTTCGACCTTACGGGAGAGCTCGGTTCTGTTCCTTATGTAAGCGCCCTTCCCCCAGCGGGGCGAAGGCATGTCCAAGAAACGTCTAAGAGCCTCGTCGGGAGTTCTGTTTCGAGTCCCGCCTTTAGGCAATGCTGTGCCAAAACCGCCTGAAGGCGGGACTCCAAAACCTGCTGCGAAGGCGGCGCTATGAGTGCCTCGGCTCAGCGTTGCAGGCGCCCCAAGGGGTCCCAGAACCGGCCATTGACCAGGCTGCCGCTGTACGGCGGGTTGACGTTCTGGTCCTTGCGCGCCTCGCTGTGTCCGTCAGTAAAGACGACCACCCCGTAGGGCGTGTGCCGAAACGTGTCCACACCCTCGTTGAGGTCTCCTGGCTGCATGCCCAGTCATTCGGCCACCAGATGTTCAAGCTGTAGGCGCCGCTTGCGCTCGGGTAGTTCTTCTTCAGGCAATCTCCCACCAGCAGACAATCCGTCGGGCGTATAATCTGCGTGCGCTTGAACCAGGCCGAGGAACTCAGGCCCCAATCAACCTCCGGTGAAGCATGAGGTGCCAGTCCAAGAAAGAAGGCGTTGTAGCCGTAGCCCAAACCCAACGCGTTGAACTGCCACTGAAAGGTGATGCCGTCGGCGTTCTCGGCATGGGAAAGCACCGGGCAATGGAAAATGTTCGAGTATGCGACGCGGCATGTGCTGCTGCCCACGATGAAGGACGCCCAGAAGTTGGTAATGTTGTAGTCGTCGCTGAAATGGGCGGGGAAGACATCGTGATTCTCGTCAAGCGCAAGGACCGGGAACAGGAGCGACACCTGGCGAAGATTGTTCAGGCAGCTAATGCGCTGTCCCTTGGCCTTGGCTTTCGCCAGGGCCGGCAGCAGCAGCGCCGCCAGGATGGCAATAATGGCGATGACCACCAGCAGTTCGATCAGCGTGAAGCCAGGGAAGCTCCGTTCCTTGGGGATGGGGCAATGGCTCAGTGTTTTAGCCTTCTCCGAATGCATGAGTGCGGCGCGGATCTATTGACTGTGATGACTGTCGCCTCCTGGAATTGCTTTTACAATCCCATGTTCTAGGGGGTTATCGGACCCTAGCCTGGTGAAAGAGCGGCTGAGTCATTGGCTTTGCCGCACGTCCCGAGCCATGCGTTATCCCCCTGCCGCTAGAGGCCGGCGGAATCAGGACCAAGGGCTTGATGTCTAAGAAACGTCCAAGAACAATACCCGCGCCGGGAGGCTCTGGTGCTGCGCCGTTCCCAAGCAGGACCCGGCATACTGGCGGGAACGTTTGTTCAAATGCCGGCAACTACGTCTCCTTCTCCATCCGGCTCAAGAGCCACGTCGATCTCTATCTCTCCGGCGGCTGTACCATCATCGCCGCCGAGTCCCCGCTGCCTGGCCAGACCACCGGCTACATGGGCGGCACCTACGACGCCGCCGAGCCCAACTCCGCCTGGGAGCAGTACCAGGACTGGGGCCATAACCACTGGCACAACTCGCTGTTCTGGGGCGACGGCATTAGCGACTTCTCCATCACCGGCCCCGGCCTGCTCTGGGGAAAAGGTCTCAGCTTTGGCGCCGACCGCCCCGC
Source organism: uncultured Acidobacteriaceae bacterium (assembly GCA_963787905.1). GTDB lineage: Bacteria > Acidobacteriota > Terriglobia > Terriglobales > Acidobacteriaceae > Edaphobacter. The sequence goes on along the minus strand of CAWBFL010000043.1, from coordinate 28,612 downwards.
TCGCGGCGGCTATCCCAAGTACGTCGCCGAGCAGGCTGGCGTCGGCAATAAGGTCATCGGCCTCAAGAACTGCCACAACGTCATCCTGCGCGACTTCTCCATCCTCAAGGGCGGTCACTTCGGCATGCTCGTCACCGGAGTCGACAACCTCACCATCGACAACCTCAAGATCGACACCGACCGCGACGGCATGGACATCGACTGCTGCCGCAACGTCCGCGTCACCAACTGCTTCGTCAACGCGCCCTGGGACGACGGCATCTGCCCCAAGTCCAGCTTCGCGCTCGGCTACGCGCGGCCCACCGAGAAGGTCAACATCGCCAACTGCTACGTCTCCGGCTGCTGGCAGCTCGGCACGCTGCTCGACGGCACTTATAAGCGCCAATCCACCGGCGGCGGCCGCATTAAGTGCGGCACCGAGTCCAACGGCGGATTTATCAACATCGCCATCTCCAACTGCGTCTTCGAAGGCACCCAGGGCCTCGCGCTCGAAACCGTCGACGGCGCGTTGCTCGAAGACATCACCGTCAGCAACATCACCATGCGCGACATCACCAGTTGTCCCATCTTCCTGCGCCTCGGCGCGCGCCTGCGCGGCCCCGCCGACTCCACCAAGGTCGGCACCCTGCGCCGCGTCCTCATCTCCAATCTCAATTGCTACAACACCGCCGCGCGCTTCGGCTCCATCCTCAGCGGCATTCCCGGCTACTACATTGAGGACGTCAAGCTCGACAATATCTATGTGCAGAACGCAGGCGGCGGCGCGCCCGAAACCGTCAACGTCCATCCCGCCGAGGACGAAGCCAAATACCCCGAGCCCGGCATGTTCGGCATCACTCCCGCACACGGCTTCTACGTGCGCCACCTCAAGAACATCGAGATGAGCCACGTCGAGGTCCACCCGGCAACGCCCGACCCGCGCCCGTCCTTCTACCTCGACGACGTGCACCGCGCCGATTTCGTCGCCGTCACCGCGCCCACCACCCCGCCCGCGTTCTCCATCAACAACTCCAGCGACGTGCGCATCCTCATCAGCCGCGCCGCTCCCGACTCCATTACCCCCTGAATCAGCGATCAATTGGCCAGCCCGGCGAGAACATAGACCAGCGAATTGCCTCTGATACACGGAATCTCCGAGCATCCGGACTCAGCTCCGGCGCCCGCATAGTCGATCGAACACAAGTATCGACGACACGATGGAGATTGACGTTATGCCGGGCCGAGAAGAAGTGACTCGATTGATCCTTCGCCCCAACTAATGGGATATCCCTGCCAGATGACCTCACGCGCTTCCGGCAGTAGCTGCGCTCTCGTTGGCCGGTCCGAGTGTCCGGTGTTAATAGCGGACACAACTTTGGTTGCGATAGTCCTTCGCCGTCAGGGCTTTCGCGATGCACTCGTTCGCAACCACCGGCCGGGCAGCGTGTCAGGCTAATGCAATCTTGAGTGTCACGGCGTGGTCGGACGGTTTCTCAGCAGGCATCTGGATCTTGAGGGCCGTGGCATCCTGAGTCCACTTCAGTTTTCCCTTGTGGCCCAGCAGCTCCACGTTGCGAAATCTGGGCACATCGTTCGCGCCGCCCAGGGCGAGCGTCGGAATCGAAGCCTCTCGGTTTGGCCAGCCCATGACGAAGGCATAGAGGATACCGTCCTTGGTGGTGAAGCGGACATCCTCAGCCGTCAGATCCTTGCGAGTGCTCTCGTTGAATCGCTGGTTGCTGACGACAGGGATACGGGTAGCGGGGCCGTCGCCAAAGATCTTCCATGGCCGCGTGCTATAGATCCCTTCGCTATTGACCGCCATCCACTGGGTGATTTCGTCCAGAATCTTCAACTCCGCGGAATCCAGCTCGCCGCTGTTCGGCAGGGGAAAGTTCAACATCAGGTTGCCATTGCGGCTGACAATATCGACCAGCAAATCGATCACCCGCTTCGGTGACTTGTACTTGCCTTGCTCATAAATCTCCTTGTCATAGTGCCATCCGCCGACGCAGGTGTCGGTTTGCCAGGCATTGGGACGGATGTTATCGGCGACTCCGCGCTCTAGGTCGAACACGCAGGTTCCCGTATCGCAATCGGTTCGTCCTTTGCTGTTATAGACAGTCTCGACTTGGCCGCCATGGAGCTTCGCACTCACGTTGTAGAGATGCGATACCAACTTGTAACTGACTTCGGGATAGATAAGGCCGCCGTCGTTGTAGAGCAGGTCTGGCTGGTGTTTGTCGATCAGGTCCTTAATGCGGGAGAAGTAGTGTTGCCTCCACGCGAGCGGGACCTCGACGCGCCGGCCTACTGCGTCCGCGGCTTCGCCCGGTGCTGGCTGTACGAATTCCTTTGTGTATTCGTGATAGAGATCGGCGTACTGCGGGTCCGCTCCATCGTAGAGAACGCCTGCCATCGGGCCAGTCTGGTCGCTGCGGTGCGAGACCGTCCACCAGAGGTAGCTGAATGCCAGGTGCTCGCTCACGGCAAACTTCAAGCCTTGTTTCCGCGCGGCCTGCTTCCAGAGGCCTACGATGTCCTTCCTCGGTCCCGTAGCGACAGCGTTCCATCTGGGCTGGTATTTCGAATCCCAGAGATCAAAGTTGTCATGATGGACGCCCATGCTCATGAAGTACTTGGCACCCGCTTTTTTGTATAGTCCAATCAGATGGTCCGGATCGAACTTGTCAGCCGTCCACATCTTGCAGATATCTTTGTGGCCGAACTTCGAAGGATGGCCAAATCGCGCGAGATGGTCCTTATTCTGCCGACTGCCCTGGATATAGATGTTGCGCGCGTACCAGTCGCCGTCCTCAGCCGCCGACTGCGGCCCCCAGTGCGACCAGATACCGAATTTGGCATTCCGGAACCACTCGGGAATCTGGTATGCCTGCAGCCCCTCTCGTGTTCCGTCAAATGGTCCCTTTTCAATCTCGACTGCAGAGTCTTGCGCGAACGAATCGTGGGAATGGAAGAGCGCGGCCGCTCCGGCAATGGCAATCATGGCCTCACGCCTGTTGATCTTCATAGTGTCGCTTCCTTTCATGCATAGGTGAATCACCAGGGTTCGACCGCTGGATATAAATAATCAGATTATTCTGCATCCGACATTCGGTCGGCGCTTTGGTTGAGCGGGCGCACGGACCAATGCAGGCCGCACACGGCTACGGCGTATGTGGCTTTAGCGAAAATAGCCTGAGGTCAATATAGTCCCCCATCGCGCGATAGCCCGCGTCGTTTGGATGCAGGTGGTCTCCGTGGTCGAGCGCTGGAAGAAACGTGTCCGGATGGTCTGGGTCGCGCACGGCAGCGTCAAAATCGATAACAGCATCGAACTTACCGCTGGTGCGGATCCATTGATTGACGGCCATGCGAACGGCCTCGGTTTTTTCGCTGAAATAGTGCGTGGATCCATGAAAGGGCGTAAGCGTGCCACCGATGACGACGATGCCGTGGGCGTGAGCGCGCAGAATCATTTGATCGAATGCGCGGATTAAGTCCGCAGCCGTGGTGGTGTCGGTGGGATCGGTTTGCATGTGCCCGATATCGTTGATCCCCTCGATGATAATCAGGTACTTCACGCCGCTTTGCGAAAGAATATCCCGGTCGAAGCGCGCCAGAGAATTGGGGCCGGCGCCGTCCATCAACAGCTTGTTCCCGCTGATCGCTTCGTTGAGCACGGAAAAACGCTGGTACTTCGGGTCAGCCTGTAGCCGGCGCGCCAGTTCATCGGGCCAGCGCTGATTGGCATTTGCCGTTGAGTAGGCGCCGTCCGTAATGGAGTCGCCAAGGGTGACAATCGCGGCTGCCTTCCCCGGGGCCAGCACGTCGATTCCGTTGAGATACTCCCAGGTGGTGCGAATGAGGGGAGCATCCAGGTCCTCCTTCGCAACGACATTTCCGGGCGCATGATAGCTGGATGCGCTGGCCAGTTGATGTTCCGTCACGAAATCGGAGGCCTTCGCGATATAGAAGCTGACGGTGAGGTCCGATACCGGTGCGAGGCTGAAGGCAACTGGATCGCTGAAGGCCACAGCTCCGGCCGGGATGGAGATGGAAGCCTCTCCGTGGAAGGTGAGGGATCGAGCGGTCGCCGTCTGGATGGCGGATCCGTGCTGTGTCTTCGCGATCTGCGCGGCCCCGATGACGAGCGGAGTGGTGCCGTCCAGGTTGGAGAAACGCACCCGCAGCGTCTCTCCTCCAGTGCTGACGCGCACTACCTCGCGGATGGTGATGTCGGTTCGTGGCGGCGGCGGGGGCGCGTTGGCCGGGCGCACCCGGTTTGGATCGGGTATATGGCTGGGGTGAATCGGGGACGAGGCCCACGTGCCGACCCATTGAGTTTGGGGCGACGCTGAAAACGCTGGGAGAGGAGCAACAAGGATCAGGAAAAGCGCAAGTATTTGCCAGTGCACGGACATTCGATGTTGGATCATAGGTGATTTACCAGATTGTGGAGTGATTGCGGGCGCGCGTCATACGCCCAAACGAGGCCTCGTCTCGCGCACATGGATCATATCCTGCTTGGGCACCGTGTCGAATTCGATCTGAATAGTGGTCAAGGGATACTGAGGAGCCTCAACCGGGAGACCGGTGAAGCGGACACGGAATTCCTCCTGCTCGAAGGCAACCGGCTCGCCGGTGATCAGCAGTTTTGCCGACTTCACTTTGGTCTGCAGGCCGGAGATGGCGACGTAATCTCCCGGCCAGCGGAAGACATGCATGTACAGCGTGTTTCCTTTACTCGTATACGACGCGTAGTTGGAGTGCACCCGGCACACGTCGGATTCAAACACCGTGTGCCCGTTGGTTTGCAGCCATTCTCCGACTTCGCGGAGAACCCGCACGCTGCCATCAGGAATCGATCCGTCGCCCTTCGGTCCAATGTTCAACAGATAATTGCCTCCGTTGTTGGAACACGAAATCAGATTGCGCAAGATTGTCTTAGCACTCTTCCAATTGTCGTCGGCCGCTGAATAGCCCCAGCAGTCGTTGATGGTCATGCAGGATTCCCACGGCTTTCCGCTTCTGTCGGCGACGATTTGCTGCTCCGGTGTGGCAAAATCTCCTGGCAATCCGTTGCGGTTGTTGATCACGATCTCCGGCTGCAACTGGAGCACCATCTCGTTCATCCGCTGCGACTCCCAGCCGGCGACATTGAGCGGCCACGAAACGTCGTACCACAGCACATCGACCTTTCCGTAGTTGGTCATCAGCTCGCGAATGAGGCCGTGCGTATACGCGACAAAGCGCTTGCGCGCCTCTTCATCGTGGGCGCACGTGGCCCCGTCCGGGTGATGCCAGTCCATCAGCGAGTAATAGAAGCCCACTCGCATGCCCTCTGCCCGTGCCGCTTCCACATACTCGCGCACAAGGTCGCGCCCGGGGCCTTGTTTTACGGCGTTGTAATTGGTCAGCTTCGAGTCGAAGTTGCAGAATCCCTCGTGGTGCTTGGCGGTGAGGACCATGTAGTGCATGCCGGCCTGTTTGGCCAATCGAGCCCAGGCGCGTGGGGCGTCCACTCGCGGTTGGAAGGTGGTGGCGTGAGCAACGTACTCGGCAAGGGGCATGCCCTCTTCTTCCAGCACCCACTCCTGCCGGCCAATGGTGCTGTACACGCCAAAGTGAATGAACATGCCGAAGCGAGCGGCTCGCCACCAGGCCATTCGCTCGGCACGGGTCGCGTCTCCAGGCTGTGGCACCGGCGCGGCGTTCTGCGCAACTTGCGCTGCCGCCATGGAGCCAGCCTGCGAAGCACCCGATGCCATGGCCAGCATGGTCGCTCCCGTGCCGGCCAGCATATTGCGTCTTGTGAGGGATCGATGGTTCATAGTTGTTTGCCTTCCGTGGAAAATTTTGGGGCGCAGAGGTGGTGCAGGCAGACTGCGGAAACCAATCATCGAGACCGGGTGCAGACGAATCAGTGTGGTGCGGCGGAGGCGAAGGTGTCGGGCTGAAGAACGCGGAGACTATGGCACCGCTTTCGCGCCGGGTGGCGGGAAGTTCTTGCTGGCGTCGTCCAGCACGAGGACCCAGTCGTTTCCGGGGCCGCTGGAGGGAGGCGTGAACTCCTTGGTGATGTCGCCGCGATGCACGTCGGCCTCGCGGTCGCCCGCCTCAGTCCGAGGGAACTCGCCGATTAACGTCGAAGTGCCGTCGCGGGGATCGAACCACCAGGCCTTGTAACTCTTGCCGGACAAATTGTCGTAGATCTTGTCGCGCAGCCTCACGCGAATCGGCCTGCCTGTCGCGGTGTAGATGAAAGCGTAGCTGCCGTCGGAAGAGCGTGTACCCTGGATGCGATCGATCGTGCTCATGGGATCGTTGACCACCAGCCATTCGTCTGGAATTCTTGTCAGCATCGGCCTGGATTCAATGAGGGCGCGCAGATATTGCATCTGGGAACCGGCTGGCCGGGCCAGGGCTTCCTGCAAGGTCACCGGCGCCAGCCCATACACGGTGCGGCCGCTCGAAGCAGGCGCGCCCGGAGCCGGGCTGGTGTAATTCCAGACCCCTTGGCTGCCGTAGGCCAATCCGGCCGCTCCGGCAAATACGGTGCAGTACGCAATCCGGCGCACGTCCTGGGCCTGCACCAGCGGCACTCCAGGCTTATACGTGATCAGATCGTCGACAATTCCCTCGTACGCCGATTCGCCATCAACCACCGGCTTGGGTGGCGTGCGCTGCCAGTCCTGCGCAATCATCTCGTAGGATCTGTTCATCACGATATGGCGCGATTGCACCATGTTGAAGCTGAGCCACGCGTCGTTCTGAAACCATCGGCTGGAGCTCTGGATCCCGGTGGGATGGTAGGTGATCAAGTGATTTCCGCCATCGCCTGCATTCATGCCGGCGGCCATGGCCCGCCAGATATCCTCTGTGCCCTCCGGATACCAATCGCCGCCCAGAACAAAGATGACACGCTTGTCGCGGTAGCGGCTGCCGAGAAATCTGCCGTAGCTGTAGGCAGTGGTCTTATCGAAGATGGAATGCTTCTCGTTGACATACGACTTGCCCCAGATCGCCACCATGGCGACATACATTCCCAGCGAGTTGGCTTTGTCCACCGCGTAGTCGACGTTCTTGAAGTATGCGGGATTTGGCTCCAGCTTGGTCCCCGCGGCAGTTCCCGCAGGCACGGCTTTGGTGAAAACCGTAGCGCCGTCGGGATTCGGACGGTCGAGCCCGGTGTAGTTGGCCGCCACCGCCTGGATCACCGTGAACTTTTTGTCCGCCCGGTCTTTGAGGTACAGATCGATATCGGCGTGGTTCATGTTGAACAGTCCCCACGCGGTGTCGGCCAGGTAGAAGAATGGCTTGCCGTCGCGGGTAACCAGGTAGCGGTGGTTATCGGAGACCCGGATCGGTGGTGGCGCCTGCGCGTGCGCGAGGAGGAAACCGCTTCCGCAAAGTGTAAGCCCGGCAACAAACAGGCCGATCCGAGTGCTTCTCATTTGATTTGTCCTCATCGTGTCAGATCTCCCCCTGCTTTGCAGGGTTCGCGCAATTCCGGGGATGGCATGGAATGATTACGGAAAAACCCGTCACATTTGTTGGCAAAAACTTTGGATTCGTTGGCATCGAAATGCCGGGGGGAGCGATGGCCAACCATATAACTTGCGAGCCTCTGGCATACATCCGAACGACACCAAAGGATGCTAGGTGTATAAAAATGAGCCTGTAAACCGACTAAAGTATGACTTGCGCAAATAAGCATCACTTTGGGACACTTGCCAATTCAATCCTGGAAATGCTGCCAGCTCGTTAGGTCATTTTCGGATATTGGACAACCACTATAAATGGACCAAGCCGCGCTTAAGCGCTTCGACAACCGCCTGAGTTCGGTCTGTAACATTGAGACGCATCAGAATCACGGTAATGTGTGACTTTACGGTGGCTTCCTTGATATGAAGTTCTTCGCCGATTTCGCGATTACTCTTGCCTGCGACAATTAAACTCAGCACCTCGTGTTCCCGATGGCTCAGCTCCGAGTCCGGGAGACGCTCGGAGAGCGCTCGCGTTACCGGTGGAGGCAAGAATCGGTTTCCGTGATACACGCGCAGCAGGGCCTGCACCAACATCTCGTGAGGCATTCCTTTAATCAAATACCCCATTGCCCCGGCCTGCAGCGCCTGGTGAATATCCTCGTCTCCCTCATACGTCGTTAGAACTATGATCTTGGCTGACGGGTTTCCGTGTCGTATGCGCCGGATGGCTTCAACCCCATGGCCATCTGGCAGCCGTAAATCCATGAGAGTGACATCGGGGTTTTGCTCTCCAAAGAGCTTCACGGCTTCGGCAACTCCGCCGGCTTGTGCGCAGACTTCCATTCCTGGTCGCGACTGTAAGATTGCGGCAATGCCGGCGCGCGTGATCGGATGATCGTCCACCACAAGGATACGGATGGTCTGTTCAGCCTTCATTGTGATCTCTCTATCAATGGTCGATGTTGGTTGCGAGCCTCCACGGTGGCATGCCGCAGCTTCATCACTACTTCGGTCCCGCTGCCCGAAACGCTGCGGACAACGAGGGTTCCGCCGATCCGGTGCATTCGTTCCCGCATGCCGATCAAACCATAATGTTCGCCAGCCGTTCCGGACACAGCCGTTTCGACGAAGCCGGTGCCGTTGTCGACAATGGTCACGGTCAAATCTACACCCTCCAGTAACGCAGAGATCCGTATCCATTCGGGATGGGCATGTGCACCGGCATTGGCGATCGCTTCGCGGGCAACCATCAGCAGCTCATGTCCTGTCGATCCGGAGATGCCACTCATCGGGTCGACTTGCATACACACGACCGGAATTCCTAGGGCACGCGTAGCCTGATCTGCAAGTGCTGCCAGCGAGCACGGGAGGTCAATCTCCTTATCCTCATTGCGGCGAAGATTCCAGACTGCGCGCCGAGCCTCATCGATCGTGTCCCGCATCTGGGTCCTGGCAACGTCCAGAAGGTCGCCATCCTCGGTGCTGTCGTCGCGCCGTGACGCGATTGCCTCCAGAAGTGTAGATACACCCGTACAGCCTTGGATCACCGTATCGTGCATCTCGCGTGCGAGCCTGCTTCTCTCTTCAAGCACCAAGGCAAAGCGGGTTCTCACTTTTCGGAGATGCACTGAATAAGCGAAAAGACCGCAGCCAAGCAGGGCCACAATACCGAGGAGGCGGAACCACCAAAACTGATAGAAGAACTCCCGCTGGCTGAAGTCGACAGCCGCCTCGGTAATTCGTTCGGGATGGCTGACATCAAACGACTGAACCCTGAAGCGATAGGTCCCAGCCGGAAGATTGGTATATGTCGCAGTGTGACCGGAGCCCGCAGGGAGCCAGTCCCGATCGAAGCCCTCAAGGATATAACGGAAGCGCACGCCGCCCTGCGGTCCAAGGAAAAGAGGAGCAAAGGAGAAGGCGAGGCGGGCGCTGCCGGCGGGTAGTTGAAGACCTTGAGTCACCGGAAGACTTACGCCGTCTCGCATGATCCCAACGATCCGAACGACTGGAGTCCCAGCAATACCCTCTCCGCTGGCAATGACATGTGCTGCCCCGTGGTTAGTTGGAAACCATACGGTATCGTCGGGAGCAAGGTAGCCGGAAAGAAATCGGCCGCCCAGGAGCTGCACTCCATCATCCCCATAAGGCATTCGGTAGATCGTGGCACTCAGCGTTCCGTTGCGACGAGGAGAGTCCCCTTCCAGCTCGTCCTCCGGCATCGAGGAGATTGTTTCTCCGTCAGAAATCCAGAAGCGGCCAGTCCGATCCTGCAGCAATTGGTAGACGATATTGCTCACCAGGCCCTGCGCTATCGAGTATTGTTCGATACGGTTGTCCCGATACCGGAAGAGGCCGTGGTCTCTGGTGCCGAACCACATTGTTCCGCGCCGGTCTTGGAGAATGGACCATACCTTTTCCGTGTGCAGGGCCTCGGTCGCCGTGTCCTGAACGAACGCTCCATTATGCCACCGGCTCAACCCCTGATCGGTACCAATCCACAGGTCTCCATTACGGTCCTCGAAGAGGCTCTTGATGTTGAAGTGAGCCAGACCATCTTCAACACCATAGCGATCGACACCTTTGAGCGTGATGCGATACAGCCCCACGTTGGTGGCTACCCACGTCTCTCCGTGACTGGTCTCCAGAAAGCCACGGATGAAGTTGGGGATGGCATAATATCGCGGAGCGCTGCGATTCCGGAGCGTGCCCAGGGCGAGGTGGTAGGCCCCGTGACCGTCAGTGCCCACCCAGGTAGAGCCGTCTTTTGCCCGGTAGACAGTACGTATCGGCAAGGCATTCAAGCCGGGAAACTTCATCAATTTCGCAACGCCGTCAGAAACGCGAAATGCTGCCTGGGTAACCATCCAAACGTCACCGTTCGGCGCGCCGCCGATGGTCCCATAATCATTGTTGGGTGTCGGCAATGGAATCAGACTGATCTGCGACTTCTCCAGGCGTCCCAATCCGTTTTGCGTTCCGATCCACACGCGGTGGTCGACATCCTCATAAATACACAGTGCTGTCTCGATTGGAATAAGGCCCGCATGACCAACGCGTGTGAACGAACCATCCCGGTAGGCCCATAGGCCTTTGCCGATAGTACCGATCCAGATCGTTCCATCGCTTGTCTGCCGCAGCGCTCTCACCGCCCCGTCGATCTCGGCGACATGCTGAAATCTGCCGTCCCCCTGCCGCAGCAGGCCTTCATCCGTTCCGATCCAGAGCGATCCATCCGCCGCTGCCAAAATACTTCTGATTTGCCTGTCATGATCGTTGCCGGGCAGTGGAATCTTCCTGGCTTGTCCTGCGCCCAGCACGACCAGGCGGGAACTTCCGACCAGAATATGATGCTCGCGATCTTCGGTAATAGCTTGAACATCCGTCCTATCTACTGCTCCGGGTGCATCCGTCCGGACCAGACGCTCTCCTTCCTTAAGGAAGAGGCCCCCGGCGGTTCCCACCCACAGGCGCCCATTCGAATCCTCATAAATGCTGTGAACGAAGGCGTCGGTCAATCCATCCGGGGCGGCATAGGTCTTGATCACGCCTGAACTTGAAATGTGCAGCAGCCCTCCGCCGTCGGTGCCCGCCCAGAGTGTGCCATCGCGGTCTACCAACAGGCAATAGATGCTGTTGACCGGAAGAAACTCGACCGCGCCGTCACTAACTGGCGTGAATTGCGCGCCATCGAATCGAGCAAGCCCCCCCGTTGTACCTACCCACAGATAGCCGTCGCGATCCTGCACCAGGGACTGAACAACGTTTTCCGGTAATCCGTCCTGCGAACGCCACGTGGTTCTTGTGTAGCGCGTCGTCTGAGAGAGCGAAAGCTGCTGCAGTGCGAAGCAAATTATGACTCCTGCGATAGCCCGGCGTCTCGACCAGTAGGGACCGGCACAACTCGATTGCTTCCGTCCATTGCTGGAAAACCCGCAAACAGTGGATTTGCCAATCATCCGAAAACCTACCCGTGTGGTCAGTTTAAGAAACGGCATGCAGCTTCCGAAAGAGTCGCTTCGACGAAAGAGTGGGGAATTCGCTTCCCCGTCCTCCCCGACTTCTGCAAGCTGCGACATGACTGTAGCACTTCTCCCTGGCTTTGGCTAAGCAAGGATAGAGCAGCTTTGCCTCGACAACTAGCCTGGCTCCCGTCGGCGCCAACGTAGTGAATTTAACTACGGCAGTCATACTTTAGTCGGTTTACAGCCTTCCAACCGTACGCCTAGCATCCCGTTCGATACAGACATCGCAACCGTCCAGCAGATCTGCATTGGTTCGCGCAGATTTGTACTTTACTGACTGCTCCACACCGCTCGTGGCCAGCTCTCTGCAAGACAGCTGCGAGATGTTGGATTGATTTTTTTGGGGTCTCACACGAGCGCGCTGGGCGCAATCGTTTCGAGGCACTCTCCAATATGTCAGGTTACCGCATCTACTTGCGCAGGTTAGGGTGCGAACGGCAACTTCACCCTGCAACCCGAACTGGGAGGTTTAAATCGATGATGACTGACCAAACGTGCCGGCCCGCAAACAAACTTTCGGGACATCTTCTCAATGCCTGTAAGCAACGCCGCAGCATTGCTCTATGGATAGGGTCGGCGTGTGCCATGTTCGCCCTGGCAATCCACCCCGTAATGACGCTGGCCCAATCGTCGGGCGACGGTTCCATCGAAGGAACGGTAACGGACAGTACTGGAGCCGCAATTCCCAATGCAACCGTCACCGCGACGGACAATGCAAGCCATGCACAGTCCATCCGCAAGTCGACCTCATCAGGTGTATTCGCCATCTCTCCTCTGCCTCCCGGCATCTACACGGTCACCGTTTCCGCGCAAGGTTTTGAGACCCTGGTACAGGACAATCTGCACGTCGATGCGGTGAAGGTGCTAGCGTACAACCCCGTATTGAAGGTCGGTGAAGCCACGCAGACCATCACTGTCAGTCAGGCTCCGCCCGTGCTGGATACGGACAGCGCGGTTCTCACCGCCGTCATGGAGAATGAAGTTTTCGCGAATCTCCCCGTGCTTATGTCTCCCAACCCATCCGTCCAGATCCAGATGCGCGACCCGACCTCGTTTGCGGTTTTGACCCCGGGAACGGTGGCATCGACGCGCACTCCGATCATCTCAGGAACCAATGAGTATGCGGCCTTTGTCTATCTCGACGGCGTGCCCGAGGAAATGATCAATCAACAGGGCGACAATCGGGACGTCTCGTTGAATATGGACATTGATGCGGTTGATCAATTCCAGGTTCTGTCCAGCGTGCCGCCTGCGCAGTACTCCGGGGCCGGCTCGCTCAATTTCACCATGAAGTCAGGCGGCCTGCAGTTTCACGGCGGCGCCAACGACTTCGTGCGCAATACCATCTTCGATTCGTGGCTGTTTTCCCAGAAGGAAGCGACCTATAAGACTCCCACCGGAACAACTATTCCCGCGCCTAAGAATATTGAGCATCAAAATGAGTTATCGATCTATGGCGGCGGATATATTCCTCACACTGGCAAGAAGCTCTTCTTCTTTATCGCCTACGACAAGTTTCATGCACGTGAGAGCATCGCTCCAAACCAGACGACCATCCCGACCACTTTGATGGAGCAGGGGGATTTCACAGAAGCCGGCACGAACCAGACGTTCAATGGCGTAGGATTGATTGGCGAGGGCAGCACAAACAACGCCTTCCTCTTCGATCCAATGACAAACAGCTGCACGTCAGGCGGATGCACCCGGCAGCCATTCCAGGGCATGAAGAACGGGGTCCCCACCTTCAACGTCATCCCACAGGGCGATCTGTCTCCGACTACGTTGAAGATGGAATCGTTCCTTCCGAACTATCCGGGATCGCCCAACGCCGCCTACGCAGGCAACGTCAACCCGAATGTCTTCAACAATAACTATCTCAATACCGGCGTCCAGGGTCGGGACGACTATGAGTGGGACTGGCGCTGGGATTACGACATCAGCCCGCGCAACCGCGTCTCAGTTGTTGGCGCCATTGGCCGCGATACGTTCGAGGGCGATGACACGAACTTCAATTTCATTCTTCCGTACACTGCGGGCTTCGTTCCGGTATATCTTCCCAAGCAGTATGTGGTAGAAGATGCGTACACAATTACTTCGCACCTCAGCAACCAGTTCAAGTACGGCTTTACCCGTCTCTTCCAGCCGTTCACGGCGCCGACCAATGGCCTGGGTTCCTTGTATGGACCAGCTGTATTCGGTATCACCAATGTTCCGGCCGGACAAATCAACGGACAGTTTCCGGGTACGACCTTCGGCGGAGCGTCGAAGGCCGAGACCATCACTCCGGCGAACTGGACCGCAAACAACAATGGAGACGTGAACGAACTGACCGATCCCAATACATATGAGCTGATCGATAATGTCCAATACCTAAAGGGCAACCACGCGCTGTCCGTGGGCTTTAGTTATCTCTTTGAGGGGCTCAACATCGCGAGCCCCGAGACTCTAACCGGAGTGCTCGATCTTCCCTTCGGCCAGGATTCGACCGCAAGCTATGTGCAGGGGACAGGGTCCTGTGCTGCTGGAGTTCAGGGATGCAGCACCAACGTCGATACCAGCGCCACCGGCTATGGCTACGCCAGCTATCTGCTCGGCGCGGTGTCCCAGATCAATAACTTCGCTTTGCAATATGTTCCAAACATCTATAACCGCATCAAGACCGCAGCCCCCTATGCCGAGGACAGTTGGAAGGTAAGCAAGAGGCTTACCGTCGACGCGGGACTCCGTTGGGATTACATGCCTCCGTATCATGAGAAGTTCAATCACTTCAGTTTTCTGAATACGACTGCAATCAATCCTGCAACGGGAACCCCCGGTGCAATGGAGTTTGCCGGCAACTACGGAGGATCGACGGGCACTATCAGCTGTAACTGCAAGACTCCGGTCAACACCTACTGGAAGAACTTTGGGCCAAGATTGGGATTGGTCTACTCGATCGACGACAAGACCGTGGTTCGCGCCGCGGCGGGCATGACGTACTCAAACGCCGGTGGAACCGGCAGCGGGCGTGTTCCTGGCCTCGGCGGCGCAAATGGCGGGCAGCAACCGCTTGGCTTCAACACTGCGGTCACTTCGCCCACCGAAACTCTAAGTGGAGTCAATGCAGGTCCTTCATTCTGGCTCAATAGCAGCGGATATCTGGGAGTCCATGCAAGTACCGCTCTTTTCGGTCCGAATACCACGTTTCCGACGCCGCCCGCACCCGGCGTCCAGACCCAGATTCTGAACACAGGCAACTATATCAACGGTTCCGTGGGCGGAGTAACAAACCCGAGTTACGCCAGCGGTGCCTTGGTCCCAGCCAGCGGAATGACTTACGAGGACCCATATTTTGAAGGGCGCGCCGCAGAATTCACCTTCTACAACCTCGGCTTTGAGCGAACCATCACCAAGGACATCAGCCTGCAGATCAACTATGCCGGCTCGGAAAGCCATCATTCGCAGGGATCTCAGAATATGCGCGGATATTGGGACAATGCGCTGAACCCGGTGTATCTTCTGGCTCTCGGCAGCGCTACCGGCAATAACTCATCGGGCAAGGCGAATTCAATTCCGCTCCTGCTTGCGCCGGCAACATCGGCCAATGTGGCAATTCTGAATGGCATTCTTCCAGGAGCGGCATCCGCCACATCGTCGTTTGTTGCAGCGGCAAATGCGTTCCCCACTAGTTCTTCGCTCACCATCCAGCAGTTGCTGACCGCATTTCCGCAATACAGTACGATCGACGATGCTCTGGGCGGAACTTATAACGTAAATACTTCATATAACTCGCTGCAGATAACCTTGAGTGAGCGGCCGGCGCACGGACTTACTTTCAACCTGAATTACACCTACGCGAAGAACCTTGGGGACGAGGGAAGTATCCGAAACGGCTTTGCGCTTCCTGCAGGTGCGGTTGACGGCAGCACCAGGACTTGGACGCAGGATCGCATCGATCGATCCTGGGAGACGACCTCCCAGCCTCAGGAGCTTAACATCTACGGCGTCTATAAACTGCCGATCGGCACGGCGGGGCACTTCGGCGGAAACTCGCTGATGATGCGTGAGCTGGTCGGCGGGTGGCAAGTCTCGGCAGTTTACCAATACTATTCCGGCGGACCCTTTGCGGGAGTGTGGGGAGCGGGTGGCAACTGTGCCAACAATACGCCGAATGCGGGTTCCTGTATGCCCTCCTATAACCCGAATTTCAGCGGACCGGCCCGCATTAACGGCAGCTATGGCACCGGTCCGGGTGGCGTGACGTTCGCCAATGCAAGTAACATCCACTACATCAATCCGGCCATCTTCCAGCAACCGGCTGATCTTTCAACCGTCTCCGGGTTCCACCAGTATCTGATCGGCAATGCTGCCCGAACACGCCCTTACAACATCAACAGCCCTGGCAATCAGCAGACCAGTGCTTCCGTGCGGCGTTCGTTTTCTCTGCCACGCGAGATGGAATTCACCTTCGAGGCAGATGTTTCGAACCTGTGGAACAAGATGCAATGGGGCGCCCCCAATGGCAGCTGGGGGATTACCACGCAGGGCAACCCGCCTGTGTATAACAATGCATTCGGCCAAGTGAGCGCCCCAACCACCCAACCCCGCGACTGGCAGTTCGCTGGCCGGTTGAGCTTCTAAGAATAGTTCCTGACAGTGGATGCCACTGCATCCAATGCAGGCCTGTATGCCTTTGATTGCTCCAGACAGGGCTGATCCAGCTGAATCCCCAGGAGAACGCACATGCAACCAAGAACATGCTGCACTCTTTTGGTATGGCTTCTCAGCCTGGGGTTTGCCTGTCCTGTTCTGGCGTTGGGGCCGGTCACGGTGACGCAGGAGCAGGTAACGATCCCGACCTATCTGATTGGGCCTGCGGACCCGAATCCGCAGTTTTATTTTGGCGGCAATTCGCAGGGCGCGCAGCATCGCATCTATCCTTATCCGGCGTACGACAACCTGACCACCCAGAAGCAGGACAAGACCTACACCATGGTGTATCTCGAGAACGAGTACATCAAGATCGGCATTCTTCCCGAGCTGGGCGGCAAGATCTTCGAGGCGATCGACAAGACCAACGGCTACGACTTCATCTATCACCAGCACGTCATCAAGCCGGCGCTGATCAGTCTGCTGGGCGCGTGGATCTCGGGCGGCATCGAGTGGGACCTGCCGCACCATCACCGCGCCACCAGCTTTTTGCCCATGCAGTACAAGGTGGACGAAAATCCCGACGGCTCGAAGACCGTCTGGATCGGCGAGCTGGAGCTGCGCGACCGCATGGACTGGGCCGTCGGGGTCACTCTGTATCCCGGCAAATCCTATTTTGCGGCATCGTTCCGCATGATCAACCGCACCCCGGTGCCGACCTCCATGCTCAGCTTCTCCAACGTCGCGGTCCACGTCGACGACACCTACCAGGTGATCTTCCCGCCCAGCACGCAGTTCGTCACCTACCACGGCAAGCGCGACTTCACCACCTGGCCGATTGCGACCACCAGGTTCAACGGCTCGGACTTCACCGCCGGCGTCGACGTCAGCTGGTACAAGAACCATCCGACCGCCAACTCCATGTTCGCGTGGAACTACCAGGATGATTTTCTGGCCGGCTACGATCACGGAAAGAACGCCGGCATCCTCAGCATCGCCGACCACAACGTGGTTCCCGGCAAGAAGTTCTGGACCTGGGGCGACGGTCCCGTCGGCCATCGGGAGGACCATCTGCTCACCGACTCCGACGGCCCCTACATCGAGCTGATGGTGGGAGCCTACTCCGACAACCAGCCCGACTACAGCTGGCTTCAGCCCTACGAGACACGCACCTGGACGCAGTACTGGTACCCGTTCCGCGACATCGATGGCGTCAAGAACGCCAACACCGACGCGGCCGTCAACCTGGTGGTCAAGGACGGCAAGGCAACCGTCGGGTTCTATTCGACCGAGGCGCGCCCGGCGGCAACGGTCTCTCTGAAGCTGAAAGGCCAGGCCTTGCTGAGCGAGACGGTTGCCATCAGCCCCGGCCACTGCTTCGTGAAGACCGTCGATCTGCCCGCCGGGGCCGACGAGCATGATCTGCGCGCTGCCATGTCAGCGGATGGCCGCGAACTGGTGGCCTACTCGCCGGTGCGGCTCGAGAAGCAGCCGATGCCATCGCCTGTCGTGCCGCCTCCGCCGCCCAGCGCCATCAAAACCAATGAAGAGTTGTACCTCACCGGCCTGCGCATGGAGCAGTTCCACGCGCCCGGCGACGCCGACCCGAACACCTACTGGCAGGAGGCGCTGCGCCGCGATCCCGGCGACATCCGCGTCAACACCGTGCTCGGCATCGACGCCATCAAGGCCGGCCGCTATGCTGCCGCGGAGGCCTATCTGCGCAAGGCCCTGGAGCGCGACACGGCCAGCTACACCTCGCCCAAGGACGGTGAGCCGATCTACTATCTCGGCCTGGCACTGAAGGCGCAGGGCAAGCTGGACGAGGCCTACGCCGAGCTGTATAAGTCCACCTGGAGCGCGGCCTGGCGCGCGCCCGGCTACTTCGCGCTGGCCGAGATCGACTCCACCCGGGGCAACTTCGACGCCGCTCTCACCGACGATCAGCACGCGCTCGAAGCCAACACCCTGAATCTCCGCGCGCTGGCGTTAAAGGCCGCGCTGCTGCGTCACGCCGGCCGCAGCGACGATGCGCTGGCCGCCGTTGCCGCCGTCCGCAAGATCGATCCGCTGGATGTCGAGGGCATGGCCGAGCAGTGGCTGGCGAAGCAGTCTCCAGAGAATGACGCAGCGTTGATGCAGGCCGTGAGCCAGTTCCCCGCGACCGCGCTTGAGGTCGCTGCGGATTATAGGAATGCCGGCCTGTGGCAGGACGGCACTGCGCTGCTCACGCATATCGTCAGCGCTACCCCCGACCAATCCAAAGTGTCTCCGCTCGCCTACTACTACCTGGCCTACTTCGCCGGGCAGATGCACCAGGACGCCCAGGCGCGCCAGTACGACGAGCTGGCCCAGAAGGCGTCTCCCGAGTACGTCTTCCCCTTCCAGATGGAGATGATCGCGGTGCTCGACGACGCGATGCGGGCGAACCCCACCGATGCGCGCGCGCCCTACTATCTCGGCAACCTGCTGTTCGACTGGCAGCCGCAGCAGGCGCAGGCGCTGTGGGAGAAGTCCGCCTCCCTCGGCGCGGATTTTCCGGTCGTCTACCGCAACCTCGCCATGGTCTACCTGCGCGCAGGCAATCAGCGCGACCAGGCGCAGGCCGCTCTCGAGAAGGCGGTGCAGTTCGGCGGCAACGCGATGGTCTTCAACGATCTCGACAAACTCTACGAGGAGAATGGCGTCTCTCCGGCCAAACGGCTGGCGTTGATGGAAGCGCACCAGTCCGTCATCGATCGCGACGACGTGATCGCCCGCGAGATCAACCTCGAAATCCTGGCCGGCAAACCCGACACCGCCATCAAGCTGCTCCAATCCCGCTTCTTCCGCGCCTGGGAGGGTGGCGGCAGCTTCTCGCTCGGCGACTCCTGGATCAACGCCAACCTCGCGCGCGGCCATCAACACCTGGCCGCAAAGCAATACGCGCTGGCGCTCTCTGACTACCAGGCCGCTCTTGCGATCCCCATCAATCTTGAAGAAGCCACCGGCAACGTCCTCGGCCGCAAAGCCGAGATCTCCTACTGGATCGGCGTCGCCTACGCGGCCATGGGCGATACCGCAAAGGCCCGCCAGTCCTGGACCGAAGCGTCCACCCCGGCTCCCACTCCAGAGCCAGGCGCCGCGGCAGCGCGGTACTCCGGCCACTTCAGCAACGGCAGCATGGGCGGCCTGGCCGCCGGTGTCCATGTGGAGCAGGCCGCCCTCTACTATCAGGCGCTCGCTCTCGAAAAACTCGGCCAGGCCGACCGTGCTGGAACGCTCTTTACCCAGCTCATCGACGCCGGCAACCAGACCCTGGGCGACACCGCAGCCGCTGCGTCTAACTCCGACCAGCGCACCCACATCGCCGACGCACACTACCTCGCCGGCCTCGGCCAGCTCGGGCTCAACCACCCCGATCAGGCCCGCCAGCAGTTCCTCCTCGCACTCAAAGCCAGCCCCGATCACTACGCCGCCACCAACGCACTCACCGGCATGACGCCGTGATCTCCAATACTCTGATCTACTGGTCGAAGCATCACACACGGATCGTGATCTCAGGTCGGGATGGGACGCATCAGGAATCGAAGCTAGTGACGGCGCAAACGGAGCAACTATGGATTTAGGGCTAAAGAACAAGACGGCGTTGGTGTTAGGGGGCGGTGGAGGTCTAGGCCGTGCGATCTCCATCGCGCTCGCGAGAGAAGGAGCAAATCTCGCCTTCGCAGATATCGAGCCGAATGCCATTGCAGGAACTGGGGCTGCATTGTCGGAGATAAGAGGCAGGGCTTTCGGCCTCGTTTGGGACCTTTCCGATCTCTCGCAGATAGATCCGAATATCTCGAAGATTGAAAGCGAGATCGGCCCGGTGGACATTCTAATCAACATCACTGGCGGCCCTCCGCCAACGCCGGCCGGCGGCCAGGACACCACCTTGTGGTCCAAGCATTTTCACGCAATGGTGCTGTCGGTTATCGCCGTCACGGACCGTGTTCTGCCTGCTATGCGAGCGCGTCACTGGGGCCGAGTTATCACCAGCACCTCCTCCGGCGTGGTCGCGCCCATCCCAAATCTCGGCATCTCGAATGCGCTGCGTCTCTCGCTGGTCGGATGGTCCAAAACCCTGGCACGCGAAGTCGGCAAAGACGGTGTTACCACCAACGTCGTCCTCCCCGGCCGCATTGCGACCGGCCGGATCAAATTCCTTGATGAGGCGAAAGCGAAGCGCGAAGGCCGTACCGTGGAAGACGTATCCGCCGAGAGCACGGCCGCCATTCCGCTCGGCCGCTACGGACACCCAGAAGAGTATGCCGATGTCGTAGCGTTTCTTGCCAGCAACCGTGCAGCCTATGTGACCGGCTCGGTCATCCGTGTCGATGGCGGCCTGATTGCCAGTATTTGAGAGCTGCCGGGCGGCCAGGGCCAGGCGCGGTGTAGCTCTTCCCACTCCCCCGGGCAACGCCAACAACCGCGCGAGTCTCGACATTCTCTGAAGTCGAACCAAGGCTGCGAAGCGATCCCCGAGGCAAGTTTCGTTTGCGAGAGAAATGGTCTCCAAAGCACGCTTCGCCACTCACAACACGTTTTTCGCCAGCCCAGCCGATGCGCTTTGCCGCAGAATTGGTCTGCGGATCATGCCGATTCTCTTCACCGCTGATTGCTGCTGGGCTGGAGGCCGGATTTGCCTTGGATGAACCTTCTTCAGAAACTGGCTCAGCCTGTTCAGACATCGCACTCCAACTTGGGCCGGGCGGGAGCAGCCCGCCATCTGGGCCAGCTTGCAATGAGCCATCGGGTCCATCCATCGGGTGCTCCGGGAACACGCAGTCCCTGCCCCGGGCGTCGCCTCAATAGCGCTCTAAAGACAGCCGGCTAACCTCCACACAATGATGCCTCGAATCGCCTCAATTCGGCTGTTCCATTGGGTGTGGATTGTGAAACAGACCGCATCCGGCTGGTGGTCAACAATCGATAGGTCCAGGCCTCCGAGGTTGCCAACCGACGCGGATGCCGGCTAGAAGCTGAAGTTGGCCTGGAGCATGATGGTTCGCACTGCATTCTGGCCGGCGAACGGCCCGCCCCCGAGGCTGAGCGTTTTACCAAACTGCGGGTTGGTCAGGGTGCTCACGGGAATCCCGTAAGGAACTTCGTTGAATAGATTCTGCGCCTGCGCGCCGATGGTCAGGGTGTATCTCCGGTCTGAGCCTCCACCGAAACCACCACCCGGACCGCCGGGACCGCCGCCAAACCCGCCACGACCGCCCCCGCCTCCGCCGCCCCCGGGACGACCGCCCATACCGCCAAAGGCACCAGGGCCGCCGGGCCCACCAGCCTGCGTGGCTGCCAGTGCAGCGGCTGTCTTGGGGCCGATGGCGAAGGACCGCGCCAGCCTCAGGTTGAACGATACGTTCGCCGGGCCGGTGCAGAAGTTGACCGGGATCTGGTTGTCGGTTCCGCCGGCAGTGTAAGGCGTCGCGTTGCTGAAGCTGATCGCGTTGAAGCAGTTAGCACTGGCGGCGTTTTCATTCGAGGCGAAGGAGGGCCGGTCGGCGTACCCCAGTGTGACAGCGTCGGGAATTCCTGCGCTCACGTTGTATGGCGAACCCGACTGGGCAAAGATCAGCGGGCTGGCAGTGAATTTGTAGGGCAGAGGAATACTTCCGCCGAGCACCATCCGGCTACGCACCGCGAAGGCAGCGCGGCCGTAGTCGACCGCAGGGTTGAACGGGTCGGTGATGCTGCTGATGTTCGAATCTGCCCAGTTCGCCGAGTAGAACCCGAAGACCGAGATGCCCTTGGGGGTACGCACGTTGATGTTGGTGTTGATCTGGTTCTGCCGGAAAACGCCCTCGGACTGGTTGATGTTGTCAATGGCGGTGCTGCCGGTTCCCACCGGAATACTGCGGGTCAGAAATTGGTGTTCGCCGCGCGCATTCATATAAGTGACCGATACGCTGGCATACTTGCCAATTTGCTGCTCGACGGCAGCCGCCGACTGAATAATGTACGCGCTGCGCAGCCCCGGATCATTGAGCTGAGGGGTGACGGCCGCCGCAGTCTTAGCACCCGTCGTGCAGCCGCTGCTGTACGGAGACGTACCCGATGGGCTCGGCTGGCAAGTCGCTCCGGGGCTGCTATACGTGTAACTCTGCGCATTCTGCCCGTTGTTCGCGATCTGCGACTCAATGCTGCCCAGCGAGAAGCGGTTGTAGAAGATGCCGAAACCGCCCCGAAGAACGGTCGTTGTCTTTCCGCTCGCACGAGGAACGCCGTAGGCAAGAGATAGGCGCGGCGCAATGTCGTGGGCGCTGTTGATGACATTCTGCGCCTCGAAACGGAGGCCATAGCTGACGGTCAGGTTCGACATCGCCTTCCAGTCGTCCTCGGCATAGAGGCCGAGATCCGTCTCGCGAGCGCTGATGGTGTAGTTGGTGATGGCCTTCAACCCGAATTGGCTGACAATGCCGCACTGATACGACGAATAGATCGGCGACCCGGATGTCATGTTGGCCGTCGAGCAGGGGGTGGCGTTAACGGGAAGACTCGCCGCACAATTGCCTGGCTTGCTGGTTACGCCCGGATCGGTGCATGGATCGAGCAGGTAGTTGTAGGAGAACGAGCCATTGATTCCAGCATTCGAATAGTTCGACTCGCTGGAAGTACGCAGACGCCCGCCCAACCGTACGAAGTTCTTCACCAACTGGATCGAGGTGTAGTTCTGCGCCTCGATGTGGTCCCCGGTGCTGCTGCTGGTGCTGCCGCCGCCGACGTTGAAGTAGCCCTGCACGGAGATCGTCGGAGCGGTGTTCAGCGGGTTCGATTGCGAGGAGCTGTGCTCGTACTCGAAGCGGGTCTCGTTGATGACCTTGCTGCTGATGAGCTGGGTATCGCTCATCTGTACGTCCTGATCGGAGCTGCTGCTGTCGGAACCCGCGGTCAGCAACGCGCTGCTGACCGTCGGCTTGACACTGCTGCTCGACGATTCATATTGATAGCGGGTCATCAGAGTATTCTTCGCGCCCAGCAGCATGTCCACGCGCGGGCTGATATCCCACCGCGTCGCCGGCGTCGCTTCCGCACGGTCCGCGTCGGGGAACGCATAGCTATTGCAATTGTCAGTCAGGTCTCCCGGTGCGCACAGCACCGCTGAAGTCGGCGAAGTGCTGTAGATTGCCGCTGGATTGACGATCGTGTTGTTATCCATGATGCGGCGCGAGGCGGACAGGGTGAACGACATCCCGCTCTTGATTGGTCCGGTCAAATTTCCCATGAAGAATAACGTGTGATAGTCCGGCTGTCCGGCCCCTAGAAACGGAGTCGACGTATTCAGGACCTTATCCCCGAACATGGTCATGAAACTGCCGTGGTACGTGTCGGTGCCAGGCTTTGTGATGATCTCGATGCGCCCGTATCCAAGCTGGTCATACTGAGCTGAGAATGGATTCTGGTTGATGCGTATCGCCAGGATGGACGACTTGGGAGGCAGTTGACCGCCAGTGAATCCATCGATGTAGATCTGGCCTCCATTCGGTCCGGCCGAGGGACCCGCAAGCGCCTGAAGCTCCGTCTGGAGTTCATCGGGATCGTCGGAGAGTGCGTCCAGAGCGGCCCCCGTGATCACCGTCGAGCTGGCATTGCTATCGGCATCCACACTTAGGGAGACCGTGTCGGTGCTGACATTCATCTGCTGTAACTGCTCCTGCAGCACCATCTTTACATCCACGGCCAGGTTTGCGCCCGCCGGAACATTAATCGCCTGCTTGACATAAGCGGCGAAACCCTCAGCGGTCACCGTCAGCCCATAGGTGCCAGAGGCTAGGTTGCGGAAGATGTAGGTCCCGTCGCTCTTCGAAACTGTGGACTGCGCTGCGCCCGAAGCCGAAGTCAATGCCACGGTCGCGCCCGGAATCAGCGCGCTATCCGGATCCAAAACGACGCCATGCAGCGTGGCGCCCGAGGCCGCCGGCAACGACTGGGCCATCATCGCAAAGGGAACCAGGACAACCAGAAAAAGCAGGGCAACCGTAGACCACGTTCGAATCGACATCTTCTCTCCTGCCACTCAAGGCACTGCATTTGGATAAGCTTGCTCTGTCTGAACAACCATATTCAGGAGAAATCAGATCCCTGCGCGATGCGGTCATATTGAGTAACACTTTGTAACGAACCGTTCCCTCAACCGTGACCATTTGTTACATTTTTGCTGCGTTCGTTCCGGTCGGAGGGCATAGGCTCAGAGAGAGCGAGACCCAAGTGGAAGAGATCCTACTCATTGACGATGATGTTGAGCTCTGCTCGATGCTGGCAGACTACCTGGAGCGATACGGGTTTCGTGTCTCCGCCGTCCACCGGGGCGATACCGGACTTAAGGAAGCAGTCAAAAAGCAGTACGCTCTCGTCCTGCTGGACGTGATGCTTCCAGGCCTCGATGGCTTTGAAGTGCTGAAGCGGATCCGGGCCGTCTCCTCGATTAACGTCCTTCTGCTGACTGCTCGTGGAGACGACGTCGACCGTATCGTGGGGTTGGAGATCGGTGCGGACGACTACCTTCCCAAGCCGTTTAATCCGCGCGAGTTGCTGGCCAGAATCCGCGCAATTCTGCGCCGAAGTTCAGGCGCCGAAGCCGCAACCGAGCCAACTTTGCTCCGGGTAGACGGGCTGGAGCTGAACACGGCGGCCAGGACGGTCTCTCAGAATGGACAAAGAATCGAGCTCACCGACGTTGAGTTTGCGCTCTTGGAGGCGCTGCTCCTCTCTCCCGGAAAAGTCGTCACTCGAGAAGAACTGGCGGAAAAAGTGCTTGGCCGCAAGTTCCATCCGCTCGACCGCAGCCTGGACATGCATATCAGCCGGCTGCGCAGAAAGCTTAGCGGCACCGGTATGGAAGACGACTTGGTCAAAACGATTCGAGGGACGGGTTATCAACTCGCTGTTAGCGGTCACTCGACCCCAAAGGACTAAGCGATGCGCGGCCTGTTTTTCAAAGTCTTCGTCATTCTGTGGATCGCGCAGAGCCTGATCTTCGTGATCTCAACAGCGCTGATCGTCCGCCATCATTTTGACAGCCCTGATGTTCTCTTCGACGCCCTGCATAGCAGTTTGCGCAACGAAGCGAAAGACAGTGTCTCCGCCTTCGAATCGGGAGGCTGCGACGCTCTGCTTGCATACGCCGGAGCACAGGATCATGCGATCGCCCTCAGCGACACCGCCGGAAACACCCTGTGTGCCGTACCCGGTGCGCAAAGCTCGATTGCGGGCGTCGACCTCAGAAACATCGCAGGCCGGCAGGTTGGGAAGCACTATGTATGGACCGTACCGGTCATCTCCATCAGCGGAAAACGATATATTTTCCTGCTGAGCAGGCCACATACTCCCGTCAGAGTGACCTGGGGCCAGAACCTGCTGTTCTTCGCATTTCCTCAACTGCCGGTGGCAATTGTTGTTGGCGGGATAACCACATTTGTGCTGGTGCTGCTGGTGACGCGCCCCGTGGTGAGGTTGAGAAAAGCCGCCCACGAGTTGGCCCAGGGCAACCTGAGTGCCCGAGTGGCCGAGCCAGGGTCACAGGTGCGTGTGTTTGAGGGCGATGAGATTCAAGCGTTGGTCCACGACTTCAACCACATGGCCGAACGCTTGGAATCCCTGGTGAGCGCACAAAAGCTTCTTCTCCGGGATGTTTCTCACGAACTCCGCTCGCCGCTGGCCCGTCTCAGCGTCGCGCTGGAACTGGCGCGCGAAGATGCACACCCGGACATGGCAGCACATCTGGAACGCATCGAACGCGAAACGAAGAACCTGAATCAGCTGATCGGTCAATTACTCACGCTGTCGTCCATGGAGGCAGTCGAAAAGACAATCAACTTCGAGCCTTTATCTCTCGGCCGCCTCGTCGAAAAGATGATTCCCGACGCGACCTATGAGGCCCAGCGGCGGCAAAGCTCCGTCTTGTTCCGTGCGAGCGATCCGTGCGTCATTCTCGGCAATCAGCAGTTGCTGCACCGGGCAATCGAGAATGTCATACGCAATGCGATTCAATACACCGAGGCAGGTTCCGAGGTGGAAATTGCGCTCACCGTCGCGCAGGAACGCGACGGCCGAATGGCCGTACTCGATGTAAATGATCGCGGGCCGGGCGTTCCGGAAGACCAGCTCGACTCCATCTTCCTGCCGTTCTATCGCGTCGATCATGCGCGAAGCCCTCACACCGGAGGCTCCGGGGTCGGACTCGCCATCGCCGATCGCGCAATAAAACTGCATGGAGGAGATATGCGGGCGTTCAATCGGCCCAATGGCGGCGCAACCATCCGAATGCGGCTCCCCCTTGTTGAGGGCAAGCCTGGCAACGGGCATTTTGAGTCACGGCAGGAGACTGCCAATTGATCGCAGAAGGCAACTGATAGCGACGGGGAAGCAACGCAAAGCCGAAGTATCCGCAGACGTAGTCTCCTTCTCGCCCCCACCATTTGGCACGGTCGGATCGAGGAGATCCCGCCATCGACCTTGTCAGGTTTAGTCGGCCGGTGTTTCGAGCCCTTGTGGAACACCGTCCCCGAGCACCCGATGGATGGTCATCCGTGAGACCCGATCGCTCTTCGCCAGTTGGCCCAGGCTGTAATCCTGCTCCCGTCTGCGCAGGAACGCGCCCCACTCCACGCACGGAGTGAACAAAATAAGCACGCTGGATGCGACTGGGATCCGAGGAGGAAGTCTCGTGTTGGGTTGAAATACGGGTTGTCACTTTGGTCGCCATCCACTCCATAAGTCTTCCCGGAATGTATGGCGGGGACGACGGGGCTCGAACCCGCGACCTCTGCCGTGACAGAATGGCAACGCAATTAGAATCTTGCATTTGCGAGGCATATGGGAGAACGAAAAGACACGGAAAGGAGCGTTCGGATTCCTTATCGTGCCCTCGTTTGTGCCCTTGTTTCTCAGGCTGCGAGGGTCATCCCGTAACCCTTGAGCTTCGCTCAGGAGGGCTGGCACCTATCCTGAACCTCCATTCTATTATTCCGAATGTGGCCGACCCCAACCAAACGAGACTTCCAGTCGGGTCTTCTGTAGGCAGGCTTTCTCGTTCCACCGCTCGACAGCATCGTCGTTACGACGCTGGCCCATGGTGCTCGTATCCGAGCAGCGCAGCGTCGCTCGCTGGTGCAAAACATTTATACCTTCGGCCGCAGGAACTTGGGCAGATGGTTCGGCAGATTCGCAAATCCATGCGACATGCGTTCCAGCAGCCACGCAATACTTTGGCAGTTCAGCACCAGCAGGTAGCCGGTAACTCCAACCACCGCAATCCCCGCCACCACCACGATTCCCGTCCGGATGCAGCGCTCGCACACGCTGCCCGTGTTCATGTACTGCCGCAGTCCGGCAACCATCAGCCGCAGCACAAATACCGCGAAGATCAGCTCCACGCCGATGCTCGCCATGCCCGCCGTATTGGTCACCAGCCCCAGCGCGATGATCACTACCCCGCTCAGCGCAATCAGCGCATACCAGTTGCGCGAGATCTTCGACCCCAGCGAATCCGGCACCGCCAGCTCCACCATCCCCCACAGCACCGACCCAGCAATCGTCAACACCCGCGCCGGCCCCTTGTTCTCCACGCCGTAGTGGTCCGCCAGCCCATCCAGCATGCGCCCAACGATGCTCACGCTGCGCGCAATGTCGGTCAGCACCAGCGGCGGATCGGCTGGCACCGAGCCCACCAGGTACACGTCGGCAATAATCTTCTGCGCTTCCGGATCAAGCACTCTCGGCTTCATCGTTGCTCCTTCGCACCCTGCTGCCGTTGCTTGCCAAGAAACGCCGGCGGCGTCGGAGGACATCCGCCCGCCGCCGCCGCCGCCTTCTTCGCCTCCTCGCACAGCTTCCCGGTCGAGACGTACATCTTCAGTTGGTTGATCAGTTTCAGCTTCTGCTCCGAAGGTTGCAGCTTCAGCCGTTCCTGGAAGTCCGGCCACTCCAGCGCAATCTCCTGCTGCGCCCGCCGGATAAACTCCTCGCGCACTCTCCGCGTCTCGTCGTCGCTGTCCGGCAGCACCGCCGTGATCAGCCGTTCCGCTCCATCCAGCCGTCCCCGCAGCATGTCGCTGAAGCGCCACTGAAAGTCCAGAAACGCGCCGAACGCATCCAGGCTCGCGCCCCGCAACGGAGGATTGCCCGCACAGCCCGGCGGCGACGTGCCCGCGATCGGCGTCGTCTCGTCCGGACTGATGCGAAAAATATCGATCGGCTCAAACTCGCCCAGCTCCGTGCCGATACTATCGGGTACACCTCAATGTCCCGCCGGTCGAACATCTCTCTCGACCCGTTCGCCGCATCCGCAAAAAAACTGTCCAGCTCGCCCAGCAGCTTCTGCAACTCGGTGTTGCCGTCGCTCGGCGCCAGCGCGGTTTGCCCCGCGCTCAAAGTGCACCCCGCCTCCATATACCGCAATCACCTGCCGCGCTACCTCGTCCGCAATGTCCTTGGAACCGCTCCGGCTTGCCCTCCAGCGGC
>CAWBFL010000042.1:0-10063 GCA_963787905.1 uncultured Acidobacteriaceae bacterium | reverse complement strand
CTATATTTCCTGCTCTTCGTTCGGTTCGTGTTGTCCGGCCTGACCCTCGCCTCGTTACGCGAGAACGAGGGCGCACGCCCTAAGCGCGTCCGCATCGGACGCGGTCACGGCTCGGGTATGGTGAAAACGGGCGGCGAGGGCAGCAAAGGGCAGACGGTCCGCTCGGGCGGCGGCAAAGGGCCGGCCTTCGAGGGCGGCCAGACTCCCTGGGCGCAGCCACTGCCCCACAACCGCGGCTACTCGCAGAAGGGCCGGGACGCCTCGGCCACTTCGGCACGACCTACGCGGGTGCAAATCAACGTCGGTGCGCTGGCGTTGAGTCGGATGGGCATAACGGAGAACCATATTGATCTTAGAGTGGGGTAGCATCGCGCCGGCGTCGCAGGGTCGATCCCGGCCTGGACAGCACCGGTTCCGGTTTTGCCGCATCAGGATTGAGTTGGGAGGGGTGGTGCGCGGGGCGTCCAGCGTTGAGAACAACGCACAGGCTGACGCAGAGCGACGATCTGGGTGCGCGGGATCAGCGGGTACCGGGCGCGGCGCGGACGTTCACTTCGTCTTCGGGAAGGACCTCGATGGCGTTGACGACGGCGTAGTTGACCACGGGCATGAAGGAGAGTTCGATCCTGCCGTCGGCACTGGCCTGGATGTTGTCGAAGGTTTTGACGACTGGCTCGGCTCCGCTGGTGGCGAGTATGTCAAAGTCCTTCAACAGCAGCTCGCCATTGCAAGCGACATCGAAGACGCGGCTACCGGGACCGCCGGTGCCGCCGTTCTCCTTGCCGAACCAGGGTTCGCGGAAGTAGAGCCGGACGCGGTAATGAGCCAGGGGGACTGCGGGAATGTTGTAGCGGAAGCGGCCGATGCGATCGGATTCGTAGAGGCCCAGGTTCCCTTGTTTGGCGGATTCAGGCGGGAGGCCGTGGCGTCCTCCGCTGAAGTAGCGATCGGACGCCCAGAACTGATTGGCGCTGTCGACGTAGGGCTTGGAGCCGACCACGATTCGCACGGGCAACTGACTTGCCGAGGGCGCCGGAAGCATCTCGACCGCGTTGAGGAGAGAGACGTCGCTGGTGAAGTCGACGTGGATGGAGCCGTCGTTCTCCGGGGCGACGTTGGTGACGATCGTAGAGGTAGCGATGCCGTCGCCGCCGGCATCGTCGACGACATCCACTTCAATGGCTGGCCCGGCATTGATGGAGAGGGAGGCGCGTCGCGTGACTGCCGGGAATCCGAGGTTTCGGCAAAGTAGAAGTGCAGCTCGTAGAGTTTTTGCGTGACCGGGAAGACACAGTGGGCGATGCCGCGCACCCCGCCGAGGTACAGCGGAGCGTCTTCCGTGCCTTCAATTTTTTGAGGCGGGATGTCGATGTTCGTGCCTCCCTGGCAGTAGTTGCCAGTGGTCCATGCGACTCCCGAATGGTCGACATAGGGCCGGCGGCCGGTGCCCATGAGCGCGCGGATGGCGGCTTGCGGCGGAGGGGGCGGGAGAGTCGCGGAGGAATCCGAGGGACGCCATCCGAAGGCTTGCCGGCGGTGCAAAACCCAGACGGCCGAAGCGGCGATGAGCAGGGCGGAGGCGATGAGCGCGATCGACCAAAGCCAGATTCGTGCGGCGGAGGGATGGCGGCGCGCGGACGTTTCGGGCTGGAGGAGCGACGGGCTGGGCGCAGCAGGGCCCTCGTGGTTTGGCGGCGCGGCCGCCGGCTCGGGCGCGGGAGGGCGGGGCGGCGCGGAGACGAAGCGCGGGTCGTAGTGGCCGGGAGGGATGACCAGGCGCATGGGGCGATTCGCACCCTCGAGCTGGTAGACCTCGAGCAGGCGTTTGCGCAGCGAGTGGACGGTGACGCGGACGATGGTATCGGAGTTGGGGTCGAAATCGGGGCGCCGGCCGAGGGCCTCGGTGGCGATGGTGTACTCCTTAATAAGGTGGGCCCGGCCGGCAAAGCGTTCTTCGCAGATGTATTTAAGGACGCGCGCGAGGTTGCCGGACCGGCCGAGGACGCCGGAGGTGAGGAGCCAATCGAGTTCCCGCCGTTCGGCTTCGACCTCAGCTTCTTCGGGCGCAGCGTACTCGGTTGATCCTATAGCTCCCACGGACGGGGATTCTATACCGCTGGAGCAACGGACTTCAACGCTGAAATTCGGGCAGGTTTGACACGTAGGTTTGGCACGTGTGCCGGTCGCGATTTTCACGGCAAAGTGCCGCTAACTTACTGATCTGGTAACGGCTAGCGAATTAGTAACAAACGCTAACAGGGAAAAGCGGCGATTTCCAACTGCAACATATCCCTGATAAAGCGCCGCGGCGATTGGCAACGCGCGGGCCGAATTTGCCGCTAACATTTGCTCACTACAAATTCACAAGACAGGATCAAGACCGGTTGCTAGTGTGTGTCAGCAATCGATGAACAGCTATGCGGTTACGGAGTGGCGTGCCAGTTAAGTGGCAAACGTATCCGGCGTGGCTTTCCGATGCCGGTTAGGAAATGCAATCAGCGACGGAGAAGGCAATCTATGACGAACCCGATGAAGAAGGACAGCCGGAATGAGATGGTCCACACTGCAAAGCGCATCCTCGCCCGAGGCTCGTGGCTGCTGGTTGTATTGATGGTTGCGGGCCTCGCGTCGATGCAGGCGCAGCAGACGACTGGATCGATGGTGGGCACGGTGAAGGACCAAAGCGGCGCGGTCGTCAACGCGGCCACGGTGAAGGCAATCAACGTGGACACCGGATTCAGCCGGTCGGCGCCGACCAACGGTTACGGCGAGTACCGCATCGATTATCTTCCCGTGGGCAAGTACACGGTCGAGGTGGAGTCGAAGGGCTTCGAGCGCTTTATCCAGGAGAACCTGAGCCTGGACGTCGATCAGAAGCTGACGCTCGACGTCGCGCTGACCGTGGGCATTCAGTCGCAGACGGTCACGGTGACCAGCGCTCCTCCGTCGGTGAATACGTCCGACGCGGAGTTGGGCCGGACCATCGAGCCGGAGGAGATTGAAGGCCTGCCCCTGGTGAACCGCAACATCTACTCGGAAGTCTCGCTGACGCCCGGAGTGATGGCCAATGGCAACAGCCCCTCCGCCAATCCCACCGGCACGCCCACGACCGCGACCGGGCTCTACATCGAGGATGTGCAGGTCAACGGCTCGATTGACGGCGGCAGCGCGGCGGTCGCCTTCTATCTGGATGGCGGCAACAACATCACCGGCATGCGCAACTACGGCAACCCCTCGCCCAACCCCGATGCCGTGGAGGAGTTTCGCGTGGAGACCAGCGCCTTTGGGGCGCAATACGGCCAATTCTCGGCCGCGGTGGTCTCGGTGATCACGAAATCGGGAACCAACCAGTGGCATGGCGGCTTGTTCGAATTCAACCGCAACACGGACTTTAATGCGTATCAGTGGATCTCGCCGGTGGGCGCTCCCTCGACCATTCCGGCGAAGTCGCCGTATCACCGCAATCAGTTCGGCGGCAACTTTGGCGGACCGGTTAAGAAGGACAAGGCGTTCTTCTTCTTCAGCTATGCGGGCTTGCGGCAGATCACGTCGGCAAACTTTACCGGCGCGGTGACGCCCACGGCCAACGAGCGGCTGGGCGACTTTACGGGAGACACCTTCACGGTGTACACCCCGGGCACAACCCATATCGCGGCCAACCAGGTGGATGGCACGAACACCAGCGCCAACTGCCAGGTGGCGACGCTCAATTGCATTCCGCAGGCGCTGCTGGACACGACCATTGCCAACCTCGACAACGTGAAGAACACGATCGGCTCTTCGATCCCGCTGCCCAACGGCGCGCTGAATGCGGCGAAGGGGGGCGGGGCATACACGGCGCTGTTCCCCATCCCGGTTACGGAAAACGAATATCTGGGCAAGTTTGACGACGAAGTCACCGGCAAAGACCACGTGGCGGTGACCTACTTCTTTTCGAGGAACGTGCTGGGCAACTCCCCGGGCGGCAACATCCCGTGGACGATCAACCAGGTCGCGACCAACGGCACGAATGTGAACCTGAGCGACGTTCATACCTTCAGCCCAACCACGGCCAACCAGACCTGGCTCACGTTCACCCGGGCGGTGGGCGGACGGGTGAACCTGCCGTTTACCGGACCGGCGTCGCAGACCCTGACCTCGTACGGCTCGAATTTTCTCATCCAGGGCCCACCCTCGTTGCCCAGCATCTCCGAAACCAATTTCTCGGCGACCGCGACCAATGCCGGTCCGGTCACGGGTTCCGACAACTATGAACTGCGCGACATGGTCACCCTCGCGAAGGGCAAACACAACCTCTCGATTGGCGGGGAGTTCGCACTCGACAAGACCATGTTCTTTGCCAACCTGCTGAACTTCAGCAGCATCAGCTTTGCCACCTCGGCGCCTACGTCTACCGGCAATGTGACGTCGGATTGGGTTACGGGGCAGGCATCTTCGATGGAGCAGGACTCGCCCTACACGACCCACCTGAGCACCTGGCACGTCGCGGGATTTGTGCAGGACGACTACCGGGTCACGCCGCAGCTTACGCTCAACCTCGGAATCCGGTGGGATATCGATACACCTCCGGTCGATAGCCATAACCGGACGGAATCCTTTATTCCCGGCCAGCAATCCACGGTAGCTCCGCTTGCGCCAAGGGGATTGGTCTTCCCGGGCGACACGGGGGTCGGCCGCGGCATCATTTCCACCAAGCCCTTCCACGTTTCGCCGCGCTTCGGATTCGCATGGGATCCGTTCAAGGACGGCAAGACCTCAGTCCGCGGGGCGGCCGGGATGTTTTTCGGCACGGTGGCCGGCAATGAGTGGAACCAGCCGGGCAATGCAATTCCGTTCGCGCTGCGGCCGCAGACCGGCGAAGGTCCTCTGAGCTCGATCACCAATTTCTACTCGACGCCGGGAGATTTCCCCTCGACGGCGCCGGGCGGCGGGCTGATTCCCTATATCTACAAGTCGAGCAGTCCCGTATTCATTACCGGGCCCGGCGGCGGCACCGAAGCCATCTCCCCGAACTTCAAGTATCCCGTATACCTACCAGGTCAACCTGTCGGTGCAGCGGCAGCTACCCGGCCGCGTGACCCTGACGACTGCGTATGTCGCTGCGCTTTCGCACCAACTGCCCAACTTTATTGACGCCAACTACGCGCCGTATTCGACCGTATTCGGTGGCCCAACCTCATCCAATACCGGCGCGGGCAACATCCCCGACCGGCGTCAGTTCGATCCATGCGTTGGAAATTGCCCCACGGGTGCGGCCGCCATCAACAATGGCACCGGGGTCCTGGGCGCACAGATCGTCGACCTGCTGTCGAACCTGACCGCCAGCTATCACTCGCTGCAGGTTTCGGCGTCCAAGCAACTGACCAACAGTTTCAGCGTGAACGGTTTCTATGTCTGGAGCCACGCGATTGACCTCTTTGAGCCAGATGCGGACGGACTTTCCTCTCCCCAGGACTCGGGCTACTTTGGCACGCCTTTCACGCCGTTCAATAACTCTCTGGGCGCTGTGGGCGGCGGGCTGCAGGAAGAAAAAGGCTCGATGAATGCGGACATTCGCAGCAACGCCGCGATCTCGGGCATGTGGAATCTCGACTACTTCCATGGCAGCAACAAAGTCGTCAAGGAGCTGGTCAACGGCTGGCAGATTTCGCCGATTGCGTATCTGCACAGCGGCGGGGTGTTTTCAGTGACGACAGGAGCCAATAAGAGCCTGGACAGCACGAACGCTCAGCGTCCGGATTATGTTCCGGGCGGTCCCAGCCCCGTGCTCAGCCCACACCGCTGCCGAATTTGCACCACCAACAGCGTAACGAGTGAGTGGTTCAATACCTCGACCACGACCCCGTCGTTCATGAACAATGGGCCCGGGGTGACCGGGGGCATCGGACCGGGTGGTGCGGACGGCAATGTAGGCCGCAACACGATGTTCGGACCGGGCTTCAAAGATATTGACATGGGTCTCTTTCACACCACGAAGTTCGAGCATGGAATGGAATTCCAACTTCGCGGCGAGGCCACCAATATCTTCAACCTCGTGAGTCTCTCGAACCCGACCGGAAGCCTGGCATCGGCCAACTACGGCAAGATCACCTCGGCGACCGGCACGCAGCGCGTCATCCAAGTGGGCGGCCGGCTGACCTTCTAATCGATGCGGATGGGGCGACGGCGTTGTGCGCGCCGCCGCCCCGAGTCGAGAGAGAGGCAAGGAAAGGGAATCCGGTGAAACGTCTCCTCTGGAAGGGCCTGTGGATCCAGGTCATCGCTGTTGCTTTGTCCGCGAGCCCGGGCCTTGCGCAATCGAAGACGACGGTGCTGGTGGATGCGGATCATCGGAAGGCCCTAAGTCTTGACGGGGATTGGCACTATATTGTCGATCCATACGACGGCGGCCTCTATAACTTTCATCGGGAGATCCGGACGGATGGTTTTTTCCTGAACGGCGCGCCGGAGACCGGCAGCAGCGGGCTGGTCGAGTACGATTTCGGCAAGTCGCCGACGCTCAAGGTTCCCGGGGACTGGAACACGCAGCATGACTCGCTGTTCTATTACGAGGGGTTGCTGTGGTATGAGCGCGAGTTCACGTATCAACCAGTCGCGGGCCATAAGACGTTTCTTCATATCGGAGCGGCCAACTACAAGTCGATCGCATGGGTGAATGGCCAGGAGGCGTGCCGTCACGAGGGCGGCTTTACCGATTTTGACTGCGACGTCTCGGCGAGTGTTCACGGGGGCAGGAATTTTGTTGTGGTTGCGGTCGACAACACGCGCCTCGCCGACGGCGTGCCCACGCTGAATACGGATTGGTGGAACTACGGCGGGCTTACGCGCGACGTCTCGCTGATTGATGTACCGGCGCAATACATCGATGATTATGACCTGCACCTGAACCGGGAGCGCACGGCGATTGAAGGCAGCGTTCATGTGGAAGGCGCAGCAGCGGGCGAGGAGGTCACGGTCTCGCTGCCGGAGTTGAACCGGAGGGTTTCGGCGAAGCTGGGCGCGGATGGGCGGGCCGCCATTTCGCTGCCGGCCGCCGGGGTGGAGTGGTGGACGCCGGAGCATCCGCGGCTTTACAACGTGCGGCTACAGGCGGCGAGCGACCGCCTTGACGACGAGATGGGGTTTCGCACGATCGAAGTGCGCGGGACCGACATCCTGCTGAACGGCAAGCCGGTGTTTCTTCGCGGTATCTCGATTCATGGGGAAGCGCCCCTGCGCGGCGGGCGCGCCAACAGCGATCAGGACGCGGCAACCTTGCTGGGGTGGGCCAAGGAACTGGGCTGCAACTACGTGCGGCTGGCGCACTACCCTCACGATCAGCGAATGACGCGCATGGCCGACCGGCTGGGGCTGATGGTGTGGTCGGAAATTCCTGTCTATTGGGCTGAGAATTTTGGCGATCGGGCGGTGCTGGCGAAGGCGGAGCAGCAGTTGCAGGAGGAGATTCGGCGGGACCGGGACAAGGCGTCGGTGGTGCTGTGGTCCATCGCGAACGAGACGCCGCTGACCCCGGAGCGGACGGCGTTTCTGAAGACACTGGCGGGGGACGTGCACGGGTTGGACCCGACCCGGCTGGTGACCGCGGCCCTGCTGGTGCGTACGGAAGGGCACGACAAGTATGTCGACGACCCGCTGGGCGCGGCCCTGGATGTGATCGGCATGAACGAATACATCGGCTGGTACGAGCAGTTGCCGCAGGACGCGGATACGACGGTGTGGCATATCGGCTATCAGAAGCCGCTGATCGTCAGCGAATTTGGCGGCGACGCCAAGGCGGGCCTGCATGGCAAACCAACCCAGCGGTGGACCGAGGAATACCAGGCCAGCATCTTCCGGCATCAACTGCCGATGCTCGCCAGGATTCCGCAGTTCCGCGGATTAACTCCCTGGATCCTGGTGGACTTCCGGTCGCCCATGCGGCAATTACCCGGGGTTCAGGACGGATATAACCGGAAGGGTTTGATCTCGAACCACGGCGAAAAGAAGGAAGCCTTTTTCATTCTGCAAAAGACCTACCGGGAGTGGGCGAATGATGGCGTGAGTTCCGTTGCCCCGGTCCAGCCGGTGACGGGAACCAACGAACGAACGCGTGCTCCGGCGCCAGCGCAGAAAAAAGTCGCCAGCCCTGGGGAATAACGGGAGGGGGGCGGGGTTTATCGGCCGGATCGGCGGCGATAAGCGTGGCACGCCTGCGGTTGATTTGCGCCGCGGCGAAGGTTGGGGATCTAGGGCAGTCCGAGCAGGCGCGCGGGATTGGTTTTGGACATGGCGTCGATGTCGGCTTGCGAGATGCCTTGTTTCCTGAGGCCATCGAAGAAGAGCAGCAAGGCGTCGGGGTGAAGGGGATTGGCGGGCTGGCCCATGTCGGAGGAGAGGATGCAGTGTTCGGGGCCGATGGCGCGGATGGCTTTGGCGTAGTCGGCGAAGTCGAATTGTCTGGATGCGCCGATGAGGCCGTTGTAGACGAATTCGATATAGGCGCCGAGTTTCGCGGCTTCCTGCATCTGCGGAATGGACATGGAGGTGGGCGCGAGCATGGCGTGGGTGACGACCATCTGCTTGACGCCCTGGCGGCGCGCTTCCTGGAGGAGGAGGAGATCGTCTTCGGGGGAGTTGTGGCCGGTGGCCATGACGAGGTCGTAGCTGGCGATCATGGCGATGACGGCCTTGGCTTCGGGCAGCAGTTCGCCGTTGCGCGAGACGGCGACGTAGGGGCGATCGACCTTGGAGGCGAGGACCTGGGCGCGGGTGTCGTAGGTGGCCATCCAGACGAGCTTGCCCAGATGACCGGTGGTGAGCGCCATTTTTTCGACGGCAGCGGGGTTCATGCCGCCGACGCTGAGATTGAGGTCGATGCCTCCGAAGACCAGGATGCCGGGGACGACTTTGTGGACGAGATAGGCGTCGGATGCGGTGGGCGCGAAGTGGTTCTTGAGGACGATGGCGCGCATACCGCGGCTTTCGGCGAGGCGGGCGAGGTCGATGGCGTCGATGCTGCGCGGGGTGGAATCGGGCGCGGTGTGGACGTGGATATCGATGACGCCGTCGAGGGGTTTGGACTGGCTATGCGCGGGCCATGGGAGCAGGGCGCCCAAGGCGAGGATGGCAACTCGAACTGGTTTCATAGGGATGGTCTCGTGGGTTCACTGGCGGTGGGGTTGAAGTGCATTGCCTGCACGGGTGCTTCAGCGTGCCTTGCGCTCCTGGATGATTTGGGTGACCAGCTCCATCGCCTCGTCCAGATGGAGGCGCATTTCGCGGCGAGCGGCGACGGGCTTGTGCTGCACGATGGCGCGATAGATGGCGAGGTGGCGCTTGAGAATGCGGGGCGCGACGTCGGCGATCATCACTTTGTAGAACAGCCATTGGCGCATGAGGTTGCGCAGCAGTTGAACGGACTTGGCCAGCAAGTGGTTGTGCGAGGCGTGGGCGATGGCGAGATGGAAGGCCATGTCGGCTTCGAGAATGGGCTCCCCGCGGGCGATGCTGTCCTGCATCATCTGCACGGCTTCGCCGATCAGCTTGATCTCCTGTTCGGTGGCGCGCTGGGCGGCGAGGCCGGCGAGGTTTTCTTCGATGATGATGCGGGCTTCCATGATCTCCTGAAACTCGGTGTCATCGGTTCCAGTGAACGCCCAGAGCAGGGGCCGGGAGAGAAACTCGGAGCGCGGACAGACGAAGGTACCGTCGCCGACGCGGCTGTCGACCATGCCGACGAGTTCCATGGCCTTGAGGGCTTCGCGCAGCGAAGTACGCGCGATGCCGAGCTGCTGGCAGAGATCGCGTTCGGGCGGAATGCGGTCCCCCGCCTTCCAACTGCCGTTGACGACATGAGAGATTAGCTGGTCAAAGGCTGCGGCGGTGAGAGTGGTGCGTTGGACCCGAACAACCCCCTTGGTGGAAGCTCTCACGTGATGGGTACTCCTGAGTTTGGTCGATCAATCCGTACTCGAATGTCAGAAGCATAGCAGGAGTGCGGGAGGAGTCACGCCGGGCTGATCGCGGACGGAGCCGCGGCGGCGTCTGGGTGACGAGGCGAGGCGGGGCCTTCCAGCCGGGCGGA
>CAWBFL010000041.1:0-12498 GCA_963787905.1 uncultured Acidobacteriaceae bacterium | reverse complement strand
ATTCCAGATTGTGTTCCACGGACAGGCGGGTGAGCGAATGAGGTTTGGCTTGGGTTGGTCGCGGCGGCGGTTTTTGGCGGTTTCGAGTGCGGCGGCAGCACAAGCTGCTGCCGGGTTGAAGGGGCTGGGCCAGACGGCGGGTTCGGCTGCCGATGCAGCTGCGGCACAACAGCGCTATGCGCAGGAGGCGGCGCGGACCATGCCGCCGCCGGGCGTGATTACGGGTGGAATTCAGCCGCTGATGGAGTCGATGACCGCGAGACCGCTGCGGTACCGGCCAGTGGGCGGAGAATTTGTGATTCGCAACGGGAAAGAGTTCTTCAACCGGCCGATCTATGGGGTCAGCTCGCCGACGCAGTCGGGGGATTTTCGCGTGGATGCGGGGGACCTGCCGGAGTTCTCAATGTACCTGCCGGGACACGGCGGAAATTTGAAGCTGGGATTTGTGGGCGCCGCCGGGGCGGGATCGAAGTGGGGTGCGGACGCCGATGAAGTCAGTGGCGCGGTACAGGCCGGGGCGGATGATCTATGAGATTCGCGATGCGTCTGCTGGGCAAAGGGATGCTGCGGGCCGAGGTGCTGACGACCGGCGCAGGCGCGGGCTACATGGTGAAGGTGGAGGGCCAGAATGTTCCAGCGGGAACGCAGTTGGCGTGGGCGTTTGCGGGAGTGAGCGGACGCAAAGGTCAGCGGAATGGAGATATTGGCTGCGAGCGGCAGCCGGTGAGTCTGTTCTTCCAAGTGCGTCCGGAAGAGTGTGACGGGAATCAATATGCGGTTGGGGATGCGGCGGCGAAGTCTTCCACGGCCAACCTGACCAGTGCGGCGGCGAATTTGACTTTTGCGTTTCCTGAGGGATCGCGCCTTGCGGTTGCGGGATTCGATGCGTGGACGCAATCCCCGGGCAAAAGCGGCGGGACGCTGGAGCATCCAGTCCTTACCGGTTCGGTGGAGATGGCGGGTCGGCCACTTTTCCTGACCATTGCGCACAATGCGGAAGGCAACGCATCTGTACCAGACGATCCGGCGAAGGCGTTTGCGGCGCGGAGTATGCAGGTGGAGGCGATTGCGCAGACACTGCGGATCGATACGCCGGATGAGTACATCAATGCGGCGGCTGGAAACTTCGGTATTGCGGCGGAGACGATCTGGGACCAGAAGAACGAATGTGTGCTGCATGGCGGTGTGGCGTGGCGCACGATGCTGGCCGGGTGGCGCGGGCCGTACAACCTGGATGCGCTGGGCAACCACGACCGCGCGGTCGAGGAGTTTCGGCACTGGCTGAAGCGGCAGAACACGACGCCGGTGACGACTGGCGACCCGGCGATCGGGCCGTGGGATCCGAATATGCATCTGGCACGCAAAGAGGGGATGCTGCACTCGAATGGCGACGTGTCGAACAACCACTACGACATGAACATGGTGTTCATGGATGTGCTGCTGCGGCACCTGATGTGGACGGGTGACCTGGAGTTTGCGAAGGAAGTGTGGCCGTCGCTGCAGAGACACCTCGCATGGGAGCACCGGTTATTCCGGAGGACATACAAGAGCGCCAGTGGAAAGGAGCTGCCACTGTATGAGGCGTACGCGGCCATCTGGGCGAGCGACAACTTGCAGTACAACGGCGGCGGCACGGCGCACTCCTCGGCGTATAACGTGTTTGCGTTTCGTACCGCGGCGAAGATTGCGAAGCTGCTGGGCGAGGACGACAGCGCCTACGAAGCCGAGGCGGAGCTGATCCATCGAGGCATGCAGGAACTGCTGTGGGTGAAGGAGCAGGGCGCGTACGGCGAATCGAAAGACCTGCTGGGACCACAGACGGTGTACACCAACCCGGCGTTGTGGACGGTGTATCACACGATCGACAGCGAGGTGCCGACGGCGCGCGAGGCGTGGCAGATGACGGCCGAGCGGCTGGCGGTACTGAGGCATGTTCCGGTGCACGGAGAGGGCGTGCCGGAGGGTGGATGGTACATGCTGTCGTGCTCGGACTGGCTGCCGTATATGTGGTCGCTGAACCTACTGCTGCTGGCGGAGAACGCGCACATGGCGCTGGCGCTGTGGCAGACGGGAATGCGGGACGAGGCGTACCGGGTGCTCAAGGGAAATCTGCTGGACTCGATGTACATGGGGCTGTGCCCTGGCGATTTCCATATGACGTCGGCGCTGGACGTACACCGGCAGGAGGCGCAGCGGGACTTCGGCGATCCGCTCGGGATATCGTCTCGGGCGCTGGTGGAGGGACTGTTCGGGGTGCAGCCGGACTTGCTCGCTGGCGAGGTGCGCATCCGGCCAGGGTTCCCAAGCGATTGGGACCGGGCATCGCTGAAGCATAAGGATTTTGATTTTGCGTGGAAACGGGAGGGACTGCGCGAGACGTACGAGTTCGACAACCGCCTGGCGAAGACCGCTAGTCTGACATTGAGACTGCCGGCGCGAACGACGAGCCTACCTATCGTGACGGCGAATGGAAAACGTTTGGATTGCGCCTTCGATGCAGCGGCGGTGGGCGCTCCGGTGCTGACGGTGAAGGTGCCGCCGGCAAGAGAGAACAGGATCAGCGTGGAGTGGCACGGGCGAGCGGCTGCGGCTGCCCCTGCGCAACGAAGCTATCGCGTGGGCGAGACGGTGGAGTTGCCAGCCGGGGTCAAACTGGCACAGATCGACGATCCGCAAGGGGCGCTGGCGGGTGGGACGATTGCGGCGGCCGGCTTCCACACGGTGTTTGCGAATGTGCGCGAGGGAGATGCGGCGTGGGCGATGCCGATCTCGTTTGAAGCAAAGGCGGCACCGATGTTTGCTGCGGTGCCGCACCTGGCGGTGGACGAGCCCGGGGAGCAACTGAATCTATCTTCGCTGCTGAAGCACAATGTGACCGATATCTTTACACGTGTGTATGCTGAGCCGCGGTCCGAATATTGCTCGCTGGCGTTTCCGGACAACCTGCTCGGCGGCTGGGCGAATCCGGATGGGCGGGCGAACATTGACGACGCGGGATTGCGCGCCGCTGGCGGGCTGTTGAAGACGGCGGTGGGAGTGGACTTTGCTACACCAGGAGGGAACTCGCCGAACTGCCTGTTTCTTTCCTACTGGGAGCAGGACAAGCCAGCGGCGAGGATTGAGCTAAGCGGGCGGGCGCGAGGAATCTATCTGCTGATGACCGGCAGCACGCTGCCGCAATGCAGCCACATCCAACATGGATCCGTATTGGTTACATACAGGGACGGAAGCGCTGCGAAGCTGATACTGCGCAACCCGGAGACGTGGTGGCCGATCGAGCAGGACTACCTGCTGGATGACTACCTTTTTGTGAATACTGCGCCACTGCCGCCGCGGGTGGACCTGCGCACGGGACAGACGCGGATTCTGGACCCGGTGACCTTTCACGGCAAGGGACGCACAGTTCCAGGCGGGTCGGCGACGATTCTGCATTTGCCGCTCGACCCCGCGAAGGAACTGGCAGCAATGCAGATTGAGGTTGAACTCTATGGAATTGTTGTGGGATTGATGGCAGCGACTCTGGCGCGCGCCTAGGAGGCCGCACGGAACGTCGTAAGCGACGCTAGGAGTTTTGGGGCTGGGCGGCGCGAGAGTATCAGGAGGCGGGAGTTATCTGAATCTGATCGCCCAGTTGTAACTGGGCTTGCGCGATTGCACCGCAGGGAAGCTCGATGACACTTCTCAGTCTGAAGCTGACGGAAGTGACTCGGTACGGCACGAGGCAGCGCCACAACTTAATGACTTTGAGGTCTCGATCAAGGCCGACGACATCGATGCTGAAGGCCATGCCGAAAGTATGGACGCCGGACGAGGGTTTGATCCACAATCCTCCTCCGGCGTCCAGACCCCGCCTGCCGAGCAGCCCGAACATCCGCTTCAAGGACGTGTCGGCCAGCTCGATGTTATCGCCTACGACGGTACTTCTGGTTAAATTGGTAACTCTGAGCATAAGACCTTGTCAGCGCGACCACCTCTCAGTTAGACGACTTTCTGCTTCCGGCGATACACGATGATTCCGAGAACGAAGGCTGCCAGCACTCCAGCTGTAATCTGAACGACGATCATAACTTTCCTCCTTTCCGTCGAAATTCAGGACTCCCGTGACACAGCAAACATTGTTGCCAAGTATTGGTGTATCGCGGCTCGTAGAGACATTACTATCATCTGTTACAAGCCCGGGACCTTCAATTCCACCAAAGTAGTGTTTACTAGTCTGACTACGTCAAACGCCTGATACATCATGGTGGACCGTGGTGAACACATCGTATTCGCCGGGGTGAGGAGCGAATTGCCACCATGAAATTCTAAACATTTAAAATTGCCGGAGTTACTTCGACTTACTGGCCCATTCCCTGCATTCCCATCATGATGCTCAAGATTGCCGGGGCAAGCAGGACGATAAAGATGCAGGGGAAGATACACAGTACCAGGGGGAAGATGATTTTGATCTTCGTCTTCGCGGCCTGCTCTTCTGCATGCTGCCTGCGCTTCATGCGGATGTCTTCGGAGAGGCGGCTGAGCGCGCGAATAATCGGCGTTCCAAAGCGATCGGTTTGCGCAAGCATGCTGACGAAGGCGCTGAATTCCTCGATCTGGGTGCGGTCGGCGAGGTTCTGCCAAGCCTCAAGCCTGGGCCTGCCGGCGCGCTGCTCGCGGTTGACCTGCAGAAATTCCTCCTGAATATCCGGGTAACTCACGCCTAACTCGGTACCGACCCGAAGCAGAGCCTGGTCGAGTCCGAGGCCGGCGTCGACGCAAATGACCATCAGGTCGAGCGAATCCGGAATACTGCGGCGGATGCGTTTCTTGCGGGCATTCGTCATCCAATTGAGCCACATATTCGGAGCGAT
This sequence comes from uncultured Acidobacteriaceae bacterium, assembly GCA_963787905.1. Classification (GTDB taxonomy): domain Bacteria; phylum Acidobacteriota; class Terriglobia; order Terriglobales; family Acidobacteriaceae; genus Edaphobacter. The sequence goes on along the minus strand of CAWBFL010000041.1, from coordinate 7,648 downwards.
GTAGCCGATCGCTCCGAGCCCAAGAACATAGGACAACGTGTTGGTCCCGATGAGGGTGCCAATAACAGCACCTGCAGCGGGAGCAAGAAACTGGGAGGCGAAGAAGATGTCGGTGCTGGCCGTCCCGCGAATTCCGGCGGCAGCCAATCGGGCTTTAAGGACCGGATTCTCAGCCAGTCCCAGGCGGACGCGCAGTTCGGTTGCCAGGCCGAGCAACCTGGTCTGGAAGCGTTCCTTACTGCCGATGGTGCGCTGGTCCGGGCGCGTGCTCTGAACAACGTCCAGGATGCGCTGTGCCTCGGGTGATGGACGGAAGAGATTGGGGGTCAACAACAGCGCAACAACGCAGAAGATGATCAGCCCCAGCACTGCATAGAAGATGACTGGCATGGCGGCTACACCTCAATTCCGTTGATGATCTGGCGAATGATGACTCCCCCGGTGATCAGGAGGAAAATTCCAAGGTAACTTAGCATTTTGCCAGTGGGAGTATTGATGAGCATGTCGGAATAGCCGGGGTTAATCATGTTGATGACGACCAGCATGACGATCGGCAGCATGCACAAGATCCACCCGGTCATTCTTCCCTGAGCAGTGTGGGTTTTGATCTCGCCGTGAATTTTGAGGCGCTCGCGAATGGTATTGGCGGTGCGATCAAGGATCTCCGCGAGGTTGCCGCCGGTCTCTTTCTGCACCAGCATGCCGGTGACCAGCACGCGGAGATCCTGGGAGGGCACGCGATCGAGCATCTGGGTCATGGCGTCGCGCAGAGGAAGGCCGAAGTTCTGCTGCTTGAATACTTCGCCGAACTCCGAACGGACCGGCTCCAAACTTTGTTCGGCAACGATGTTGATGGAGGCGGTCATGGAATGGCCGGCGCGGAGAGCACGGCCCATCATGTCGATCGCGTCCGGGAGGGCGGCATTGAACGCGGTAATTCTGCGCGACCTCTTGAACGAGAGGAGGCCGATGGGAAGATAGCCGAGCAGGGCGGCGATGGCGAGCTGTAGCGCGATGATATCGACAAAGAGCGAAACGCCGACGAATCCAATCAGCGCCAAGCCGAAAGAGGTGACCAGGAGAATGGCGGGGGTGGTCTTGATGTTGGCCTGGACAATCCTAACCTTGAGGATGCGCGACACGTGGTACTTCTGGATGAGCGCATTCAGCCAAGCGAAGCGGGCCACGGGATCCAGCTTAAGCAGCTGCTGAACATGGGCCTCGTCGGAGCTGAGATGAGCCCCCGAGGTAACGATGGCAACCACGCGCCGGTCGATTTTCTTCTGGATTTTGGACGCACCCATGAAGAAGGACATGGTTCCAAACGTGATGGTTAGTATTCCAACAAACGCGCCAAACAGAATCATCGGTCCTCCTTTCGAGTCAGATCTCCACGGAATGCTCGGATAAGCCGGTGGGTATAGGGATGCCAGCGGCCTGCAGCTTGTCGGCGCACTTGGGAACGATGCCGGTGGCGTAAAATCTTCCCTTAACCTTGCCGTTGGGGCCGATTCCCTTCTTTTCAAACAAGAAGATGTCCTGCATGCTGATGACGTCGGAAAAGGCTCCGGTGAGTTCTGTGATATGGGTGATGCGCCGGGTGCCGTCGCTCATACGGGAGGCCTGAACGATGATGTGAACCGCGGCAGCGATCTGTGCGCGAATCGCCTTTTCAGCGATGCGTATTTCACCCATCATTGCCATGGTTTCGAGACGGGCCAGCGCGTCGCGCGGGGTGTTGGAGTGGATGGTGGTGAGCGATCCGTCGTGGCCCGTGTTCATGGCCTGAAGCATGTCCAGCGTTTCCTCGCCACGGACTTCGCCGAGCACCACGCGGTCGGGACGCATACGCAGGGCGTTGATGACCAGTTCTCTCTGCCGAATGGCGCCCTTGCCTTCGACGTTCGGAGGCCGGGTTTCGAGGCGCACAACGTGTTCCTGCCGCAGCTGCAATTCGGCCGAGTCTTCGATGGTGACGATTCGCTCCTTCTCGGAGATGAAGCTGGAAAGCGTATTGAGCAAAGTGGTTTTACCGGAGCCGGTTCCGCCGGAGATGACGATGTTCAATCTCGCTTTCACGCAGCCGCTGAGGAAGTCGAGCATGGGTGGAGTCAATGCCTGGTTTCTCAGCAGGTCAGCGGCGCCGAGCGGGTTGGAGCCAAAGCGACGAATGGAGAGAATGGGACCATCTACGGCCAGGGGCGGAATGATCACATTGACGCGGGAACCATCGGGGAGGCGCGCATCGACCATGGGAGACGATTCGTCGACACGGCGTCCGACGGCGGAAACGATTTTGTCGATGATGTGGAGGAGGTGCTTGTTGTCCTGGAAGGTGAGGGTGGTCTTCTCAAGCTGGCCGCGGCGCTCAACATAGATGAAGTTGCAGGTGTTCACCAGGATGTCGCTGATGGTGTCGTCCTTCAGCAGCGGCTCCAGGGGGCCGAGTCCGAAGACTTCGTCGACCACTTCCTGGGCGAGGCGATCGCGCTCGGACGCGCTGAGCGGGACGCCCTGCTCGTTGATGATTTGTTGAATAACGGCGAACAGCTGCTGCTGGGCTCCGGGCGTTTCCTGCATATCCCCGAGTTTGTCGAGGTCGATGCGCTTGATGAGCTCCTTGTGGACGGCGGTCTTGATGTGTTGCTGAACCCCGTCGCCGATGGTCCGCACGGAACTGCCCGCGCGGTCGTTGGAGCGGGTCGAGTTCGGCGAGATAGCGTTTGCGTCAGACATTTGAGCAGGCACCCTGAAGTTTGGAGAGTTGCTAGATAGGGCTTACTTGAAGAGTGAGAATTTCGCCTTCTTTGGAGTACTTTCTTCCAACGCGACAATGGGCCCAGCGAGACTGCTTACCCACTTCAGGAGCTGCGCTGAGAACTCGGTCTTACTGGTGTAGCTGACCGGCTCGCCGAGGATTCCCGAACGCACGACCTCGGTGTAACTATTTGGCAGCTTGAAGGCGATGGGAAGCCGGATGGCCTTCTCGATCTGCTCCAGGCTGACCGCATGCTGCGCGGAGAACCGATTGATGACAACCTTGACCTTATCCACGTTCTCTTCGTTCTGCGAGAGGACGTCGACATGACGGGACAAGTCGCGCACCGAGCCAATTTCCGGGGTAGCCACGATGAACACCTGGTTGGAAGCCTCGATGACCGCGAGATTGGTCTCATCGAGGGTGGAGGGACAATCGACGATGATGTACTCGTACTCGCCGCGCAGGAAGTCGAGGGTCTGAGCCATCGAATCCGGATCGGTAGCCTTTCTGCCTTCGCACGTATCAGGCGAGGAGAGGACTTCGAGTCCGCTGGAGTGGGTTGCGATGTACCCACGAAGCAGCTCGCTATCGAGCCGGCTGAGGTTGCGGACGAGCTCGTGAAAGTTGTAGCGGCTGCCGTCGATTCCGAGGTAGATGCAGGCATGGCCCAACTGGGGATGGTTGTCGATGAGCAGGGTCTTCTTCTGATGGCACTGGACGAGGTACATGGCGATATGGACTGCCAGCGTGGTGGTGCCGACTCCGCCTTTGGCGCCGAAGAATGTGAGAACCGAGCCGCGGGCCGCATTGATAGCAGCCTTTGAGGTCCACTGCAGGTTGAGGCGGTTCAACGTTTCGGCGAAGGAGGATTCGTTGAATTCTCCACCAATGAAGTCGTTACAACCGGCGCGCATGGCGCGCAGGAGGATTTCATGATCCTGGCTTACAGAGCGCGCAATCAGCGCCGCTCGGCCGTTGTACAGCTCCTGGATGTAAGCTGCTGCATCAATTGCCTGATCAATGTCTTTATCGAAATCAATTACAGCGATGCAGAGATGAGAGGCCTTGACGAGGGGCGGGAACGGAGGGCGCTTTTCCGCCGAGATGTAGCCGTCGCAGTCTGCGCGATGCACAGCCCACAACATCGCCCCAGCGGAGTCGGCGATCTGTTCCGCCAGCTGCGGGTCGAGACCAACGGTAATCAGAGCGACGCTGGGAATGCTCGCGTTATTCGGAATTTGAGCCACTGTAGATTCCCTCTTTGGAACTTGCAAACGGTTACGACTTGCGGACGATGTGCCTGGGACGACCGACGATCATTGTTTGATAGTTGCGTTGTAGCCATCGAGGATCAAGCGCTGACGCATGGTCTCGGCATCTTTCTGGCTGGCGAAGGGTCCCACGTCCAGGTGGAGCAGCGAATCTTGAGCCTCATGGCGCACAGCCACCTGGTATCCATGACGATTCAATGCGGCAACCATAGCCTCTGCGTCAGACTCGTGCGAGAGCGCCATCACTTCAACCATGGAGGACGGCTGCCTGGTTTCGCCGGCAGGCGCGGGTTCGCTGGAATTCGACGCTGCCGCCGCCGCAGTAGTCTTCGATGGCTCAAGCACGGCCACGTCTGCTGACGCCGGCGCGGAAGATGTGGCGGACGGAGATGCAGCCGCGGGCTCAGGAGCCGAAGCAGCGGGCGGTTGCAGAACCTGCGAGCTGGCGGGAGTTGCCGCCGGGGCAGGAGTGCTGGTGTTGCTGGCCGCGGGAGGCGCAGCAGGAGGTGGCGCCGGGGCGGTGGGAGGCACGTTGCTGAAGGGCTGCTTATCAGGGTTCAGCGGAGGAGGCACGGGATTCGGGCTGCGGTTCTTGCCCAACGATTTGTCAAACGAGTTGACGTCGAGGGTTGGGAGCGGCAGGACCGGCTGATCGGGAACGGTGTCCTCCGAAAGCGGATCAACCACGGTTGGCGTGACCACGACAATGAGCTCGGTGGTCGAATGATTGGTGCTCTTCGACTTGAAGAGAGTGCCGAGAATGGGAATGCTGGCCACACCCGGCGTCTTGTTGAGAATGTCCGTCGTGCGCTGGTCCAGCAGACCGGAGATGGCGAAGCTCTGGTTGCTGCGCAGCTCAACCTCGGTGGAGGCCCGGCGTGTCGACAGTGCGGGGATGGAGAAGCCGCCGACCGAGACGGAGTTGCTGTAGTCCAGGGCGCTTACCTCGGGGGCTACGGTGAGGGTGATCGTGCCATCCGCGTTGACGACGGGAGTGAATTCCAGCTTGACGCCGTAAGGACGGAAGGAGATAGTGACGACCGGAGCCCCGCCGGTTCCACCAGGCTGCACGATGGGAAAGGGGAATTCGCCGCCGGAGAGGAAATCTGCCTTAACGCCGCTCATCGTGGTGATGGTGGGTTCGGCGAGGATTTGCAGGACCTGTTTGTTCTGCAGATCCTGAATGGTCGCACCCAGGTTAATCTTTGCGGCGTACAGCATGAAGTTGAGGGGGTTGGACGCGGTCACGGTGCCGAGCACGCCACCCGAGCCCGGGGAGTAGGTCGCGGACGAAGGATACTGCGATGTGGTTGCCTGCGCGAGGAAGTTGGTGTTGCCGCCGGGGTTGAACAGGTTGATGCCGAGCTCCAGCAGCTTGGTGCGATCCACCTCGAGGATCCGAACCTCGAGGCGCACCTGCTTGGCATGGACAGGAGTGATGGTCAGCGCATCGGCCACTTCCTTGGAATAGAGTCCGGCGAGCTTCACGGCGTTGTCGGCCATAGCCTGGGTGGCAACCGTGCCGCTGAGGGTGACGCGGCCGCCGCTACCATCGATCTTGACCGAGTCGCCCAGGTCAGCCTGGGCCAGCGTCTGCCGGAGCCCGTCGATATCGAGGTCAGAGGAGACCACGTAGGATTGCGCCTGGCCAGCCTCATCGAGCAGCGTGAGCGAACTAAGTCCCGGGTTCATCGCGGTGACGACGATCTCGTTGGGCGTGAGGGTGACGGAGTTGAGGACACCGGGGTCGGCGACGTAAACGCGGCGCAGGCGGGTCTTGGTGTCGATAAAGATAGAGTGGCCAACGATCACGTGCAGGGTCTTGCCCTCGGCGGCTACGCGGCTGATGCTGGCCATGCCGCTGGTCGCCGCTGCGGCCTCGATGACCGACGCGGGCCGGGGAGCATTCTGGGCGAGGCAAACGGGAGCCAACGCGAGGGTCAGAATGGCGGCGGCGGAGCGTGCCCTGCCGATGCGCGATGTTGCCAGATGCTCGATGATGGATATTTGCGATTTCACTGGAAGTTGTCCGTCTTCACCGAAGTGCCCATGAAAGTTTCAACCGTGTAGGGTTTGGGAGCGGGAGGCGGCGGCTTCTGAGCCGGCTTCTCCAGCACCGGGGCAGGCGACAGTTGCGAGAGCAGCACCGGTGGACCCGAGAAATCGACTGAGTCTCCGCCATTTCTGAGGGAAAAGTGAACTGAGCCCTGGGTGCTGGCGAGGACCACGCGTTCGGCATCCTCCGGGCTGACGAGCACAGTCACGACGGTCGAGGTGATGGGTTTGCCTTCGGGGTCAGGCTCGGTCTTCTGGCCGGCGGCCAGCACCTGCACATCCTGCAGGACCGTGGTGGTCAACGGGTCGGGACTATTGGTCGGGTGGAGCGTAACCAGTACGTCCACGTGAGTGCCGGGGAGGAGGAATCCAGCGACGCCGACGATTTCGTCGGTGCGCAGCGAGAGAGCCCTCATGCCATCGGGGATCTTAACGGTGATGCCGTTGCCGGAGTTGGAAGTGGACAACTGGCGCTCGAGAATCGGCTCACCCGCCGCAAGCGGATATTGGAGGACACGACCCACCAGGGGCTGCGGGTTGGTGTACGCGCCGGAGAGCGGCATCGAGGCTGGCCAATCGATCATGTGCAGGTTCTCAGCGCGGATCACCTGACCGGCCTCCATGTTCGCCGCGGCCGCTACATACTGGCTCTTGGGCGGCGGGGGGGCGGGACGAGTCTTGGTGAACTTCTGGCTGAGCCAAAAGGTAAAGATTCCAGAGATCACCAGGGCGATGATGAAGGCTGAGGTGAGTCGACGTGTTATCACACTGCACCCCTTCTATTGGAGCTGAAAGTAGAGCGTTAGGAGGCTTCCGCCGGCGATGGCCAGGGCGTAGGGCAGCCTAAGCGTCTGCGAGTTGGAAAGATTGAGTTCCGGATGCGGTTGCAGGCCTTCATGGCTGTGGTGGGAGGCGAGCGCGCCTACATTGAGGATCGTCTGCTGCAGTCGTCCGCGGGCCAGAGCGAGGCCGATGGCCATCACCCCGCCAGAGAGGGCGGTCAATACCAGGAGATACGGCACGTGCGAGAAACCGGCGATACAACCAACCGCGGTGATAAGTTTGACGTCTCCTGCGCCCATGCCCCCTGCGATATAGAACACGAGGAAGACGAGGCCGCAGATGATACCCGCTGCCAGAGAGGTGAACAACTGGCTCCAGCCGCCGAGCGCGAGGTGCAGGGCAAGGCCAAACAGGAAAGCGGGAAAGGTGATGAAGTTGGGAATGCGGCGGCTTTTGACGTCGAATACGGAGCCGAGCACAGCACAGGCGGCAGCGGCGGCAGGATACGTCAATTCTGGTTGAAGGTGTGTCATTGATCGATCCTGCAAAAGACCTGAGCGGGTTAGGGGATGAGGAGCAAATTCCGGAACAACGGATAAGGCTCACATGAGTTCTGTGGAGCTCATGTGAGCCTCAACCGGGTTTAGGCAACTGCGCTGGCGAGGGCATTGCCGACGCCGTTGAACGCGTTGGCGATGGAGCCGGCAAGGCCGTTCATCGAGGCAACGGATCCGAGACCCACGAGGGCCGCGACCAGGGCGTATTCAATCAGGTCCTG
>CAWBFL010000040.1:0-9470 GCA_963787905.1 uncultured Acidobacteriaceae bacterium | reverse complement strand
ACGATGTACCTGGCGGTGCGGCCGTATACCCGGCGCAGTGCGCTGCACATGCTGCAGGCGAGCGAGGACGCGATCCTCTCCAGCGACGACGACCAGGCGCAGGAGATTCTGGCGGCGCTGCTGAACGAGCTGACCGACGAGGGGATTACCAGCGAGAAGATTGCGAATACGCAGCGCGGGATGGTGTACGGGGTCGAGTCGGTGTACACGCGGGCGCAGGGGGTGTCGGGGCCGATTTGCAGGACAGCTTCCACCTGGGGCAGACGTTTTTCAACGACTACGGGCGGCCGCACGAGCCGGGGTTCAACAACATTACCGGCTTTTCGACGCTGAACGAGCAGGGGCCGTTCTCACTGTACGTGCGGGGCGAGTACCAGCATGCGCCGGGCGGGCCGGGCTACTCGCAAGCGCTGTCGGCGACGATTTCGACGCTGGATGAGATTCCGTTCGCGCCGCCGAACGACCCGCAGGCGACGATTCCAACGGGGCCGATTGCGGCGCAGAATCCGTTCCGGCTGGTGGAGGCGACGCTGTCGTACCACCTGCTGGGACACGAGATTTCGGGCGGAAAGCAAGATGCGTGGCTGGGGCCAGCGGTGGGTGGAGGCATGGCGTGGTCCAATAACGCGGAAGATATCTACTCGTTCCGGATCAACCGGATTGAGCCATTGCACATACGGTGGCTATCGAAGGTGGTGGGCCCGGTGCGCTACGACTTTTTTTACGGCAGCCTGAAGGGACATACCGCGCCGAACGACGATTACACCCATTCGGAGATTGTGTCGTTCCAGCCGACGCACAACTTCCAGTTCAGCCTGCAGCGGACGATCATCTTCGGCGGCGAAGGGCATGAGCCGGTGACGCTGCATACGTTTCTGAAGGGCTTTTTCGACACCAACGATACGAACAGCGGGGTGAAATTCTCGCGCACCGATCCGGGAGCGAGGTTCTCCGATTTCAGCTTTTCTTACCGGCTGCCGTTCGTGCGGAACTATCTCACGCTGTATCTCGATTCGGAGACGCACGACGATCTGTTTCCGATTTCGGCGCCGCGGCGGGCGGCGTACCGGCCGGGGATTTATCTGTCGCAGGTTCCGGGGATCAAGCGGCTGGATCTGCGGGTGGAAGGCGTGTCGACGGACTGCTCCACGCTGGCGTGCCAGAGCGGGAATCCGGACTACATCGAGGTGGCGGTGCAGAAGCAGGGATACACGAACAAAGGCATCATCCTGGGCGACTGGATCGGGCGCGAGGCGAAGGGCGGACAGGCGTGGGTGACGTATCACCTGTCGGGGAACGAGTGGGTGGACGTGGAGTACCTGCACAAGCAGACGCCGGGGGATTTCATTCCGGGGACGTACAACGCGGCAACCAACACGTATGGGCCGGGGGGGACGACGCAGAACCAGTTCCGGGTGGATGTGGTGAAGCGGATTGGGCCGGATGTTGAGGTGAATGGGTGGTATCAGCACGAGCGCTGGGTGGCGCCGATCTATATGCCGGGCGTGCAGAGCAATAATGCGTTCACGGTGCAGGTGACGTTCTTTCCGAAGCTGAAGACGACGGCGAGATAAAGACGGTCCTGCCGGACGGGCGCCCTACGCGGGCGGCGGCCACTTCGTGGCTTATGCCGAGCTAGTCGCGTGGTCCTCCCGTTGGTCGGCATTGAATTCTGTTCGCGACCATCGGGAGCGCTATGCGAAGCGGTATACGCGCCACGAAGTGGCCGCTGTCCGCGTAGGACGCCGTCCGGCAGGACCTATTTATTTTGCCGTGGCTTGGCCGTAGAAGCGGTCGAGGTCGGATTTCATGAGCTTCTGGGCTTCGGTGTTGAGGTAGACCATGTGGCCGGAGGGGTAGTAGCCGAAGGTGATGTTGCCGGTGAGGGCGGGCGGCAGCAGCATGTGGCTGAGGTCGTACTCGGTGGAGAAGAAGGGCGTGGCGAGGTCGAAGTAGCCGTTGGCGGAGAAGACGCGCAGCTTCGGGTTTTTGCGCATGGCGTCGGCGAGGTCGACGGCGGTGTCGGGGAGGGACTGCTCGCCCCCGCCGCCGCTGGGATGATGCTTCAGGTTCCAGGCCTCGTTGACGCCGGGGCCGCGGACAAAGTAGGTCTCGGAGCTGGTGTATTTGAGCTCCTTCTGGAGGTAGTCGTGGAAGGCGCCGACGAAGGCGCCCTCGGGGCCGGTGTTGGAGGGATCGTAGTCGGGGAATTCGCCGGCGGAATCTTCGTCCCAGCCTTCGAAGCGGGCGTCGTAGCGGCCGAGGGTGCGGTCGTCGTCGCGGAGGAGCTCCTTGCGGAAGCGCGAAGGATCGATGCGCAGCTTGGTCTGCTTGACGTACTGGACGCTGAGGCCGGTGAGGTCGGCGACGCGGGAGGCGATGGTGTCGAGTTGCGCGGCGGGGAGCCGGTCGCCCTGGGCGAGGGCTTCGGCGTAGGGGCCACGCGCGAACTGGCGGGCCTGCTCGACGGCCTCGGCCATGGTGCCGGTGTGCTTGCCCTTTTTGTAGTAGTAGGCGATGGCGGTGTAGGAGGGCAGATAGGCGATGGCGGCGGTGTCGTAGCCGGGGCTGCGGATGTTGTAGTTGAGGATGGAGGAGAGCAGGGTGACGCCGTTGAACTCGATGCCGTCGTTCTGGAGCGCGGCGACGAGCGCGGCGGAGCGGGGCGTGCCGTAGGATTCGCCGAAGAGGAATTTGGGCGAGTTCCAGCGCTGGTTGAGAGTGATGTAGCGGGTGATGAACTTCTCGAAGGCGCGGACGTCTTCGTCGACGCCGGCGATGTCCTTGAGGGTGCCTTTGCCGACGAGGCGGGAGAAGCCGGTCATGGGCGCGTCGATGAAGACGAGGTCGCTTTTATCGAGCAGGCTGGATGGATTGGGTTCGACCTGGAAGGGCGCGGGCGCGGAGGCGTCGGGCGAGTCGGTGACCACGCGGATGGGGCCGAAGGAGCCCATGTGCAGCCAGACGGTGGCGGAGCCGGGACCGCCGTTGTAGAAGAAGGTGACGGGGCGGGTGCGGGCGTCGGCGCCATCCTGGGTGTAGGCGACGTAAAAGATGCTGCAGTTGGGCTTGTCCTTGTCGTCCTTGATGAGGAGATTGCCGGCGGTGGCGGTGTAGTGGATGGTCTGGCCGGCGGCGGTCCAGTCGTGCTTGGTGACGGACGAGGTCTCGGGCGGGATGGGGATGGCGGAGTCGTCGGACTTGGCGGCGGTGTCGGGCTTGTCGGCGGCGGGAGGCTGGGCCGGCGCGGAGGAGCCAAGGAGAAGAAATCCGAAGACGAGGAAGAGATGAAACGCGGTCCGCTTCATAAGCACCCGTTTCTGCTGCGGTCAGCAGGCGATGAGACGATTCGTTGGGGGAAACACGCTTATGATACGCGAATTGCCGGGGACGGCTATCTGGATTCGGCGGCGATACAGCCGTGGAAGTAGGCGAGCGATTTCTGGAGGCCTTCGCGGAGCGAGATTCTGGGCTGCCAGCCGAGCAGGGCGCGGGCCTTGGAGATGTCGGGGCGGCGGCGGGTGGGATCGTCCTGCGGGAGCGGCTGGTGAACGATCTTCGACTTGGAGCCGGTGACGCGGAGGACTTCCTGCGCACATTCGAGCATGGTGAACTCGACGGGGTTGCCGATGTTGACGGGGGTGTGCTCGGCAGACTGCGAGAGTCGGAGGATGCCGTCGATGAGGTCGGAGACGTAGCAAAAGCTGCGGGTCTGGAGTCCGTCACCGTAGACGGTGAGGGGCTCGCCGCGCAGCGCCTGCATCATGAAGTTGGAGATGACGCGGCCGTCGCGGGCCTGCAGGCGGGGGCCGTAGGTATTGAAGATGCGGACGAGGTGAGTGTCGACGCCGTAGTAGCGGTTCCAGGCGGTGACGGCGGCCTCAGAGAAGCGCTTGGCTTCGTCGTAGACAGAGCGCGGGCCGACGGGGTTGACGCGGCCCCAGTAGGTTTCGATCTGGGGATGGACCTCGGGATCGCCGTAGCACTCGGAGGTGGAGGCGTGGAGATAGCCAGCGTTGTAGCGGCGGGCGAGGTTGAGGGTGTTGACGGTTCCGGCGGATCCGACGAGCAGGGTTTCCGGGCCGAGGCGGTCGTAGTCGACCGGGCTGGCGGGCGAGGCGAAGTTGAAGATGTAGTCGACCGGGCCGGGGTCGAACGCGGCCGTGATGTCGTGATTGAGGAAGGTGAAGCGGGGCTCGTTGGCGAGGTGAGCCAGGTTGGCCATGCTGCCGGTGGAGAGGTCGTCGACGGCGAAGACGGAGTGGGTGGCGGACTGGGCGAGCAGCGCGTCGGTGAGATGGGAGCCGAGAAAACCCGCGGCTCCGGTTACGAGGAATGTCTTGCGAATCATGGGCTCCATTTCTAACTTTCGCCGCTAAGCACCGGGGCGGTTCGCGAGCTCGAGATCGCGCGCGGGATAAACGGCGGGGCGCCCGATGCTGATGTAGGTGAATCCGTGCTCGTGCATCACCTGGGGGTCGAAGAGGTTGCGGCCGTCGACCACGATGGGGTAGCGCATGAGGCTGTGGAGGCGCTTGAGGTCGAGGGCGGAGAATTCGCGCCAGTCGGTGAGCACCAGCACGGCGTCGGCGTCGCGGGCGGCGGCGTAGGCGTCTTCGACATAGTGGAGCCGGGGACTGGCGGGCAGCTCGTGCTGGGTGCGCTTGATGGCGGCGGGATCGTATGCGGCGATGGAGCAGCCCTCGGCGAGCAGCATCTCGACCATATCGACGGCGGGCGATTCGCGGATGTCGTCGGTCTCTCCTTTGAAGGCGAGGCCGAGCACGCCGAGCCGCTTGCCGCGCAGCGTCCACAGGGCGGAACGGACCTTGGAGAGGAAGCGCTTTTTCTGCTCGGCGTTGATTTTCTCCACCTCGGTGAGCAGGCTGAAGTCGATGCCGAGTTGCTCGGCGACGGAGCGGAACGCGGCGACGTCCTTGGGGAAGCAGGAACCGCCGTAGCCGATGCCGGGACGCAGGAAGCGCGGGCCGATGCGGTTGTCCAGGCCGATGCCGCGCGCCACCTGCTCGATGTTGGCGTCGGCCGCCTCGCACAGGTTGGAGACAGCGTTGATGAAGGAGATCTTCATGGCGAGGAAGGCGTTGGAAGCGTGCTTGATGATCTCTGCGGACTTGGTGGAGGTGTTGAGCAGCGGCGGCGGTGCGCTGGAAGAGCAGATTCCGGGGATGGCGCCGGGGCCGGCGTAGTACGCGCCGGTGGTGAGCGGGGCGTAGATGGCGGCCAGCAGGCTGGAGGCGGCGTCGCTATCGGCGCCGACGACGATGCGGACGGGGTGCAGGAAGTCCTGGACGGCGGTGCCTTCGCGGAGGAACTCGGGGTTGGAGACACGTCGAAGAGGCGGCGGGCGACGCCGTTGCGCTCGATGGCGCGGCGGATCCACTCGTTGGTGTAGACGGGGACGGTGGATTTTTCGACGATGACCTTGTAGCTGGTGAGGGCGCGGGCGATCTCGCAGGCGACGGCTTCGACGTAGGAGAGATCGGCGTTGCCGTTCTCGGCCTGGGGTGTACCGACGGCGATGAAGATGGCGTCGGAGGCGCGGGTGGCTTCCTGCAGGTTGGAGGTGAAGTGGATCTTGTTGCCACGGTAGCGCTCGAGGAGCTCGGGGAGATGGCGCTCGTGGATGAGGGTGTCGCCGGACTCGAGCGCGAGGACTTTGCGCTCGTCGTTATCGACACATACGACGTCGTGGCCAATTTCGGCGAAGCAGACAGCGGCCACCAAGCCAACATAGCCCGAGCCAATCACCGCGATTTGTATAGGTTTGGTCATGATATCCAGTCGACATATCCTTTAGCGGGCGTTACTTGCAGTCTAGCGGAGTTCCGGCTCAAGCGAAAATCCCTCTCCCGGGTCACGCGCCCGCAGCGTGGAGCGGCGCAGGCAACGGAACGGCCGTGGCCGCGCGTCGACGGGGGACAGGGGCGGCGAATTCTCGGAGAAAAAGGCCATTGCGGCCGCTGCCGGGTGCGAGTGGGCGGATGGCGTGCCGGGAAGATCCCCTTCCTCGCGGCGCGGCCAGTCGAGTAGACTAGCTGGAATGGGTCCCCAGAAAACGCAATTGCCTCCCGCCATCGGCGTGACCGACCCGCAGCGGCCGGGCGGCATAAGTGCCGAAGGCAGCGACACATCCTTGTCGGAGGCGGTGGCAACGCTGCGCAAGCGGGGCTGGATTTTGCTGCTCGCAGTGGCGCTGGGCCTGGCCAACGGGATTTACCGGGCCTACACCCAGCCCAAGCTGTATCTGGCGATCAGCATTATCCAGGTGCATAACGGGGAGTCGAACGCATACCGGCTGGACGCGGACTACGACTACTCCGACGACTCGCAGACGAAGATGAACACGGAATTGATGATTCTGAAGAGCGAGACGCTGCTGTACGGGGTAGCGCAGGAGATGGACCTGGCGAACAACCCTGACTTTCTGGGCGCGAAGGGTCCGGTGGCGCATGCCGAGATCAGCGATCCGAATGTGCGCGCGGCCGTGGTGAATACGCTGAAGAGCAATCTGCAGGTGTCCTTGATCCCGCGCACGGAGATGATGAACATCAGCTATCTGAGCCCCAGCCCACGGTTGTCGGCAGGCATCGTCAATCGGGTGGTGGCCGACTATATCCAGCGGTCCTACGATACGCCGGTGGACAAGACGAAGGCGGTTTCAGAACAACTGGCCAAGGATCTGAACGACCTCAAGTCGCAGGTGGAGCGGTCGCAACAGCAGATGATGAACTTGCAGCGGAAGCTGGGGGTGCTGGGCTACGATTCGACGCACAACCAGCTGCAGTCGTCGCTGGAAGAGCTGCTGACGGCGGAGGAGACGGCCAAAGTGGCGCGCATGAACTCCGAATCGCGCTACATGATCCTCAAGAACATGGACCCGAACACGATTGAAGGGTCGATCGAGGCGGTGCCCGGCACCGTTTCCGGGCCATTCGAATCGCTGCGCACCCAACTTGCATCGGCGCGGGCGCAGTACTCGGAGCTGGGGGCAACGCTGGGGCCGAAGAATCCCCGGATGCAGGGATTGCAGGACACGATCAACCTGCTGACCAAGGAGATTGCCGCCGAGCAGGGCCGGCTGGAGTTGCAGGCGAAAGAGGCGTATGTCGCGGCCAAAGCGTCGGAGGACAAGATCCAGCAGGAACTGGACGCGAGGAAGGCCGAGGCGTACAAGCAGGGCGACGACCTGGTGGAATACACGCTGGTACAGCGGGAGTACGAACAGAACCGCACCCTGTACGAGGGCCTGGAGCAGCGCCTGGAGACGGCCAAGGTGGAGGCTGGACTGGACGCTACCGAGGTGGACCAGGTGGACAAGGCGGTGCCGCCGGTCGATCCGACCATGGAACCGCCGGGGAAGATTTTTTTTACGACTGCGCTCTTCTTCTACTGGGCGGAATCGTCGTCGCGTTCGTGGTAGAGAGCCTGGACACCGGCCTGCACAACATCCAGGAGATTGAGCGGGTGATGGAGATGCCGTCGCTGGCGGTGATTCCGAGGCCGAAGCGACCGACCCCGGAACAGACGGCGGCGATGTCGGCGGTGTAGCGCAACATCAACGTCCTGACCCAGCCGAAGTCGCAGTTTACCGAGTCGTTCCGGTCGCTGCAGACGTCGCTGTTGCTGGCGACGGCGGGGCAGCCGCCGAGTTCCTGCTGTTTACCACGGACTCCGTCGGAAGGCAAGACGACGGTGGCCAGAACCTGGCGTGCATTCTGGAGGCGGCGCCGCGATGCTGCTGCTGGCGACCTTGACGGTCCTGGCACTCCTGGCCCTGTTCGCCCCGAGCCCGATCCGCGGGCAGCGCGCGCGCGGCGAGAGCGCGCTCGTCCCGGCCGCCCTGGTCGTCGCAGCCGCCTTCGCCTTCGTGACGATGTGCCTCGGCGCATATGTCAGCTCGAGCAACTACGGCCTTGCATGCTCTGCCTTCCCGGCCTGCGACGCCACGCTGCTGGGAGCCGGCCCGCCGCAGCTCTTGTAGACGCCGCACCGCTTCGCCGCCGAGTCGTTCGGCGTCGTGGCGCTGGTCGCGACCTTCATCGCGCTTGGCAGCTCGCCGCGCGTGCGCGCCTTCGCTCTTCTGGGGATGCTGCTGGTGCTGCTGCAGCTCTTTTTGGGAGTCGCCAACGTCGTCTGGCAGCTCCCGACGATGCTGCGCGAGGCGCATGCGGCGAATGCCGTGGCGACCTTCTTGGCCTTCGTGATCGCGGCGGCCCTGGCCGTGCCCGCATCCCTACGCCGTGGCGCACCGTCGCCCGCAGCGAACGCTCGGCTCGAGCTCGGTCGCACGCGGCCTGTGAGCTCCACTCTCTCGCGGGTCGACGGCAACGTCGCGGCGCTCTCGACCGGCTGGCGCGGCGTTCTGTTCGACTACTACGAGCTGACCAAGCCGCGCATCGTCCTGCTGCTGCTGGTCACGACGCTGGCCGCGATGATCATGGCCGCCGGGGGCTTCCCGCCGCTCGGCCTGACCGTCGTGACGCTGCTCGGCGGGGCGCTTGCGGCCGGCTCGGGCGGCGCCTTCAATTGCGCTGGTACCCAATGTTGTACCAGCTCGTGCGTATGTCCTTGTCGTCATTGTCGGCGGCCGGAGCGTCCGAGTTGCCGCTCCAATTTCGGTTTCGGTCCTGGTAGTCGTAGTCGAAGAAGGTTTCAACACCAGCACCTGTTGGCATCATCGAGTTGGTGCCGACCTCGTAGATACCACAACCGCAGGCGCAGGCCTCCGTCCTAGGCGCGGTAACCACGGAAAGGAGAAGCACTGAGCCACAGGCCAGTAAATGGCACAAAGTGTGCCCGTTGCAGCCATGATTGTTCGCGGCGGTTGCCGCGGTTGATTTATCGTAAGCCGGTTTCATTCGGCGATTCGTAAGAAAATTCATTGAGAAAAAGATTGTTCAAATGGCATTCAGATAAAAGGCGCAGCACAGGGATTTGTGCCGCAGCACAGAATCAGGCGCCCGAAAGCGGGAACACTGTTTCAAGGCGAAATAGACGCACAGCCATAGGCCCAAAAAAGGGCCAGGAGAGCGCGAGGGTACTATGCGCCGACAGCCTTCGGGGGAGGCACTGGCACGTATCGCCAACGCGCACAACGGCGGGGGCCTGGAGTGGATCAGGCCAGTTCTGCCTTGTGGACATGGGCACGAAGCAGGTGGAGGGATCGAAAATTAGGACGATCTTCTCGGATGCAGCGGTCGGCACTGCAGGCCCACGCTGGCTCGACGCCTCCCGCGCTTTGCTCAACGCGCGGCAGATCGCGCATGGCTTGTCCGGATCAAACGTCTCCTTCGCTGCGGCGACAATGGACTTTGTCGTCGTGTAGCCGGCAAACATGCGCGTCCACGCAAATACTTGGGCAATGTCCAGCATCGCTCCGCTGGCGCACAGCCAGGCACAGAGCAGAGATAGAGCTGGGAGGCGACGCAACACCCCTTAGAACTTCAAAG
>CAWBFL010000039.1:0-19377 GCA_963787905.1 uncultured Acidobacteriaceae bacterium | reverse complement strand
CGCCCGGACCGCCCATCCCGCCCGGCCCTCCACCCGGCCCGCCGCCGCCCGGAGGTGGCCCGCCGCCGCCGCGCCCCTGCGCCAGCGCAGTCGTGCCCGCGCCCACCGCCAGGCACACTCCGATCACGGCGGTTCGTACCAACGCTCTCGTGCTGCGTCTCATTCGTTCGCAATCCTCTTCTGCGCCTTGGCCCGTCCGCCTCGCGACCCCGCGGCCAACCCATACACGCTGGCCGGCGTCGAATCCTCCGCCCGCAACTCCCCATCGATCGCGGCAAGCAACTCATTATCCGCCTTCAACGTCGCCGCCGAAACCTCCGGCGCCGTCGCAACCTTCGCAACTGGTTGCGCCACTCCCGGCTGGCGCTCGCTGCGCACCGTAACCCCCACCCCCGCAGCCATCGCAATCACCACCACCGCACCCGCCGCCCACCCTTGCGGCCGCTGCAGCCACGCCCACCCCGGCTGCCGCTCGCCCACCTCGATCGCCGCCGCCGTCGCCGCTCGCCGTTCTGCCCACAGCCGGCTCTCTCGCTCGAAGCTCCCAATCGCCCCGCCCACCTGTTCCGCCTCGGCCGAGCACTGCGCACACGCCGCTAGATGCTCCCGCACCGCCGCCGGCTCCGCGCCCAGCAGCAGTTCAGCGAACTGCTCATCCGTCAGGTGCACCTGGCTCTGGCGTTGGCTTTCCATCACGCTCTTCCTCCCAGCTTCAGCCGGACCGCCTTCACTGCGCGGTGGAGATGCGTCTTCACGGTGCTCAGCTGCATTCCCGTCGCCTGGCAAATCTCCTGCAAATCCATCTCTTCGATGAAGCGCATCAGAAAAATAGTGCGTTGATTCTCCGACAGCCCTTGCAGCGCCGCCGCCACCTCTTGTGCCCGCTCCCGCGCCAGGATCTGCGACTCCGGCGAGCTCGCTCCGCTCGGCAGCAGCGAAGCCAGTTCGCTCAGGTCCGGCGAGGTCTTCTGCACCCGCCGCCAGAACTGAAACTTCCGCGTCCGCTGATGGTCCCGGATCAGGTTGTTCGCAATGTGCGCCAGCCACGTGTACACCGCGCAATCCCCGCGAAACGAATCCCGCGCGTTGTACGCCTTCAGCAGACAGTCCTGCACGATCGTCTCGGCCAGGTCCTGGTCGCCGGTGGCATAGGCGACGAAGCGGAGAAGGCGGGACCGGTACACGCGATCCAGCGCCTCAATGTCGTCCAGCGCGGTAAGGGTGGGCTCACCCGTCACGCAGCAGATCATATCGGGATCGAGGACTAGCTGCATATCAAATGTAGACGCCTCCCTTCCGCCGGCCGATTACATGTCCCGAAAAAGATTGACCCTCGCCCCAACCACAGCCATGCCGCAGCCGCGAACCCCGCGCCGCACCGGCCTCTCCCCCGCGGCAAGTCACTGAAGCATAAGGCCCCACTGCTCACGCACGCTCGCCGCGCCTGCATCCCGTCTGCTCTACGCCGGCGCCACCGGCAGGCCCGCGTCCCCCAGCCCCGCCCGCACCGCCCGCAGGTTGGCGAAGTCCGCGCCGTCGTAGAACCCCAGCATAATGCCGTTCATCTTCGTCTCCACTGCGATCTTCACCCCCGCCCGGATCAGCTCCGGCGTCGCCCGCGGCCGCACCGCAACCCCGCTGACGACATTGAACTCCGGTCCCATGTTGGCGCGCTCCTCGGTCAGCCACGCGCGCTTGCCCTCCATCGCCGCTGCCTGGCCCGTCTGTTCCGCGTAGTCCTGCACCCGCAGCGCATCCAGATGCGGCTTCAGTTGCACGATGTCCACGCCGAAGTCGTGCGGGTTCTTCGCATGCATGTTGTAGCGCAGCACCGTGCCGGGCTTCGCCGTGTGCACCGCCGCATGCAGCACCTTGTAGAACTCCACCACCGACCGGTAGCGGAACTGCTGCCACTGGCCCAGCTCCGGCTGCGCCGCCGGATCTTTCAGCAGCACCGCCTGGATCTTCTCCAGATCGATCCCGAACCCCGGCGCAGCCTTCTTGCAGGCTGCGCAAAAGCATCCGCCGCCCCGCGCCGGGCTGCCGCCCACCGCCTCGTCCATCAGCACCATCGCCGACTCGACCCAGTCCACCTGGTACTTCTCCACCACCTCCGTATACGCGTTGACGGCATACTCGCGCACGTCCGGCTGGTTGGGACACACCGGCCGCAGCCACTCGCGCACATGCGTAATCTCGCCATGGATGTTGCGGTTCGCCAGGTCGGCAAACTCACCCTCCACCCGCTGCTTGTCCACCACCGAGTGGGAAAACTCGAAGCCCACCCGCAGCCCCCGCTTGCGCGCCGCATCCACAAACACCCGCGTCCAGTCCGTGTCCGCCAGCCACGCAAAGTCCGACGGCCGCGGCTTGATGCGCCCATAGCGCTTCGGATCGAAGAACCAGTTCGCCCGCGCGTCCTCCGCCATCCAGAACGGCCGCACCGGGTTGTGCGGATACGCCGCCGACGTCTCCGGCCTGCGCTCCGGATGCATCAGCCCGATAAGATACACCGAGTTGACCGCCGCCATCCCCTGCACGTTGTCCAGCACCTGCTCCACGCCCTCGTCGTGCAGGTCCCACGCATACAACGCCGCTTCCACCTCAAACCGCTTCCACGGCACCGACGCCGCGATCCCGGCCGCGCCCAGATTCCCGGCCGCACCCAGATTCCCGGCCGCGCCCGCACTCCTTGACGAAGCAGCTCCCTGCGCCGCCGCCGCACTCTGCCCGCGCAGCCACCCGCCCCCGCTCAGCGCAGCCGCTCCGGCTGCCTGCACAAATTTGCGTCGATTCACACCACGCTCCTGGTTCGAAAGCAAAGCGCGGCCCCTGTCGTCCTGGTTGCTCCGTCGGCCTGCTCACGCCGCTCCAATTCTCCGCCGCGCCCTCAACCCCGGTCAATGCCGGGCGCCCTCCGTCCCGCGAAATGCCGGGCTACCCGCATTGCCCCCCGCTCCCACCCACCGCGTCATCTCCGCCGCAGCCCAGCCAAGTAGCCACAAAACAACGCGGTGCGTCCGGCCGGCGGCCTTCCTTCACCTCGCCCACGGCTAAACTCTCAACTCCCCGCTCCCCGCGCAACCGGCAACCCTCCTTCACCGTCCGTTCATGTTCGCCTGCATTCTCCTGCGGAATCGCGCATTTTGTGCGCGCCCTCTTTCCAGCATGGCCATCACATCGTGTACGGCCCCCATCCCAACCAACAGTTCGGCCACCGAGGAGGAAACATGAAGCTGGCAGGCAAGAAGGCTCTCATTACCGGAGGCAACAGCGGCATTGGCCTGGCGACCGCGCGCCTTTTCGTCTCCGAAGGCGCCGAGGTCGCCATCACCGGCCGCGATCGAACAACCCTCGACGAAGCGGTTGCCGAACTCGGCTCGAAGGCGCACGGCTATCGCGCCGACGTCACCGTGGCCGAGGACCGCAAGCAGTTGTTCGCCGACCTTGCCAGAGATTTCGGCAAGCTCGACATCGTCTTCGCCAACGCCGGCATCTCCGGCAGGACGCCCACCGGCGCCACCGACGAAGCCGTCTTCGAGAAGGTCGTCCACACCAACCTCAACGGCGCTTTCTTTACCGTCAATTCAGCCGCTCCCTTGCTCAACGACCGGGGCAGCATCATCTTCAACGGGTCGGTGCACAACTATCTCGGTCAGCCCGGCGTGGCTGCTTACGCCGCCACCAAAGGCGGCCTCGCCGCCATGGCGCGGTCCATCGCCGCGGACCTGGCGCCGCGCGGCATTCGCGTCAACGTGGTCGCCCCGGGCGCGACCAAAACCCCCATCTGGAAGCGCGGGCCGCGCGCCAACGCCACGCAGGAGGAGTCCGCAAAGCTCTCCAGTTTCTTCTCCTCCACCGTTCCGCTCGGCCGCTGGGGCGAACCGGAAGAACTCGCCAAAGCCGTGCTCTTCCTGGCCTCCGACGATTCGTCGTATATCAACGCAATCGAGTTGATGGTCGACGGCGGACTGACCGGCGCTCCCTTCGGAGCGTCCATCCTTCGCGCCTGACGCCGGAGTGCGTTTTGGGGAGTCATCCCCGAATCGCATAACCAAACGCGCTTTCAGTACCCCCTTGGGTCGGAAGCGCTTTACAGAAAGCCGAAAAGGAGTCACAGCCATGTTTGATATGAGGAATCTGACGAAGCTCAAGAAGCTCGATGAGAATGCACCGGATGTGATGAAAGCCTTCTGGGCTTTTAATGCAGAGCTGTTCAAAGACGGCGCCATCGATGTTCTGCACAAGCAGTTGATTGCCGTGGCGGTGGCGCTCACAACGCAGTGTCCTTACTGCATCGAGATCCATATGAGAGATGCGCGCAAGGCTGGAGCAAATGACACGATGCTGACGGAAGCGGCCATGGTCGCCGCGGCCATGCGGGCAAACGCGTCAGTCACCCACGCGTCGCACTTGTTCAAGGACTGACGAGAACCAATGGCTGAAGGAAACTCCGTTGGCCCGTGACGTGGCCGCGAGTGAGTTGCGCGTGGCGATCTGATTTTCCTGTGAAGGAGCTCGCCGCAGACAGCGGCGTGCATCCGTGCGCGATTCAGTGGAAAGTAAAAGGAGGAAAGAGCATGGCAAATTCGGTGCAGGAAATCCAATCCAACGATGCCGCCAGCGCGGCGGCCGTCGCGAAGGTCGATATGAAGTTCGAAATCGTCGTGCTCCCTGTCTCCGACGTCGACCGGGCGAAGGCGTTCTATGCCAGCCTCGGGTGGCGGCTCGACGCAGACTACGACAATGGCAGCGACTATCGCGTGATCCAGTTCACGCCGCCTGGCTCCGGGTGCTCGGTCATCTTCGGCAGAAACGTCACCCCCGCGGCGCCCGGATCGGCGCAGGGCCTTTATCTGATCGTCTCTGACCTCGAGGCCGCCCGCAAACATCTGCTGAAAGCCGGCATCCAAATCAGCGAGCCCTTCCACGGCGGGGACAACGTCTACGCCGGCCCCGACGAGCCCTACCTGTTTGGGCGCATCCGGGTCCCTGGCCCCGATCCCGAGCATCGCAGCTACCGCTCCTTCGCCTCATTCCGCGATCCGGACGGGAACGGCTGGCTGTTCCAGGAGCTCACGACGCGGCTGCCCGGCCGCATCGATGCCGCGGCGACCAGCTTCGCATCGGCCAGCGACCTCGCCAGCGCGCTGCGGCGCGCGGAGGCGGCTCACGGCGAACACGAGAAGCGCACTCGGCAGCACGACGCCAACTGGGCAGACTGGTACGCCGCGTACATCGTGGCAGAACAGTCCGGCGCCGAGCTCCCGCAATAATCGCGGCTCCGCTGCGAGCGACCCCGCTCCCAGCCAAGTCGTCGAGGCTCTCCACCCCGCACCAAACACCCCGCACCAAACACAGGAGGCACCCATGAGCACCAGCGAACTCCCTGGCAGCGACGCAACCAACCATGCCGCCAGCGTCGACATGAAGCTCGAGGTCGTCGTCATCCCCGTCTCCGATGTCGACCGCGCTAAGCAGTTTTACCAGCGCATCGGATGGCGCCTCAACATCGACCGCTCCGCCGGCGACGATTTCCGCCTGGTCCAGTTCACCCCGCCGGGCTCGTGTTGCTCGGTCCATTTCGGCAAGGGCGTCACCTCCGCCGCTCCCGGCTCGGGCAAGTCCTTCCTCGTCGTCACCGACATCGTGGCGGCCCGCGACCACCTCGTCGCCGCCGGCGTCGAGGTCGGCGACTTCTTCCACGACGGCCCCGAAGGCCGCGGCCCCGGCCTGCATCCCGAGCGCCTCTCCTACCGCTCGCGCGCCGTTTTCAACGACCCCGACGGCAACGTCTGGCACATGCAGGAGGTCTCCGTCCGCGATCCCAAACGCGGCTGACCCGGCCCGCGCCCGGCAGCTGCGGCAAAGGCCGTCGGACCCCCTCATCCCAACCGCAGCCCTCCCGCGCACCGGAGCAGCCCATCCCATCGCCCCCTGCGCCGCAGTCACCTCCATGCCGGGTGCCCCATCCTCAGCGACAGTCTCATCGTCGCCAGGGTGGGGTCCGCGCTTGAACCGCCGCTGAAAAAACCGCTGCTGCATCCTGAAATGCCCACTGCTTTGAAAGGGCGGGACTTCAGTCCCGCCGCACCGGCCCCATATTCAACGTGGCTTCAGTGGATACTGAAAAACTCCGTTTTGCTTAAGGGCACGGATTTATCCGTGCCGTAAAAGCCACCAGAACAACGGGCTTCAGCCCCGGGCCGGGTGCCCCATCCTCAGTGACAGTCTCATCGTCGCCAGGGTGGGGTCCGCGCTGGAACCGCCGCTGAAAAAACCGTCCCTGCATCCTGAAATGCCCACTGCTTTGAAAGGGCGGGACTTCAGTCCCGCCGCACCGGCCGATATTCTACGTGGCTTCAGCCACCGAGGGAACCTCCGCGCAGACAAGCCGACCTGAGTTAACGGCACGGCCTCACCAACTGCCGGACACCTTTCCGTCAAGGGCACCGCCTCAGAGCCTGTCCTGAGCCCTCCGAAGGAACCCGCGGCCGTTTTTCCAGCCCCCCAAGACTCCGTCATCCTGAGCGGAGCGACCAGAGGGAGCGCAGTCGAAGGACCCGCGAGCCAGATTGCCCAGCCAAGACTCTCACCCCGTTCGGGCAACAACCTCGCCCCCGTCTCCTTGCTCCTTGCTCCACTTCACCCCCAACAACCCGTCATCTCGACCGAAGCGGGACAGCTTTTCCGTCCCGCGCAGTGGAGAGACCCCCGCATTTTTCTTTGTCCTACACACGTTCTCGAGGAACCTGACAAGATCGAAACTGACCGGGCTGCGAAGTATTCTGGGACCGATCTTCAGGCAAATTCCTCACTGCGCCACCGGCGCGCTTGAAACGCCGCTGAAAAAACCGCTGCTGCATCCTGAAATGCCCACTGCTTTGAAAGGGCGGGACTTCAGTCCCGCCGCACCGGCCCCATATTCAACGTGGCTTCAGCCACCGAGGGAACCTCCGCGCAGGCAAGCCGACCTGAGTTAACGGCACGGCCTCACCCACTGCCGCCCGCCTTTCCGCTAAGGGCACCGCGTCAGAGCCAGTCCTGAGCCCTCCGAAGGAACCCGCGGCCGTTTTTCCCGCCCCCCACGACTCCGTCATCCTGAGCGGAGCGACCGCAGGGAGCGCAGTCGAAGGACCCGCGAGCCAGATTGCCCAGCCAAGACTCTCGCCCCGTTCGGGCAACAACCCGCCCCCGTCTCCTTGCTCCCCGCTCCTCTTCACCCCCAAGAACCCGTCATCTCGACCGAAGCGGGACAGCTTTTCCGTCCCGCGCAGTGGAGAAGCCTGTCCTGAGCGCAGCCGAAGGAACCCCCGCATCTGTCTTTTCCCCGCGCGCCCGCCTTTCCGTCCAGGGCACGGCGTCAGAGCCTGTCCTGAGCCCTCCGAAGGAACCCGCGGCCGTTTTTCCCGCCCCCCACGACTCCGTCATCCTGAGCGGAGCGACCAGAGGGAGCGCAGTCGAAGGACCCGCCACCCCGCTCGCAAGCCAAGACTCTCGCCCTTTCGGGCAACAAATCCCGCCCCCGTCTCCTTGCTCCCCGCTCCCCTTCACCCCCAACAACCCGTCATCTCGACCGAAGCGGGACAGCTTTTCCGTCCCGCGCAGCCGAAGGAACCCCCGCATTTTTCTTTGTCCTACACACCTTCTCGACGAACCCGAGAGAATCAAAATTGACCGGGCTGCGAAGTATTCTGGGACCGATCTTCAGGCAAATTCCTCACTGCGCCACCGGCGCGCTTGAACCGCCGCTGAAAAACCCGCCCCTGCACCCTGAAATGCCCACTGCCCTGAAAGGGCGGGACTTCAGTCCCGCCGCACCGGCCCATATTCAACGTGGCTTCAGCCACCGAGGGAACCTCCACGCAGACAAGCCGACCTGAGTTAACGGCACGGCCTCACCCACTGCCGCCCACCTTCTCGTTAAGGGCACGGCTTCAGAGCCTGTCCTGAGCCCTCCGAAGGAACCCGCGGCCGTTTTTCCCGCCCCCACGACTCCGCCATCCTGAGCGAAGCGACCAGAGGGAGCGCAGTCGAAGGACCCGCGAGCCAGATTGCCCAGCCAAGACTCTTGCCCCGTTCGGGCAACAACCCGCCCCCGTCTCCTTGCTCCCCGCTCCTCTTCACCCCCAAGAACCCGTCATCTCGACCGAAGCGGGACGGCTTTCCGTCCCGCGCAGTGGAGAGACCCCCGCATTTTTCTTTGTCCTACACACGTTCTCGAGGAACCTGACAAGATCGAAACTGACCGGGCTGCGAAGTATTCTGGGACCGATCTTCAGGCAAATTCCTCACTGCGCCACCGGCATCTTAATTTGCGCCATTGGGATCACCATGCCCCCAAACTGCCCTGTCGTCTGATCTCGAACGGTCAGCAACAGCCAACGGTCCTTGCCGTGCTCCAGCTCGTTCAGGCTCAATTCCGCAGTAATCGTGGACGTCTGAATTTGGGGATCCGCGGTACCGTTGAAGTTCACGGCCATCTGTACTGCTTGGCTCCCATTCGCTGAAGCGACACGACCGTCTGCATAGCCGACTGCGCTGATTAGCAGCCGGGCGGCGTACTGACCTGAACCGGACTGGACGACCTTGAACTCATTCGCAGGCATCGAGAAGTGCAGCGTTAATTGCCGGTACTCCTGCGTGTCTTTGTCTGCAGCACTCGTCGCGGAAGCCGGAACCACCTGCACGGCGAAGACCGACGACACCGGACTTGGTGGTGCCGGGGCCGCTCCCGTGCCTGAGCTCTCCGGAGCGGCACTCCCCGCGGCAACAATGCTTGCTGCTATCGCCGATTCGCCGGAGTCGGGCGCGGCCGGTGCAGTAGTAGGCCGCTTGGCCGCGTAGTAGTGAGCCCCGGCGTTCTCAGGCGTGCCGTAATATCCCTTCCGATACGTCAGGCGCAAATCTTTCCCCGTGACCTCAACTTTGGTGGTCCGGTACTTCCCGTTCCAGTCTCCGTTTGTCGGCGCGTAGTAAAGGGTGTAATAAGACGCACTGGTTCCGAGGTTGACCGAAGAGGAGCATCCGAAGCCATAGTTGATGTGATCCAGACCGTAGTAACGATAGATGGACATCCGCCCCTGCTCCAGGGTATCCATCAGCCCACACAGGTACTCGTCAGAATTAGGGAACGGCATACCCGCGCAACCACCAACACCTTGCACAACCGAGCACTGGAATGGTCCGGTGAAGACATAGAGATTCTTCCGGCCCGGCACTCCCTTCAGGTTCGAACCCAATTGCTGCAACGCATCGGCAAAAATCCTGCGCCGCACCGGTATCTCCGCTTCTGAGGGAAGGCCCGTGGGATTGATCATCTGCTCTGACCCAAAGTGGGAAGGCGCGGCCTTCCATAGAAGGTCAATCTTCGCCAGCAGTAGTGCACGGTCTGTCGTGATCGACTGCATCAATCGCAACTGCGAGTCAAGAAGATAGACCGCAAACGGCGTATTTGGTGGCGCACTCCGTACAATGTCGAGCATCTTCTGATGTAGAGCGTCTAGGAACGGACTGGGCCGCAGCTCCAATTCTTTGTGGTCCATCGACCTCGGGAAAAGTTCGTTGAGCAGAAGTACCGTAACGGGCTTTCCAGTAAACGGCTCATAGTTGGTGAATGTGTTGAGCGGCTGCCCCGCTGCTGGCGCGGCCTTCTCCTTCGCGATCTCCGCAGGATCAACAGTCACGTCACGTTCATCGAAGGACTTGGTCTGGGCCGCCAGGGCCGCAGCCTTCTCCTTCGCGATCTCCGCGGGATCGACCGGCGCATGTTCCTCGAAGAATTTGATCGTCTGCGGCTGCCCGTCCTCTGTCAGATTGAAGTCAGCCTTCGTCAGTCCAGCCACCGGATGTCCTTGTTTGTCCGTCACGGTTACATCTAGCAGGACCAAGTGTGTGTCCGCGTGAAGGGTGTAGACGCCGTTTTCGCTCTGGATGGCCGCCGGCTGCTGCGCACCCAATACCCCGCACCCCAGCAAGCAGGCAACCAGCATCCGTATACCGCACGAACTGACACTTGGCTGCATAAAACGGAATCCTCCTTTCGGTAACCCCAGCCGCCGACTTGGGATCGCCCACCCAGCCTCACCACTCCAGGTGCAGCAGCGACGTAGCCTCGCGCGGCAGCTCAGTCGTCACCGTCACCGCCCCTCCGCTCACGTCCAGCCACTCCGGCGAGGTCAGCGTCTGCAGTTGGCCCGCCGCCTGCAACTGCGCATACTGCTCCGGCGTCGGCTCCTGCGGCGAGCCCATCGCCTTCCACGCCGTGAACGCGTTCGAGTGCGTATCGTCGATGCGGAAATGTTCCAGCAGCACCCGGTGCACCCCCACCGGAATCCCCGAGATCTTCACAGTAACCGGCGCCGCCGCCGCCGGCAGATCGTCGTCGTGGTAGTTCCACAGCATCACCGCCGCCTCGTGCGTCGACTTGGTCGCGAACGCGTCCACATCGTTCTGCCCGCGCACGCCATTCTTCACGATGTCGGCAGCCGGAACCCCCGCCGAACTGCTCGCCGCCACCCGGTCGCCGGAGAATAACCCGGCCATGCGGAAGACGTTCAGCACCGGCTTGTCCACCCCGTTGCTGGCCAGCGTGCGGAAGCCTTCAAAGTACTGCTTCCCTTCAAACTCAAACGACCAGCTCACCATGCCAATCAAATTAACCTTGTACTGCGCTGCAAGATCCAGAAACGCCTTCATCGCAGCCGCCGTGTAGGTCGGATAAACCGGGCCGTTGCGATACGCGTTGCCCGGATTCTCCCTTGCCGAGCAGGCCGCGCAGCCCTCCGGATCGGCCTCCGACAAAATGATGGGCAGATTGTGGTACTTCGCCGACGCCGCGACCGTGCGGAAGCCGTTGCTGGCGGAGTTCAGCTCGTTCATCAGCCCCATGCGGACGTGCGCCGGCCGGTCGGCCGTCGCCCCAATCCACCGCGGGCTGCCCTTGGGATGGAAGCTGATGAAGTCGAGCGGAATCGGTTCGCCCGTCCACGCATTCTTGTCGTTCGCGCAGTGCTTCAGAAAGTTCGTAAGAAAGCTGATCGCGCGCTGGCTGCCCGGTCCCGTCGCGGCCGGCCCGCCCACGATCGCGTTCGGCAGGGCCTTGCGCACGCCCGCAACCGAGTAGTCGTACAGCTTCAGGTACTGCTCCGGCGTGCCCTGCCAGTAGCCGATGTCCGGCTCGTTCCATACCTCGAAATACCACGTCGCGACTTCCGCGCGGCCATACCGCTGCACGAAGTGCTCCACCACGCGCCGGCAAAGCTCGCCCCACATCGCATAGTCCTTCGGCGGGCTCTGCACCGCTCCCTTTACCGTATCCGGATATGGCATCTCATACGCCATCGTCCCCGACGCCAGATCCTTCGGCATGAATCCCAACTCCACCATCGGCCGCACGCCCGCCTGGTGATACTCGTCGAAAATCTGATCGAGAATCGTAAAGTCGTAAACCGGCTTGCCGTTCGCGTCCAGCGAAAAAACGTTCGTCGACGACCACTTCAACTTCGCCGTGCCGTCGCCCGAGGTGAAAAGATGGTGCGCGCGAATATAAACCGGCACAGGTGAAAGATCGTGCAGCTCGCCCAGCAGCTCCCGCCCGTATTTCATCGTCGTGAAATTCGCCTCGTCATAGCCAAACCAGCGCGAGATGGGTTTGTAAACTCCGAGCGAATGCGCGAGATCCACCTGGATCGAAACCGGCGGCGGCGGAGCGGCGGCGGGCTGGTTATCGGGGGCCTGGGAAAATGCGGGAATGGCGGCGAGGCATAGCAGGGCGATGGCGAAATTACGCATGAATCTGACCTCTTGAGCTGGAGCTTGCGGTTGATTGCGAACGCGGGGTTGCGGAACGGAAACATCTTACAGGTTGCGCGGGGCGGGAGGGGAGTCGGGCCGAGCGCAAATTGTTCCACGAGGAACATTCCTGCATTGGAACGGTCTTGGGCTTATTCCAAGTGGAACATTCTTTAGGGGTTATTGGCATTCAGCGTGCGCAATGGAAGCACGCGTGCGGCCACAATGAGGTCCTTTCCGGGCAGCGAAGGAGGGCGACGGGAGAGAGGTGGACGGGGCAGAGAACGGCTAGGGGGTGGGCGGCGGGGCGGGTGGAGGGTTGGGAGGGGCGGGCGGCGGAGCGGGCGGATTGAGGACGCTGCAGTCGGGCCCTTTGTAGACGGATGTGGTGACGGCACTCCACTCGATCTTGATGTCGTTCTGGCCGGGGTGGATGGTTCCGCTGAAGTGGAGATTCCCTTTGGAGTGTTCGCTGTCGCTCCAGGTGACCACGAGCGAGCCTTGGCCGGCGATGAAACCGGAGCAGACCATTTCGGCTGACATGCCCCCGGGCTTTTTGACGACATTGACGAGCTGGCAGGCCCGGGTGAGCTGTTCCGGCACGATGGCGCCGTATTTATCGATCATCTCCGGCGTGAGGCACGCCCGCCAGGTGCGGGGGGGATGCGTTTGGGCCGTGGGCGCAATGGTGGTGGTGGTGAGGGTGATCTCGTACAGGCCGGGTTTGCGATCCTGGGCGGTGGCAGCGAGGGGTGGGGCGAGCAGGAGGGCGAAGAAGACGCAGAGCTTTCGGGCGAGCATGGGTTTCTCCGGAATCGATCAGGCTTCCAATTCGACAACCCGGCCTGGTTCAGCGAACGAAGAGGCTGGTAAGTGCAACAATGCCCAGGAAAAGTGATTGGCCCGCGGTACCCAGACACAAACCGAAACTCGTGGAAGGTAGATGCGGCGGGTTGGAGCGGGGTTTCCCTATAAGAATGTCGACGGCGAAGTTTCAGATTGGCAGGATAGCAGGTGCGGGGGCTTCGAGGCACCACAAAAGGAAGGTTTTTGCGCGAAGTCGCGGTGGGTGGGGACTTGCGTGGAGGTTCCCTCGGTGGCTGAAGCCACGCTGCAAACAGGGTCGGTTACGGCACGGATAAATCCGTGCCCTTAACGAAAAAGCATGGCTCCGTGGTCCGTGAAGCCGTGCCCTTTACGAAATGGCATGTTCCCGCCGTGCCCCTAACGGAAAGGCCGGGTTGTCTGCGCGGAGGTTCCCTCGGTGGCTGAAGCCACGTTGGATATGGGGTCGGCGCGGCGGGACTGAAGTCCCGCCCTTTCAAGGCGGCGGGTTTTTCAACACGCCTGCTACTCCGGAGGACGGGTGCGCAGTGCAAGGACAAATGCGGGGGTTCCTTCGGCTGCGCTCAGGACAGGCTTCTCCGCTGCGCGCTGCGCGCTCCGGTCGAGAGGACGGGGGTTTGAGCGGTGAAGCGAGGGGACGGCGGTTTGAGGGGAGGGTGGGAGGACGGCGCCGGGACGGGCTCCCATGGTGGACGCGATGAAACACGCGTCGAACCTGGGGGCAACGGGTTGGGATGGGCACCCGATGATTTGTGACGGCCGGAGTTACAACTGAATTTGCTGGGTGGGGCAGGGGTGGGGATGGTAGTCTGGTTCGGATTTCCCCGGGGAGAGTTCAATGCGGGCAGGCCAGGTTGTAGGGTTGAGTGGGTTGGCGGTGGTGTGCGGTTTGGCGCTGGCGGGTTGCGGGGGTGGGTCAGCGAGCGCGGGCGGCGGGACAACGCCCGTGGAGACGCAGGCGGCGACGCCGGTGTTCTCGGTAGCGGCGGGGACGTATACGTCGGTGCAGACGGTGACGATTACGGATGCGACGCCGGGCGCGACGATTTACTACAACACGACGCCCGGGGTACCGCCGTCGGCGATGTCGACCGCATACACCGGACCGGTGCGGGTGGGCGAGACGGAGACGTTGAGCGCGGTGGCGGTGGCGGCGGGGTATACGGGCAGCGTGGTGCAGAGCGTGCCGTATGTGATTAACCTGCCGACCAACGGGAAGGTGTACGCGAGCCAGAAGGCGCTGGCGGGCGCGCATGTGTACGTGATGGCGGCGAGCACGACGGGCTATGGCGGCGCGGGGCTGGCGGCGGGGACGGGGAATGCGTCGGTGTCGCTGCTGAATGCGGCGCTGACGGGGCAGTCGGATGCGGTGGGGGCGTATGTGCCGACGAACCAGGACGGCACCTTCTCGATCGCGGGAGATTACACCTGCACGCCGGGGACCCAGGTCTACCTGTATGCGCTGGGGGGCTCGACCGGTTTGGGGACGAACACGGCAATCGGGCTGCTGGCGGCGCTGGGCGCGTGCCCGGCGGCGGGGAACTTCGGGTCGAATTTGTATGCGGTGGTGAACGAGGTATCGACGGTGGCGACGGCGTATGCATTGGCGGGATTTGCGACGGACGCGACGCATGTGGGGAGCTCCGGGACCGCCCTGGCGAAGGTGGGGATTGCGAATGCGTTTGCGAACGCGGCGAACCTGGAGACACTGGGGACGGGCGTGGCGCTGGCGGTGACTCCGGCGGGAAACGGGACCGTGCCGCAGACGAAGATCGATACGCTAGCGAATGTACTGGTGAGTTGCACGAGCACGAGCGCAGCGGGATCGAATGGGTGCGGGCTGTTGTTTGGCTATACGCTGAGTGGGGGGTTGACGGGGACACCGCCGACGGATACGGCGAGCGCGGCAATCAATATCGCGCATAACCCGGCGGCGAATGTGGCGGATATGTGGGGGGTGGGGAGTGGAGTGACGTTCGCGCCGACGCTGGGGGCGCAGCCGAATGACTGGACGGTGGCGCTGAGCTTCAGCGGAGGCGGATTGAGTTCGCCTGTCGGCCTGGCGGTGGATGGGGCCGGGGATGTGTGGGCAGCCAATCAAACCGGGTCGGCGGGGGTGAGCGAGTTGTCGCCGCTGGGGGCGCCGCTATCGCCGGCGACGGGCTATCTGGGCGGAGGGCTGAACACTCCGCTGAACCTTGCGATCGATCCCGCGGGGAATGCGTGGGTCACGAATGTCGGGTCGGCGAATTTGAGCGAATTCTCGAGCGCGGGGACTGCGCTTTCACCAGCCGCTGGATACATCGGTGGAGGGCTGGGGGATGCAGGACAGCTTGCGATCGATGGCTCGGGCAATGCGTGGGAAGCCAGCGGGACCAACAACGCGGTGGCCGAGTTTACGAATGCCGGAGTGGCGCTGTCGCCATCGGCGGGATTTACCGGCGGCGGAGTTAACCAGCCGACCGGAATCGCGATCGACGCGACCGGGAAGGCCTGGGTCAGCAATGCGCAGAGCGGCGGCGTGAGCGAGTTCTCGGCCGCAGGCGCTGCCCTGTCTCCCGCGACGGCCTACAAAGGCGGGGGACTGGACGACCCGTACGCCATCGCCATCGATGCCACGGGGGATGTGTGGGCGTCGAATGGATATCCGTCCTTCACGGCATCGTTGTCCAAGCTTTCAAATTCCGGCGTGGCGATTTCTCCAACCACGGGATACGTTGGCGGGGGCCTGAACCGGAGCACGGGCCTTTCGATCGACGGTGCGGGGAATGTGTGGGTCGGCAACTACGGGAACAACAGCCTGAGTGAGTTCACCAACGCCGGAGTGGCGGTGACGCCGTCGACCGGATACCTGGGCGGCGGGCTGAGTTCGGCGACGCTAGTTGCGGCGGACGGCTCAGGCAATGTGTGGGTTACCAACGACGCACAGACAGCCGAAATCGTGGAGTTTGTCGGGGTCGGGACGCCGGTGGTGACGCCGCTGGCGGTGGGGGTGAAGAACAATGCGCTGGGGACGCGGCCGTAGGGGTGGGGCCCATGCCTTCGCGGCGCGGCCGGGTGGGGGACCCGGGTGCTGCGTACGGTCCGGGATGCTGCGCGTCAAGGCGAATGCAAAATGCGGGGGTCTCTCCACTGCGGCGCTGAAGCGCCTTCGGCCGAGATGACAGCGATGGTGTGGGGACTTTGACGGAAGCGAGCGAGCCGCGTCAGCGGGCGGGGCGGCACTTGGCCATGATGGCGGCGTGGAGCCGCTCGCGGAGATCAGTGGGAAATTCGTAGATCTCGTTTTCGCGATAGATGGCGATGGTCTGGCGCGTGGTGTCGAGGACGACTTCGCAGTGGTGGCACTCGCAGATGTGGGCCTGGACTTCGGCGAGCAGGGCGGGATCGATGTGGCCGTCGAAGTAGTCGGTGAGCTGGGAAAGGAAATCGGTGCAGGTCACGGTTTGGCCCCTCCGTTCTTCTGCTTGAAGTAGCGGCTGAGGCGCTCGCGCAGTTGCAGGCGGGCGCGCAGCAATCTCGATTTGACGGCGGGGACGCTCAAGCCGAGGGCCTCCGCTGTCTCTTCGGTCGAGAGGTTTTCCACGTCGCGCAGAGTGAAGACGGTACGGAAGCCCGGGGGCAGACCCTGGATGGTCTTGCGGAGGATATCGCCGAGTTCGTTCTGACCATACAACTGCTCCGGGTTCGGTCTCCACTCGGCGAAGTCGCGCGGGATGGAGCCGTCGTCTGTCTGGACGTCCTCGTCCATGGAGACGGTCTTGCTGGTCTTACGCTTGCGCAGGCGCATAAGACTTTCGTTGACTGCGATGCGGACCAGCCAGGTGGAGAACTTGGAGTTGCCCTGGAACTGATCGAGCTTCTCGTAGGCCTTGAGGAAGGCATCCTGCGTGATGTCTTCCGCATCCTCGCGGTTCTGGGTAATGTGCTGCGCTACCCGGAAGATCTGGCGCTCGTACTGGCGAACCAACTGCTCAAATGCGGCGGTGTCCCCCTGTTTGGCGCGCTCAACCAGCGCTACGTCGGGGTGGATCTCGTCGGTCGCTGGGGATTGGATGGCTGGCATAGGCAAAAGTTGCAATAGAAGCATCTAAAGCGAGGTGGCTGGCGGTGAAGCGGGCGGGACTGGACGAAGGGTAACTCCGCGCCTTGCAGCAGTGTAAATGGGGCGTGCGGCGGTGAGCAATGGGAGAGGTGCGGGGCAGCGGAATTGGAGGCGCGCGGCTGGGCGCAGGCAAGCGGAAATCGAGATGTATCTCGGGTGGTTCGCGGGGGTGGGTGGGGGGCGCGCAACGCTGCGTGCGGCTTTAGAGTCAAAGAGTGGGCTTTGGCCGGATGGAGTGCAGGCAAGCTTGGTCCCCCGCAGGCCGATGGTTGGAGCGTGAAGCAATGTTGCAGAGAAGGACCTGGTATCGAGTGGCGGCCGTTTTAGCCTGCGCGCTGTGGGCGGGGAATGCGCTGGTGACGGCGGCCCAGCCGGGCAGCGGGACCCCGGCGACGGCAGCGGCGGGGACGAAGACCGAGACCAAAGCGAGTGCGAAGAAAAAGGCCGCCGCGAAGAAGGCAGCGACGCGATCAGCGAAGAGCCGGGCGGCGGCAACGGGAGACCGGGCGGCAGCGAAGGGCGGGCGGAGTTCAGCAGGCGCGAGCGCGGGCACGAGCTCCCGAAGGCACGCGGCCAGCAAGGCACCTACGGCACAGAGCATCAAGCTGACCAGCGCATTTCATGCTTCAGAAGAGTTGCGGCCGATGGCGCAGCAACTGGCGGCGACGCGTTCGGCAGCGGCGTATGCGGGCGTGCTGAGTTATGCGCAGAGCCATCCGGGCGAGGGCGCGGCGGCGGCGTATCTTGCCCTGGGACACGGGTACCTGCTGGACCATCGCTACGCGGATGCCGCGGCCGATCTGAACCAGGCGAAGCGGGCGGGCAATGCGCTGGACGATTACGCCGACTACCTGGGCGCGCAGGCGGCGGTGGAGGCGGGACGCGCGGCCGAGGCGTATGCGCTGCTGGACCATTTTGCGGACCACTATCCGAGCAGCATTTTTGTGACGACGGCGCCGGTGCTGCTGGCGAATGCGCATCTGCAACAGGCGGACGCGCAGGGAGCGCTGCGGGTGTTGGCGCCGCTGGAGAATACGCCGGAGTCGGAGCAGCCGGACTTTGCCTACACCCTGGGACGGGCGTATCAACTGGCGGGAGACACGGGGCACGCGGCGGCGCTCTATCGGAAATCTACGCGACGCGGCCGCTGGCGATCGAGGCAGCGCAGGCGGCGACGCAGTTGCAGGCGATGGGTACACCGCTGAGCGCAGCCGAACGGAAGATGCATGCGGACGCGCTGTTCAACGCGAAACGGTACAGCGAGGCGAGCGCCGAGTACAACGCAATCGGAAAGAACAATCCGCAACTGAGCGCGGCGGACCGCGACGGGCTGATACTTTACGCGGCGGTGTGCGACTTCAAGCTGAAGCACCTGAGCCGGCGCGATGTGGAGAAGCTTCCGACCACCAGCGGCGATACGGCGGCGCTGAAGCTGTACATGCTGGCGGAACTCTCGCGCGACGAGGACGACCGGACCGGGCACGACGCGCTGATTGCGCAGATGGTGCAGCAATTCCCCACCAGCCGGTGGCTGGAGGAGGCGCTGTACTCGGGCGGCAACATGTACCTGCTGAAACATGACGCGGGGCAGGCGATCTATCACTACTCGACGCTGGTGAAGCTGTTTCCGAACAGCACGTATGCGCCGTCCTCGCACTGGCGGGCGGCGTGGCTGAACTACCGCACGCGCAATTACCCGGAAGCGGCCCGGCTGATGGATGAGCAGATTGTGCGCTACGCGGGGGGGAGCGAAGTTCCGGACGCGCTGTATTGGCGCGGGCGGATCTATGAAGACGAAGAGCATAACTTCGCGCAGGCGGAGAACTACTACCGCAAGCTGGCGGAGATCTATCCGGAGTACTACTACGCCAACCTGGCACGGCAACGGCTGGAAGTGCTGGGCAAACAACCGGCCACGCCGCCGGCGGCTGCGCTGAGCGCGGCGCAGAAAGGGCCGCAGCCGGAGCTGACGGGCGAGCTGCCGGAGAATGACATCCACCTGATCAAAGCCCGGCTGCTGGCGAACGCGGCGCTGAATGAGTACATCGGGCCGGAGATCCATGCGAGCCCAACCTCAGACGAATGGGGCGCGCTGGCGCAGGCGGAGATCTTCGTTTCGTACGGCGAATACACGCGGGCGCTGCAATCGATGAAGCACAGCGGGATTTCGTTCTACACGCTGCCGATGGAGCAGGTGCCGTCGATCTACTGGCACCTGCTGTTTCCGCAGCCTTACTGGAAGGAGCTGGTGGCGGATGCGGGAGCGAACGGGCTGGACCCGTACCTGGTGGCGTCGCTGATCCGGCAGGAGTCGGAGTTCAACGCAGGGGCGGTGAGCCCGAAGAGCGCGTACGGGCTGATGCAACTGCTGCCTTCGGTGGGGAAATCGCTGGCCAGAAAGCGCGGGATGAAGGGCTTCAGCGCGAAGCAACTGCTGGATCCTTCGGTGAATCTGGAGCTGGGAACGATGAACCTGAAGCAGGTGCTGGACCGCTTTGGCGGGCAGATCGAGTACGTTCTGGCGGCATACAACGCCGGGGACACGCCGGTCCGGCAGTGGCTTGCGAGCAATGATTACAAGGATGTACCGGAGTTTGTGGAATCGATTCCCTATACGGAGACGCGGAGAATAC
>CAWBFL010000038.1:0-28919 GCA_963787905.1 uncultured Acidobacteriaceae bacterium | reverse complement strand
GCACTCTGAGCAGTTGGCGCTTGTCTTTAAGGAATTGCTGGAAACGCTGGCTCCGGCAAAGTCACTTACGGTCAGCGAGACCGATCTGATCGCGTTGATTCGCAACTGGTACGGGAGTCACCGCGAAGCCACCACGCCGACAAAGACCCCATACACCACGGCCGAGTTGCACGATATCCGCAAGCGAGCCAAGCTGGCGCGCTATCTGCTCGTCAGCCGCCCCCCGCACGGCCATTGCCGCACACCGCCTGGCCGCGCGCTTTGAGGGACTGCAGCAAGCTGGCGGGGATTGGCACGACCGCCTGGTGCTCGCAGAGATTGCAACCGCAGAGCTGGGCGGCTCTGCCAAACTTCCGCGGATCTTCGCCGCGCAAGCCGAACAGGCTCTGCGTGCATTCAAGCGGCGCCTGGGTTACAAAATATAGCGGCTCAGGATCCTGATCTTTGACGATCGAAGCAACCTGCTGCCGCACGTATTCCGGATCGACCACGACTACCGTTTCCGTGTCCCGACGACTCGCTCGCGCTCGATCACCGGCAACGGGGACGAAGTCTTCTGCGCCACGCTGGTCAGCGGAGCCGACGCGCGCGACCTCGGCGATTACACCCTCCTGAGTCGCCTCCGAGCGCGGGCTCTTGAACAGGTCCGGCGCCTGGAAGCTGATCTCGTCCAGCACCCGCTCCATGATGGTGTGCAGCCGCCGCGCACCGATGTTCTCAGTCGTCTCATTCACCTCGGAAGGCGAACTGCGCCATCTCCGCCAGCGCCTCCGGCGTGAATTCCAGCTTCAGCCCTTCGGTTTCCAGCAGCGCGGTCGCACTGCTTCACCAACGAGGATTTGGGCTCGGTCAAAATCCGCATAAAGTCCTCGACCGTGAGCGACTTCAACTCCACGCGAATGGGGAACCTGCCCTGCAACTCCGGAATCAGGTCGCTCGGCTTCGATACATGGAACGCGCCGGCGGCAATAAAGAGAATGTGATCGGTGCGAGACCATGCCGTACTTGGTGTTTACCGTCGTGCCTTCGACGATCGGCAGGATGTCGCGCTGCACGCCCTCGCGCGAAACGTCCGGGCCGTGGCCGCCCTCGCGCCCGGCGATCTTGTCGATCTCGTCGAGGAAGACAATCCCGGAGTCCTCCACGCGCTCCACCGCCAGCCGCGTGACCTGGTCCATGTCCATCAGGCGGCCCTCTTCTTCCTGCACCAGGTACTCGAACGCCTCGGCGACCTTCATCTTGCGCTTCGGTGCGCTGGCCAAACATGCCCGGGAAGCATGTCCTTGAGGTTGATATCCATCTCTTCCGGCGCTCTGCGCGGAGATGATCTCGAAGCTGGGCTGGTTGCGGTCGCGTACATCGATCTCCACCATGCGCTCGTCCAGTCGGCCCTCGCGGAACTGCTGGCGCAGTTTTTCGCGGGTGCGCTCGTGGCTCGACTGTGCGGCCTCGTCGGCCTTGGCATCTGCGGGCTTCTCGGCGCTGCCATCGATGGTCTGCCCGCCGGGGCACCTGCAGCACCTGCATCCCGCGAGCCCGTGGGAGTCATCATCACCGCAGCCGGCCCCGCAGCCTGGCTGGGCTGCAGCCTGCGACGGCGCCGGCGGCAGCAGCAGGTCGAGCAGCCGGTCCTCGGCATTCAGCTCGGCCTTGTCCTCCACGTCCTCCATCTTCTCTTCGCGCACCATGTCGATGGCGATCTCCACCAGATCGCGCACGATCGACTCGACATCACGCCCGACGTAGCCGACCTCGGTGAACTTGGACGCCTCTACCTTGAGGAACGGCGAGTTGGTCAGCTTCGCCAGCCGCCGCGCAATCTCCGTCTTGCCCACGCCGGTCGGCCCGATCATGATGATGTTCTTCGGCATGATCTCGTCGGCCAGTTCGGGCGAGAGCTTTTGCCGGCGCATGCGGTTGCGCAACGCAATGGCCACCGCGCGCTTGGCGGCGTGCTGCCCGACGACATACTTGTCCAGCTCCGCCACAATTTCGCGCGGAGTCATCTCATCCAGCGCCAGTGCCTGGTCTTCCGCGGTCCCAGGTAAATAAATCGCCATAACAAAAGCTCCTAGCTGTCAGACTCCAGCGGTTAGCTGGAGAGCCCGCACCCAAACTGAATCGAACGATCAACCCGCATTCGCTGAAATCCCACGGCTAAGAGCTGCTTTTCTTCAGCTCTTCGATCGTCATCTGATCATTGGTATAGATGCAGATCTGGCCGGCGATCCTCAAACTCTTTTCCGCGATCTCCCGTGCGCTCAGGTCGGTGTTTTCGATCAGCGCGCGTGCTGAGGCCAGCGCGTAGCTGCCGCCCGACCCGATCGCCACGATGCCCTCGTCCGGCTCAATCACGTCGCCGTTGCCACTGAGCACAAATGTTGCCTTGGTATCGCACACAATCAGCAGCGCTTCCAGATGCCGCAGCATCCGGTCTGTGCGCCAATCCTTGGCCAGCTCCACTGCGGAACGGCCCAGGTTGCCGGCGTATTGCTCCAACTTGGTCTCGAACCGCCCGAAGAGCGAAAACGCGTCCGCCGTTGAACCGGCAAAGCCCGCCAGCATCTTGTCCTGGTAGAGCCGGCGGATTTTCTTTGCCGACGCCTTCATTACGTTCGCGCCGAGCGTCACCTGGCCGTCGGCCGCCATCACCACCGAGTCGCCCCGCCGCACGCACAAGACGGTGGTCGAGCGCCGCCGCTGTCCAGACTCGTCCCGCCCCAAATCCAGAGGATGAACATCGAATACAGCTGGTTTCTTGTCGATTTGAATTTGGACGGGGTCGTAAAAAGTCGGTTTCATGAGCAACCTTCAGTATATCGCCCCGCCGCGATTTTACTTGCTTCCGGGGCCCTGTCCCGGGCTCAATCTCTACACGCAGCGTTCCCGGCTCCGGCAACTGTAAGAAATGTGATGCTCGCCGGACTGAACTCCACCAGACCCGCCCGTGTCGTCACTCCCTCCAGCTTCGGGAAGGTATCGTCTTTCCCCATCTCAAGTTGTTTGCCATTCAGGTCGACACTCGGCGATGTCAGTTCCCTGGCGGTGAGCGTATATCGCTCTCCCTTGATCGGCACATCCAGCGACTGCGCCGCCGTCCTATCCGCATTGATCACCAAAATAGCCACCCCGCCTGGAACGCCCCGCTGGCAATGGGCGTACACATGCAAATCCGGCCCGGTCTGGATTCCCGCCTCCAGCACCCCGGTCCCCATCAGCCGCCTCCAAAGCAAGGCGGCCCAGTAATTCGGCCGGGGCTCCAAGGTCGCCTCATCGATCAAGGCATAGTCGCTCGCCGCCAGTGTATTGTGGATCACTACCTGCACCCCGAGCTTCGCCAGGACCCCCAACTGGTTCAAATAGCGAAAGCTGTCGACGAAAGTCGCGGCCCAGGGATTTCCTCCGCACGCGGTCTCTCCCGTCTCCGTCAGCCACATCGGCCCGCCAGGCAAGAACTGGTCCCGGAGCTTTGCATAGAACTCCTCATCCCGCTCCGTGCGGCTGAGCCAGTTGGCCGACAAAGCGGTCTCCGGACTGGTCTGACTCGGAGAGCCCAGTCGCACGCATCGTTGCGAGACTCCGCCATAAAAGTGGTAAGAAAACGCGTCCAGTCCCGACCCGGCCGCCGTCAGCATGTCAGCCGAGTTCAGCATGGTCACTCCCGGCATATTGGCCGTCAGCGGAGCCCCTTCACCCACCGACCCCGGCCCGAGCAGTTTCACCTCCGGCGCTTCCTTTTTCATGTATGCCTGAAAGACCTTGAAGTCCCGCCCATAGCTCGCAGCGTTATATCCCTTCGGAGCCCCGCCCATGCTCGCAAAACTTGGCTCGTTGAACATCTCGGCCGCTGCGATATTCCCGCCCGCCGCCTTGGTGAAGCCCAGGAACTTCTTTGCCTCTACCGGGGTCCACACGCCATTCGCATCGCGAACTCCAGGCGAAATCGCAAACGAAGTCACCAGCCTTGCATCGACCGCCTTGGAAAAATCGATCACGCCTTTCCACTGCGACCTGGTCAACACCCCGCCAAACCCATCCGGAGGAGCCTTCAGGGCTGGACCATCCGAGTCCTGAAAGTAAGTCGAATTCGCCCACGTCCCGCTCACCCGCATGTAGCTAGGACCCAGCGCCGCTGCCAGTTTCCTCAGCCGGGTATTCCCGAGATCGATTGGCGCCCGGTACCGGTACAGCGAGGGATCCACACCCGCCGGCGTCGGCATCTTCGATTCTTCTGCGGCATCCGCCGTCTTCGCCGCTTTGTAAGGAGCCCAGAATCTTCCACCAGTAACCTCAAGCATCTCCACATTAAACGATTGGAACCGCTCGTCCACCGTTCCAATCCGCTGCATGGTAGCGGGGGCCACGCGAGTCGCCTGCGCCTCAATACTCAAGGGCAAGCTGCCTAACGCCGTTGCGACTGCAATCGCAACTCCCGCCCATTTCCTCATTACCATCGCGGTCCCTCATTTTCTTCCTGCAGCCGAATAGGGGTGAAAGATCAAACCAGCCCAATGTAGCCTTCTCCTCACTGCTTGTCGAACCTTTCATCAGCTCAATCGCCGTCGCCAGGATTCTACGGATCCGCACCGCCAGGGGCTAAAATAGTTG
Organism: uncultured Acidobacteriaceae bacterium; assembly: GCA_963787905.1. Classification (GTDB taxonomy): domain Bacteria; phylum Acidobacteriota; class Terriglobia; order Terriglobales; family Acidobacteriaceae; genus Edaphobacter. The sequence goes on along the minus strand of CAWBFL010000038.1, from coordinate 24,311 downwards.
AATGCATATGGTCGCGACATCCTCGGGCAGGATGCAGCGGGTGCTGATGGCGTCGCTTGCCGCCACCTTCTGCTACGTCGTCGCGACCTTCTACTTCGGACTACGTGCTCACTCGCTGGCGCTGATCTCCGAGGCCGGCCACAACGTCTCGGACATGCTGGCGATTGCACTCTCCTTCGTAGCGGTTTTCTTTCAGCGCCAGCCGGCGACCGACCAGAAGACTTTTGGCTACCAGCGCGCCGGAGTCCTCGCCGCGTTCGTCAACGCGCTCACTCTCATCGTGCTGGCCGCCTGGATCGGCGTCTCGGCCATCCATCGCCTCTACGCTCCCGTTGCAGTCCAGCCGAAGATAATGATGTACGTCGCTGTGGCCGGCGTGTTGATGAACGGAGCCATCGCCGGCCTGCTGTGGAAGTTCTCCGGCGATGTCAACATTCGCTCAGTTTTCCTGCACATGCTGGGCGACACGCTGTCAACCGCGGCGGTCATCGCCGGCGGCGTGGGTATCCTGGTGAGCGGCATGATGTGGATCGACCCGGTGCTGTCGCTACTGATCGCCGCGATGATCGTCTGGAGCTCTGCGACCATCGTGCGCGAGACCCTTAACATCCTGCTCGAGGGCACACCCAGCGCGGTTTTGCTCGGTGACGTGCGTTCTGCTATCAGCGACGTCCCGGGCGTGCTGGACGTCCACGATCTTCACGTCTGGTCGCTGGGCTCGGCCTCGCACGCACTGGCCAGCCACGTCTGCATTCCGGAGATGCCGCTCTCGGAGTGTACTTCCATCCTCGACGCCATCAATTGCGCGCTACGTGACCGCTTCCATATCACCCACACCACCATCCAGTTCGAGATCCGCGGCTGCGAGACTACCCACGGCTGCTCGGCCCCGCCCGCGCTTGAAGCTGTCGGGGGCGCCCCCCACCACCACGGGCACTCGCACAGCCACTGACGCGCGGCCCTGGGGCTATTGCACCGCGCTCCCCATGCGGGCTCTGGCGTCGTTCATCCGGCCAACCGCCGGCACCTGGTCAGCGGCCGCAGCCACGCCGAAGCGCGGCATGTTCACGTAGACGCACTCAAACTGGCCCGGCGGCACCGCGTAGGTTTCGTGCCAGATGCCGATGCTGCCATTGCCGCCAATACTGCGGTTGAACGCGCCCATGCGGGCAGGTGCTTCGTAGCGCGCGCGTGCGCGTAGGCGTGAAGTTGCTCAAACGGCCGCCAGTACTGGACGACAACTACTCCGCGCCACATCATGACAAACTGCGCGTGGAGAAAACCGGATTGCTTGTCAGCGGCTACCTCCGCGATCGTCGGCAGCATTGCACGCGCCACAAGCACCCACTGATGCAGTGCCCACAGCTTGTTCACCCGCATGCCAATGAGGAACACCACGGACGGTCCCTCGATGGTGGCTGCCAAACGCCCCGCAAGTATGTTCGCCATAACGATCCCTCGTGAAAAGCAGAAGCGCCCACCAGCCGGCGGGCGCTTCCTTTCTATCCTGCGAACTTCAGCTTTACAGCAGGGTCGCGTCCAGCGTGATTTCCGCTGCTGCCAGCAGCCGCGAGATGGGACAGCCGGCCTTGGCGCCGGCAGCAATCTCGTCGAACTTCGCCTTGTCGATGCCCGGGATCTTCGCCTTCGTGATCAGGTGGCTCTTGGTCACGGTCGGCTTGTCGTGCAGGTCGAGCGTCACTACGGCGGTGGTCTCAATCGAGTCCGGGGTGAAGCCGGCCTTGCCCAGCTCGGCGCTGAGCGCCATCGAAAAGCAGCCAGCGTGCGAAGCCGCAATCAGCTCTTCGGGGTTGGTCCCGACGCCGTCGGCAAACCTCGTTGCGAAGCTGTACTGCAACGCCTTCAGAGCGCCGCTCTGGGTGGAAATGGTGCCTTTGCCCTCCTTCAAACTGCCGTTCCAAACTGCACTTGCGCTGCGGTCCATAGCATGTCTCCTGGGGTTTCAAGTAGTTGACTGTAGAAGATTGTCCCATACCAACGGTACCCCATTCGATGCTCCCAGGCAGGGCGGCGGCGAACAAAGATGGATGAAATATTGGCCGGTTGCGATAGCCTATCTCCCATGCAGACGGAACCCGTTCCCGCCGCCGCGCCGCCCGCCCCGGAACAGTGCCCACTGGCCGCCGAGCACCACTCGGTTTACTGCCCCACCTGTTCTTCGCGCCTGGCGGAGAGCCGCTGCAAGCTGATCTGCCGCAATTGCGGCTACTTCCTCAGTTGCGCGGACTTCTACTGAGCGACGGCGAAGAGCCGCCTGTGATCTCTCGCACCGATTCGGTCCGGCTGATTGGGGTACCCTGCAATTGAGGTATTTGTATGCTGCCCGCCCCGAACCGTACCGGCCATCTCATCGCATGGCTCGCCGCCGCTCTGCTGCTGCTGCCGCTAGCCGCGTGCGACTCCAAGTCCTCGGCCACGGCGGAGAACTTTACCGCCGGGCTGAACGCCCACTTCGCCGACCACCCCGACTGCCTGTTCGCCGCCCCTCCGCACTTTCCTTACGAGACCAGCGATCCAGCAATGACCAAACAGCTCAACGCCCTGGCCGCCGAGCAATTGCTGAAGGTGGAGGAAGAACGCGACCTGCACGTCAGCCGCTACACCACCACGGACGCAGGTGTCCGCGTCGCGCCGCGCTTCTGCTACGGCCACCGCAACATCACCAGCATCGACAGCTTCACGCCGCCCGCGCCAGCCAATGGCTTTCCCGAGACCCAGATCGCCTATCACTACACCATGCAGGACGTTCCGGTCTGGGCCAATCCGATGCCATGCGTGCCGCCTTCCCCGCAATGGCACTCGCCACCAGCGGCACCGCGAGCGATAAAGCCACGCTCGCCGGAACCATGGCCGGCTGGCAGGTGCCGGACTAGGCGTCCACACACATTTTTCCGCGTCACGAAGCGACTGCGGCGGTCTCTGCTTTCAGCTTTTCGGCCGTATAGTGAGCGATCAGCGCGTCGATGGTGGGCTGCAGCTGCCCCTCCATCACCGCAGCCAGTTGATGGTTGGTCAGCCCGATGCGGTGGTCGGTCAGCCGGTTCTGCGGAAAATTGTAGGTCCGGATCTTTTCGCTGCGGTCGCCGGTGCCGATCTGCTGCTTGCGGTCCTTGGCCTGCTCCTGGTGGATGCGCTCCGCCTCGACCTCGTACAGCCGTGCGCGCAGAACCCGCATACCCTTTTCACGATTCTTGATCTGAGATTTCTCGTCCTGACAGCTCACCACCGTATTGGTTGGCAGGTGCGTAATTCGCACGGCCGAATAGGTCGTATTCACGCTTTGCCCGCCCGGGCCGGAGGAGCAGAAGGTATCGATCCGCAGGTCCTTGGGCTCGATCTTGATATCGACCTCTTCCGCCTCGGGCAGCACGGCCACGGTGATCGCCGAGGTATGCACGCGCCCTTGTGTCTCGGTCGCCGGCACGCGCTGCACGCGGTGCACGCCCGATTCGTACTTGAGCTGTGAGTAGACATGGTCGCCTTCGATGATCGCGGTCACATCCTTCAGCCCATGGCCGATGCCTGACTCGGTTTGCGACAGCACCTCGACCTTCCACTTGTGCTGCTCGGCGAAACGCATATACATGCGGAAAACCTCGGCGACGAAGAGCGCGGCCTCGTCGCCGCCGGTCCCGGCACGCAACTCCAGAATCACGTTCTTCTCGTCGTTCGGGTCCTTGGGCAGGAGCAGCACCTTCAGCGCCTCTTCCACCGGGCCCAGCTGCGGATCGAGAGCGTCCAACTCTTCCTGGGCCATTGCTTTCACGTCGGGGTCCGAGTCGGCGAGCATCGCTTTCGCCTCGGCGATGCCGTTCTTGATCCTGCGGTATTCGCGAAACTTCTCCACCGTCGGCTCCAGGTCGCGGTGAGCCTTCGACACCTTGCGGTAGTTCTCCTGATCGGTGACGATCTTCGGGTCCGAGAGCTGGCGGCCTAGCTCTTCGTAGCGCTCTTCTAATTGGTCTAAGCGGTCAAACATGGAAGTTCTCCTGAGGGTCAGGGCGTTAAGTTCTGGGTTTGCTGGGGTACAGGCGCGGCTGCGCGCAGGCGAATGGTCGATTGGGCGCAGCTAGTGCTGATCGCGACGTAGGAAGGTCACGCGGGAGAGACTCACCGAATTGGCGCCGGCAAATGTCATCGACCTCTTTAGATTCTAACGCGGGCGTCAAGGATGCGACGCCGCGGGGCTGGCCTCCGAGCCGTCATCGCCGGAGTTCACTTCGGTCGCCGGACCGATTTTTACGCTGACGGTGAACAGCTTGCAGTCCGAGTAGGTCGCCTCGAATCTCCTGGTAGCGCGTCCGATCGACCCTTCGGAGACCAGGTGCTGCGAGAGCCGGAAGACCTGGCCGTTCAGCTTGACCGGGGCGAAGTCAATCGCAGCGAACGGCACCAGGTGAAAGTCGTTGGTCGCCTGAGCTGAGACGTGCCGTTCCATGTGAATGACGTTGCCCTCGCCATCCAGCAGGGCGAATCCCTGCACGCCGTCTGGGCGGCATTGCGGGTGCGCTTCGACGTCGGCGGCCGTCACGAAATCGATTCGCCCGGCGGAGAGCGAGAAGCGATAGCAAGCCTGTCGTGCCGGCAGGAAGAAGACCATCGCACTGTCGAAACCCCCGTTGGTGAAGTATGGAAAGCCGGGGTTGGCTCCAGAGTGCGGCTTGCCGTTGAGTGTGGTTACGGACAAGGACTCTTTGAGCGCCGAGCCCGGCGTGCGCACGGCGCGGAGGGTCGCGGAGAACTCGACGTGTTTCTTCACTTTGCCGCGGTCGATGATCTCGCTGACGGCCGTCTCCTGGCAGGTCAGGCTGGGCAGCGAGCGGTCGAGCGCTTCTGCTACCACGCCGAGCTGCTCCAGTTCCGACCGAAGTCCGGGCGACTGGCTCACCTCCGCGGCTGGAGACGGGACTTGCGCCGCAGCCGGACACGCCAGCAACAATACCGCTCCCAGCAAACGGATGACCATGCCAAATTCTAGTCGGAATACCCGACGGTTGAACCGTTGCCGAGCAGAGAGCATCATAAGCACAATGGATTACCGACAACTTGGACGTTCAGGAATCAAAGTGCCGGAGCTCTGCTTCGGTTGCGGAACCTTCGGCGGCAAAGACGAGTTTTTCGACGCGTGGGGGGCGACCGAGGACATGGCCGAAGCGCGCAAGATGGTCGACATCTGCATGGAAGCCGGCCTCAACTTCTTCGACACCGCCGACATTTACTCCATGGGCCGGAGCGAAACGGTGCTGGGCGGCGCGATCAAGCACCTCAAGCGCGAGGACGTGCTGATATCCACCAAGGCGACCTTCCGCTTCGGCAACGGCCCCAACGATGTCGGCTCCTCCCGGTACCACCTCGTACAGGCGCTTGACGGCTCGCTTGAACGGCTCGGCACCGATTACGTTGACATCTACCATATGCACGAGACGGATTTGCTGACTCCGGTGGAGGAGACGCTCGCCGTGCTCGATCAATTTGTGCGCTCGGGCAAGGTGCGGTACATCGCATGCTCCAACTTTTCCGGCTGGCGCCTGATGAAGTCGCTTTCCGTCAGCGAGCGCTATGGCTGGTCCCGCTATGTCGGTCACCAGGTGTACTACTCGCTGGTGGGCCGCGACTACGAGTGGGAGTTGATGCCGCTTGCGTTGGATCAGGGCCTGGGCGCGCTCATCTGGTCGCCGCTGGGGTGGGGGCGGCTGACCGGCAAGATCCGGCGCGAGACCGGCATCCCCAAGGGCAGCCGACTCAACTCCAAGCTGGTGGTGGATATCGGCCCCCAGGTACCCGAGGAATACCTGTACCAAGTGGTCGACGCCCTCGAGGAAGTTGCCATAGAGACCGGCACGAGCGTCCCGCAGATTGCTCTGAACTGGCTGCTGCGCCGCCCCACGGTATCTTCTCTCATCATCGGCGCGCGCAACGCCGACCAGCTCCGCCAGAACCTCGGCGCGGTCGGCTGGTCGCTCAGCCCCGAACAGGTCGCCCGGCTCGATGCCGCCAGCGAAGTTCCCGTCGCCTATCCCTATTGGCATCAGCGCCAATTCACCGAGCGTTGCCCGAAGCCCGTGTAATCTACAGCGGAGGGCCCGGCGTCTTACTGCAACAGATTCCAGGGCTGAGAGTTTGCGTTATCCGGCTGCAACTGCGGGCCCCTTGAGGAGGTGCAAAGGTAACCATCAGCCTTTTTCGCGTCTCGCCGGCTGCGCAAGATGAGAAGATGGTTAGCGTTCGATTCTCTGGATTCTTTGCACGTTAGCACGAAGGGGCCGGAACTGAAATGAAGCATCACAAGGTTGTCCTGACGCTGGCATTGTCGCTGGCGACCGCATCCTGGGCATGCGCCGCGCTGGCGCAGGATGCCCATCCCACTGCAACTCGGCAGCTTCAACTTTCCGCATTCGGTGGGGTTTCCGGCGTATTTACGGGCCTGGAAGGCGGTAAGAACTTTTCTGTAACCGCGGGCGGCGACCTGGGTCTGCCTCCCTTTCGCGGTCTGCGGCCGACTATCGAGATACGCGGCACCTATCCCGCCGACCACGGCCTGATCGATTCCCAGAAGAGCATTCTCGGCGGTCTCCGCGTGGACTTCCTGCTGAACCACCGGCTGCGTCCCTATGGCGACTTTCTGTTTGGACGCGGCCAGATGAACTACGGCCTTACCGGCTACCACTTCGACAATTACATCTACTCGCTGACGACGACCTATATCGATGCGGGCGGAGTTGGATTCGACTACGATCTGACTGAACATGTGGCCGTCAAAGTGGACGGCCAGATCGAACGCTGGGGTTCGGCGCCAACTGCATCGGGACGGATCTTCAGCTCGGCAGGAACTATCGGCCTCGCCTACTATTTCAGCTTCGACCCGCGCCACCGCCGCTAACGCTCAGAGGTTGAACAGTTCGCGCAGTCTCTTGGTCTGGGCGCGGCTGACCGGGATCTCCGTTTTCTTGGGGTCGTCCATCCGCAACTGGTAGCTGGACTTGAACCAGGGCACCACCTCGCGGATGTGCTGAATGTTCACGACAAACGAACGGTGCGCGCGCCAGAACGCATCCGGATCGAGCTGATCCATCAGTTCTTCCAGGGTGCGGCAGTTCGATTGGCCCTCCACCCCGCGGGTTACGACGCTGATCGCGCCGCCTTCGATCGAGGCATAGCAAATTTCCCGCTGGTCGACCAGCAGCAACCTACCCAGCGCGCGTACGATCACCTTGCCTGACCCCGGTCGAACCGGCTGGGTGCGCGTCTCGACCAGCCGCAACAGGGCATCGAGCTTGGCATCCCCCGCCGTGTCGGCGTTGCCGGCCATCCGGGCGCGCACTTTTTCAATCGTCTTCAGCACCCGCTTGCGATCGAAGGGCTTGAGCAGGTAGTCGACCGCGTTCACCTCAAAGGCGCGCACGGCGTATTGGTCGAACGCCGTGGCAAAAACCACGTGCGGAAGATCCATTCTCTTGTCGAGCAGTTTTTTGAGAACTGCGAATCCGTCCAAGCCGGGCATCTGGACATCGAGAAAAACGACATCTGGCTTGTGGGTACGGATCAGGTCTACAGCCTCGATGCCGTTTGAGCCCTGCGCCAGTACCTCGACCCCTTCCGCGGACTGCAACAGATACAAAAGCTCCTGTCGGGCGAGTGGTTCGTCATCGATGATGAGGGCGGTAAGGGCCACGGAGGTTTTCAGTCGCAGGTTGTCAGTCGCAAGCGCTGCACACCCTACTGTAGCCGCCGCAACAGCGGCTTGTCAGCTTCAGACTATTCTGGGGGAACGAGTTTCGAATTTCCAACCCGCAACTTCCGACCTGCAACGCGAACCTAGGAATCGCTGTATGCGCGGAGCCGCGCAGGGGCGCGGTCGTCGGCGACGTCGTGTCCGCACTGCGGGCAGAACGCGTCGGTGATCTGGACGCCGCGAAAGCACTGTCCGCACACGGGAGCCACCTGGAAGCGGCATTGAGGACAGAAATGTACGCCTGCGGTGAGTTCCGTCCTGCAATTCGGGCAGCGGATCAGGATCGGCTGCCGCAGCAGGAAATACACCACCGCGCCGATTCCGCCGGGCATCACCACGACGATGAGCATCCACAGCGCAGCCGACATGCCCCTGCGCTTCACGTCGCGACTGACGTAGCCGGCCAGCAGAGCGTAGCTCGCCAGCGCGGTGCCAGTGACGTAGCCCGTGATCAGATGCATGGGCAACGAACCGGGACGGCGGTGCGCTGGGACCGGTCCGTGGTTGAACCACCACATCGACAGCAGAAACACTCCGACCGCGAGGATGATCGACCACAGGGGGATCATCTTCAGACTGTCGCCATCGCCGACCTCGCGCGGCTCCGCAGGCTCAGTGGATTGACTGTTCCAGAACTTGCTCATCGGCCAGTCCCGTGGCCGGCTCCGGGCCGCGAACGGCGAAACAATACAGCGCCGAGAAGCGCGAGCGTGACCGGCACGAACCACAGCAGCAACACCAGGAAGTGGTTGTTGAAATCCATTGCGGCAAGTGCGGTTACATCCGCTTGCACCGCCTCCGCAGCTTCGGTCGCCTGGTATTGATAGAGGCCGGTCCATACCGCGGCACAGGTGAGGATCAGAAGAACGGAACAGATCAGCAGGGGAAGCAGAAGGCTGCGCACATAGCTGCGCCGCGCCTGCATCACGGTGGCCCGCTGCCGCACCACACGGTGGGTGCGGTTCACGACACCGGCCCGCGCGCCGGTGTCGACGGTGGCCATCGCGCTGCGCGCAAAGGCCGACGGATCGTCAGCCGGCGAATCGAACTGAGAGTCAAATTGTGGGTCGAAGGAAACGTTCATCCGGTCGCCTCCGCAGTGCGGCACCCGCGCAGGCGCTCGATCTCCGGCTTCAACGCCGCCAGGCCGCGATACAGCCGCGACTTGACCGTAGATAGCGGGGCACGCGTCACGCTGGCAATCTCCTCCAGGGACAACTCCTCATGGAAGCGCAGCACCAGGACTTCACGGTAGTTGGCCTCCAGTTTGAGAAGGACCTCGGCAACCTCGGCACGGTCTTCACATAACTGGAACTGCTCCAACGGCGAGGGGCCGTCAGTGGCAATTTCGAACGCACGCCCTTCCTCAGATGAATCGCTCATCTCATCCAAGGAAGCCATGGTCCGTTTGCGCGAAAGATCGATGACCAGATTGCGGGCGATGGTGAACAGCCAGGTGTCGAAGCGCGCCTTGCCGTTGTACTGGCTGCCGCGCATCAGCACGCGCATCCAAGTCTCCTGGAACAGGTCTTCGGCGACCTCGCGTTTGCCAGTAAGAAACAGCAGGTAGCGCAGCAGGCGGTGCTGGTAGAGTTCGATCAGGTGATCGAGCAGTTCGGTATCCTGGCATTTGAGGCCGCGAGCGATGGCCGCGTTTTCACGCTGGCTTTGCTCCGCCTGTTCCGTCGAGATGGCGATTGCCGCGCTACGCATACAGGTAGAGACGTCAATCTTGACAGAAAAGTCTCGGTCGATGCCGGTCTTTCCCGTCCAGGGCAGCAATTTCATCCGAAATCCCTTCCCGTGCGGTTCACTCCCGGCCAAACGGCCGACAATACGGATCCCTTAAGACGATTGTAAGGGAAAGGGCTAGATTCGGCGAGAGGCAATTCGGAAGTAAACTGGGGAGATGGAAGTACTCTACGGCCTGCATCCGGTCGAGGAAGCGGTCCGATCAGGTTCACGGCGGCTGGACTGCGTAATGCTCGCGCGCGAACGCGGAGATGCCCGACTGGAGCGGCTGGCGCAGGTATGCCGCGAAGCTGGCGTGCGGATATCGCTGGAATCGCGCGACGCGCTCACTCGAGTCAGCCGCACTGATGCCCACCAAGGGGTGGTTGCTCTGGTTCGGGAGCGCAGTTTCCTCGACCTGGAGGACCTGCTAAACCACAGAAAAGAAGGGCAATCGCACCGCTTTTTTCTTGCGCTCGACGGCATTGAAGATCCCCATAACCTCGGTGCGCTCTTGCGCACCGCCGACGGCGCCGGGGTCGATGGCGTCCTTCTGCCCGAGCGCCGCTCGGCACCTGTCTCGGCCACCGTCGCCAAGACCTCGGCCGGGGCGTCTGAACACGTGCGCATCGCCCGCGTGACCAACCTTGTCCGCGCCCTGGAGCAGTTGAAGCTGGCGAACGTCTGGGTGCTCGGCCTCGACGAACGCGGCACCCCCGACTACGTGGATTTCGACTTCCGCACCGACTGCTGCCTGGTCCTCGGGCGCGAGGGCGCCGGGCTGCACGATCTGGTCAAGAAGACCTGCGACCACCTGCTGCGCATTCCCATGGCGGGCGCGGTCTCTTCGCTTAACGTCTCGGTCGCTGGGGCCGTCGTGATGTACGAGGCGTTGCGCCAGCGCCGCCAACCCCTTGCCGCAAAGCCCGCCGCAACAGTCAAACCGCGCAAAGGGCTGGGCTCGTGAATTTTCGTCCTTTTTCCCCGGCAGCGACCGGGGCCGCAAGAACCATGGCCGCAGTCCTCGCGGTTCTCGCTCCGCTGGCCCTGAACGCATTCCCTGCCAATGCGCAATCCGCGCAGGAGCAGACTTCAGCGCCAGCACCGGCATCGCAGCCAACCCCATCCGCCGCGCCCACCGATCCGTCGAAGCCCATTACGCCGGGCGGCCAAGTTCTATTCTCGCGCGACTCCACTACGCCGCCTGAGGCGGAGCCATCCGGCGCGCAGAACCCTGCCCCCCCGGCCACAGACAGCACCCTCAACGTCAGCGATGCCGAGCGCACGGCCATTACCTTCACCGCCTACGATCTGGACGTCCACCTCACACCCGCCTCCGCCGGGATCTCCGTCCGTGCGGGGCTCACGGTCCGCAACGACAGCGCCGCGCCCCTCCACCGCCTTATCCTTCAGATCACCTCGTCGATGCACTGGGATGCGATCTCCAGCCGCATTTCGCCGTCCGGGCCCACGCCTCTGGCCTTCACAATCCACCAGGTCGACACCGACGCCGACCACACCGGCCGAATGGAGGAGGCCGTCGTCACCCTACCGCAGCCGCTCGCGCCCGGTGCATCGCTTACCCTCACGGCGCTCTACTCCGGAACCATCCAGCCAAACGCCGAGCGCCTGACCCGCATCGGCGCGCCCGCCAGCCAGGCGCTCGCCGAAGACTGGGACGCGATCGCCCCCAATGACCCCGATGCGCCGGCGAACGGCACTGCACTGCGCGGATTCGGCAATGTACTGTGGTATCCCGTGTCGGATCCGCCCGTATTCCTGGGCGATGGAGCCAAACTGTTTCAGGCGGTGGGCCGTACCAAGCTGCGCCAATCCGCCGCCAGCATTCGCCTGCGGCTCGCCGTCGAATACGTGGGCGACCCGCCCGACGCCGCGTTCTTCTGCGGCCAACGCGGGCAGTTGACGGCCATCAGCGACAACCCTAACGTCCCCATCGCTGAGTCGCCCGGAATTGCCTCAGCCGTCTTCGATCCCCAGCCGCTCGGCTTCCGGACGCCCAGCCTCTTCATCACTGGCCACGCCGCCAGTGACGCCGGAACGCCCTCGCACTCCAACCTGATTGCCGCGGTCACCGGACATGACGAGGCGATCCCGGTCTACTCGGCCGCAGCCACCCTGGTTGAGCCGCTGTTGGTCGACTGGTTTGGACCCGAGCCGCTCACCTCCCTCACCATCCTCGACCACCCAGGCCAGCCCTTCGAGGATGACGCACTGCTCGTCCACCCCATGAGCGCCACCGATCCCGAACGCCTGGCGCCGCCGCTCGCCCACTCGCTGACCCACGCGTGGATCCGCTCCAGCCATCCCTGGATTGACGAGGGCTGGCCCAATTCGTCTCGCTGCTGTGGACCGAACGCACCGCAGGCCGCGCCGCCGCACTCGCCGAACTCCAGGAAGAGGCGCGCACCCTTGCTCTTGCGGAACCGGAGGTCCCTGCCATTGCGGTGCCCCCCCCCTTCAGCTCGTCGTCCGCCGAGCCCCCAACTTCCTCCAGTTCGTCCAGTGAGCCCGATCAGCCGTCTGCGCCTGCGCCAGCTCCGTCCATCAGCCCCGCCGGCGCCAGCCTCGCGCAAGCGACCGGCGAGGTTTTCTACCGCACCAAGGCCGCCGCCGTCTGGTGGATGCTGCGCGGCATTGTTGGCGATGAAGCGCTGCAGAAGGCCTTGCAAGCCTACCGCAAGGACCCCAGGCTAGATCGCGACCCCACCGGCTTTGAACAAACACTGGCCAGGTTCTCCCACATGGACCTGCACTGGTTCTTCGACAACTGGGTTTACCAAGACCGCGGCTTGCCCGATCTCAGTATCGTCAACGTCACCCCCAGCCAGCTTGAGGCCCGCAACGGTGTCCCCTCCGGCTGGCTGGTCGCCGTTCAGGTTCATAATGACGGCTACGCTGAGGCGGAGGTCCCGGTCACGGTGCGCTCCTCCACGGCTACCGAGACCCACCTTCTCCGCATCCCCGGACGATCGAGCGCCTCTACCCGGATCCTCTTCTCCGGCACGCCGGAACAGGTCCAGGTGAACGACGGAAGCGTTCCCGAGACCGAGACCAGCATCCACACGCGCCAGCTTGTGCTCCCCGGACGTTAACTCACTCAATACATGCCCAAACGTGGGACCGATGCACCGCAAATGGGGCATGGTGACCGAAGCGGGACGCACGCAATAATCAGAACGGATCAAGAGACCAAACCCCTCCCAGGTCCGGGTCCATCTGCAGTTGCACTATCCGCAAGCTGCCGGTCTTCAGAGGCGCGGCGAGAGACAAACAAATCTCGCCGGGCCCTCCAGACCCTCCGCAAGCACTCCTCACCCTGGCGCCGCCGCACTCCCCCGTGTGGCGGCGCCGTCTTCCTATTGGGCCGAGGGCGCCGTGGGAGCGCTACTGGTTGGTGCTGACGGCGGCACAGGTGCAGGCGTCGCGCCAGGGTCGGCAGCCGGCGACACCGGCGCCTCGGGAACTGCTGTCACCTGCCCTGCCTTCTCCTGGGCCTGTAGCGCCTTGTCATTCGCGTCTTTGGACTTCGCATCCGCATTGACCAGCGACGCATGCGCCCGGGCTGCTCTTGCATTGGCTCGGGCTGCTGCCTCGTCCCGTTTCTGCTGCTGGCGTTGATCCTTCAATTCGCCCTTGCTCATGGTACCCGGGGGTGTCGTCAATGCAGTCGTCGGCAGGGTTGGATCGGCTGGGTTGGGCGACGTGGCGGCGGCCGGCGCGAGCGGCACGGACTCCTGTGCCATCGCCGCGCAGGGCAACATCGCAGCCAGCGCAATCATAGCCAGGCGCATCGGAATTACTGAGGAACTCTTCATGTCGTACCTCTTAGGGAAGAATCCCTAGCTAGGTGTGATGGCCACCACATGCGAATGGGTACCCAACCGCGCAAACAATTCCCCGCCGATCAATTGCAAACGACTTAGCGACCAGCCAATAACCAATTAAACGAAGATCTCGCACACTCGACTTGGCATTCTAGCTCCAGTCGGCGAGAATCCTCTAGCTGGACAAATCAACCCTAGCCAGCGCCGAGAGGACCGCTTCATGAGACGGAATTCCAACGCATCTCCCCGCACCGCCCTCCACCGCATTGCTCTGTTCGCACTGTTGCGAGCCTCTCGCCCTTCGCGCATGCCCAGGCTGCCCCCGCTCCCGCGGTTGCGCCGGCGACCCTTCCGCCGATGAATGGCATTGCCCACATTGCCATCCGCGTCAAAGACATTCCAGCCTCCGTGGCCTTCTACCACAAGCTTGGATTCGACCAGGCCTTCGCCAACATCGGCAGGGACGGCACCACCATCACCCAGTCCTTCATCAAGCTCAACGATCGCCAATACATCGAGCTTTATCCCATCAGCACGCAAAATCCCACGCAGGGTACGCCCGCGTTTCTGCATCTCTGCTTTGAAGGCGCGGACCTCAACGCGCTTCACGACTACTACGTCTCGGAAGGCCTGACGCCGATCTCCGTCCGCACCGCCGGCGCCGGCAACCTGCTGTTCACCATGAAGGGCCCGCAGCAGTTCGACTCGCCCCAGAACATCGAGTACACGCAGTACATGCCCGGCTCAAAGCACACCCTTGCCTTCGGCAGCCTGCTTGGTCCCGACCGCGTCGGCGACAAGATGACGGTGGTCGCGCTCGCCATGCAGGACCCCGCCGCCGCCCGCGAGTTTTACATCACGAAGCTCGGCTTCACCCCGGCACCGGGGAGAGTCTACCGGCTCAACCTGCCCGGAACCTCAGGGGAGCAGGTGGAGATCGTACCCGTCGATGCGCTCGGAGCGAAGTCCAGCATCATCCTCACCACTCCCGATTTGGACAAGTCCGCGGCGCAATTAAAGCGGCAGGGAGTCGCGTTCCAGAGAGCAAGCGAAATGTGGACCGACGCGAACAACAAAACCACCACCATTGAGATGATTATGGTGAACGATCCCGACGGCAACATCATCCGCATCCAGGCCGCTCGCTAACCCCCGCGCCTCGAACCAATTCGCGGGTTCCCGGTATCTCGCTCGTATGACACTCCGCGAAGCACTCGCTGCCGCGTTCCATCAGCTCTCCGACAACCCGCATCTGCGCGACCATGCCATGGAGGACGCGGCCTACCTGCTCCTCCACGCGCTCGAAATCTCGCGCGCATCGATGCTCGCCAACTACGACCGCATCCTCACGGCGGAAGAACTGGCCGTTTACCAGCGAATGATCGCGCGGCGCCTTGGCAGCGAACCGCTGCAATACATTACCGGCGACTGCGAATTCTATTCGCTTCCGCTGCGCGTCAATCCCGCCGTCCTCATCCCCCGGCCGGAGACCGAGCATCTCGTCGAAACGGTCCTCTGCGAACTTGATCCAACTCAAGCTCTGCGCATCGTCGACGTCGGCACCGGGTCAGGCGCCATTGCCATCGCACTCGCCGTCCACCTGCCCCGCGCGCAGATCACGGCACTCGACCTTTCCGCCGCGGCGCTCGAAGTCGCGGCAGCAAACGCCAGGACCAATGGCCTGGCCGGCCGTATTCGTTTTCTCGAATCCGATTTACTCGCAGCCCTCTCGTCCGAATCCGCGTTGGAACCCTTGGGATGGGATGCGATTGTCTCCAACCCGCCCTACGTGCCCGCCGCCGATCGCGACAGCCTGCACCCGCAGGTGCGCGACTACGAACCTTCCCTGGCGCTCTTCGCCGGGCCCAGCGGTCTGGACGTCTACCGCCGCCTCATCCCCCAGGCCCGTGCCGCGCTGAAGCCCAACGGACTTCTGGCGCTCGAAATCGGATTCGATCAGCGCGATGCAATCGCCGCACTGCTCGCGGACTGGAACGGCCTCCGCTTCATCGACGACCTCCAGCACATCCCGCGCGTCGCCGTCGCCCGGAAGCCATAATTACGCCGGCCAAAGCCACGCTGCGCCGCGCACTCCGCTTGCGTCCCCATGCTTCGCCTTCAGCACCGGAGTTGCCAGCGCTCCGCCGCCGAACAGATGGCGCGCAACCAGCGGCGGCACGTTCGCATACAGCCGGTCCAGCTTCGACAGCCCGCCGCCGATGACGATCACATCGGGATCGAGCAGGTTCACCACCGATGCCAGCGCGCGGCCGATGCGGTCTTCCAGCCGCTTCATGCTCGCCTCGGCAGCCGCGTCTCCTGCCTCGGCTGCGGCAACAATCTCCGGCCCAGTGAGTGGGCGCCCGTCGTCGGGCGGATACAGCGTCGCATGGTCGCGCGCCAAACCGGTGCCCGAGATCCAGGTCTCAATACAGCCATGCTGCCCGCAATAGCAGCGCGGTCCCGGCAACTCATGCTCCGCGGCCCACGGCAGTGGGTTGTGCCCCCACTCGCCGCCGACTCCGTTCGGCCCGACGTGGACATGCCCATTCACTGCAATGCCGCCGCCGCAGCCTGTGCCCAGGATGACGGCGAACACCACGCCCCCACCCGCGGCGGCACCGTCCGTGGCCTCGGAGACGGCGAGGCAGTTCGCATCGTTCGCGCAGCGGACGGGACGCCCGAGCGCGGTGGTCAGGTCGCGCTCCAATGGCTGTCCGTTCAACCACGTCGAGTTCGCGTTCTTTACCAATCCCGTGGCGCGCACAATCGTCCCCGGAATCCCCACGCCGACTGAGGGCATCTCGCGATCGCTGCGAAGGCCGCCGATCCGCCGCTCCAGATCGCGCACCACATCTATGATCGCCTGCACGGTGGCTGCGTAATCCTGCTGCGGCGTCGGGATGCGCAGCCGCGCCAACTCGCCGCCGGACTCGTCCAGTGCAAGTCCTTCGATCTTGGTACCGCCCAGGTCAATCCCAATCCGCACGCGTGCCGCCATACACTCTCGAACCTCGTACCTAACTTGTAAGCCAGCGCAATGCGTTCGCCAGGAAGCGCGCCTGCATCACCGGCTGCATCTCCGGCACGCGGTGATAGAGCACCTTGCCCGCGCCCAGCTTGGTGGTAAACGTCCCCGCGCCAATTACCCGCGAATGGTCGCGCGAGTACGCCGCCACAATCTCCACCTCGGCCCCGCCCGGCGCGCGGTCGATCACCAGCCCGTTCGCCGCCTGCCCCTTCGCCTGGTAATGGATCCCCATCGCCTGATCGACGGGCATGCCGTCGTACACCGGATGCTTGCGCACGAAGTACCAATTTCCCATCCACGGCGCGCGCACATCGCCGACGTTGCCGCTATAGGCAAACGCGCCCGCCGCCGCCAACTGCTTCGCCACGCCGTCGCTCAATGCATCCGTCTGCGGAATCGCCAGCAACGGCGTCCCCGCCTGCACCGCCTCCAGAATGCCGTCCGCGAGCACGCCAGCACGCACCTCCGGCCTTGCTGCAGCGCCGCTCGGCTGCGCCTCCAGCCCGGTGGTGTCGCCGGCAGTTCTGCGTCGCCGCCGCGCCCGTCACCATCCCTCCGGAAACGACCAAGGGATAACGTTCCCCAGGTCTGAAGTCGCGGAAATGGAAGACCGGCCCCAGGTTCTCAAACTCCCGGCGAAGCGCAAGCGATACGCCGGAAACTCCCACAACTATACGGCAGCCCGGCAAGCACCGGCCAAGATGCTGCTGTTACCCAAATCTCCTTCGTCTGCGTGTTCATCGGCGCAGACGAAATCGCAAACTTGAACCGCCACAGTCCTTCTTCCGTAAGCTTCGGAGTTACAAATGCCTCCTTCACCAGGTAGCTGAACTGGTCCCGCCTCCACTCCGGCGCGGGCCACTCGCCGAACTTCATCAGCTTCCCGCTCGGCGTCACCGCCGTGAAACTCAATGTTCCCGTCGCCGCCCGGTCTGTGTCATTCAGCAGGTACAGATCAAACGTCGCCGCCTCACCCAGCGCCGTGCACGCCGCCCGCTGCTTTGCCACCGGCCTTACCGGCATCAGCGTTCCCGTAATCGGCCCTGGATCGCTCTTGAAGTTGCGCAAGTTGTCGACGATCCCCGAGTGGTTCTCGATCGCCGTTGTCTCCCAACCCGAGATCGCCGCAAAGTCCAGCTCATCGCTGATGCGCGCGTTCTCCATATAGTTCTGCCACGTGTCGTAGCACTTCTTCCCCAGGCTGGTCCACACCTTCTCCGTAGCCGGAAACGCCGCGCGAAATCCCCACTTGTCCAGGAACGTGTCGTACGCCGCCACAATCTCCTGGTGGTCCTTCAGGTCGTAGCTCGTATTCGCCGGCTGGTTCCCGATCCCCGCGCCCTTCGGGTCAGCCAGCTCATGCAGCATCAGCGAGTGGTTATCCGGAGTCGCGCATCCCTCCATCTCGCCGAACTCCGAGATCACCTTCCGCTCGGGCGACTTGTACGTAAAATCGTTCGGCCCTTTGTAGAACTCGTCGTACCACTGGTCGCCCGCGCCCTGGTGCTGATTCCACCAGCCGCCCCACTCCTCCTCGTCGCTCCGGTGCAGCTTGTCATTCCAGGGCTCAAACCACGCCTGCGCCGCCCGTCGCGGAGGCGCGACAAATCCATCATTTAACACGATGCATCGCGAAGGATCTTCCTTGTGCATCGCCTCCAGCACCGCAATTGTGTCGGGATTCTTCAGGTCGGCCCCAATCTCGTTCTGCAGGCAGTACTCAATCACCGAGGGATGCGACCGGAACGCCTTCACCATCTCCACGCACTTCGTAAACATATAGCGCTGCGCAAACTTGTCCGCCGCATCGGTCGGCTTCTCCATCACAATTCCCGCCGCGTTCGCCTGCCACTCCGCTCGGCAGCTTGCCGATCGCCATCTTGCCCGCGCCCGGCTCCATGTAGCGCAGCAACCCCAGCCGGTCGTGCGCGCGCAGCACATCCTCCTTCGCCAGGTTGCGATGGAAGTTCAGGCACGTCAGGTTCAGCTTCTTCGCCTGCGTCACCTCCTTCACCGCCAGCTCCGGCGTCGGCCACATCCCGTTGATCCCCCAATACCCCCACGAGATCGCCGTATAAATCTTCATCCGCCGTCCATTCAACCGAAACAGCGCATTCGTCCCCAACCCCTCCGGCGCAAAGGTGCGAAACCCGAACGCAATTGTCCGCGTACCGGACTCGCCGCCGATCAATTGAAAGCGAAGCTCGTAAAGCTTTGGCGAGCCAAGGTCCCACAGTTTGGCTTCGCCACATGAGATGTCGAACGACTGAATCGATGTGCTCCACTTGGGATGCGCCTGTTCCCATTCGTAGCGCGCACGAATAGCCGGGTCAACGGCGATGCCCCTATCGTCGATGCTGACTACACCGCCCTCCTGATTGAAGACGGATTGTAGTGTCAGAGGGTCAATCACATCGACCGTCCATCGTGCGGTGGGCGCCCCGACGCTCTCCAATTCCACATACACTTTCACTGTCCGAGGCTCAACTGTATTGAGCACCCACAAGTCCTTGATCCGCACCGAATCATGCGCCGAGATCGTCATCCCCCGATCCAGCCCACCAAACCCATGCGACCGGTACAGCTTCACCGCGCCCCACTGCTCATTCAGCCCATCCACCCAATCGAACCGCCCGAACGGATTCGTAATCCGGATCGCCAGCACATTCTTCCCGCCGGGCTTGGCAGCGTGCGTCAACTCCGCCTCAAACGGAAGCTCTTCCATAATCGAGTAGCCCACCAGCTGCTCATTCAGATAAACCTCGGCCCGCAGATGCGCTCCACGCACATGCAGAAAAATCCGCTTCCCCGCCATCGCCGCCGGAATCTCAATCTCCCGCCACCACCACGACACCCCAAAGTAAGCCCCATTCTGCGGCACCGGGCCGTTGTTGCCTTCCTGTTTGTCATCCGCCGCATACCGATACTCCTCCGGCGTATAGGGCCGCGGCTTGCCGGGCTGCTCGCCAGAGGCTGGGCCCGCGCCAAACTTCCCCCAGAAATGCTGCTCCACCGTTCCCGGCAGCCGCACCTCAATCGACTCCGCCGGCGCACCCGCCAGCACACCCCACCCACCCGTAGGAGCATTCACCGGCAGCGGCTTGCCCCCGCCCAGCACCACGCCGTCCGCATTCTGACTCACGTCCTCCGGCAGAAAGATCGCATCCTGCTTCCACTCCGCCTCCCGGTCCACCCAAAGCCGCCAACCCTCATCCGGAATCAGCGTCCCATTCTCCGGCCACGCATGTTCCTCAGCCGCTGTCTGTGCCTTAGTCTTGATTGTCGGAAGCAAAGAAGCGGCCGTAGCCAACGCCGCCGAACCCTGTAGAAAGCCGCGTCGCGTCACCCTGGGAGTCGTCATTTGATTTGGGAGAATTCTAGACCACTCCAGCCACTATCGCTCCACCCCGCGTCCATCGCTATCCTCAACGCCATCGTTGGCATCCACATCGGATCCCACCCGAAAGCCTCGCCAGCTCGATCCTGCGCGGTGCGTCCGCAAAGAACTCCCCCAGTCTTCATCCACTCCGCATCTCACTCAGCCCGTTGAGTCGAAGCCCCGTTTCCCACAGTCCACCCCTTGACGGCCACGATAAACTGGACTTAATGGTCAAAGTCGTCGTGCGCCGTTGCGCAGAACCTTTCCCGTCCAATTGCAGCTCTTTGATAATCTCGCCGTGAGTGGCCCTTGGCAGCCGCGTCCACTGTTTGCATACAAGTCCGGACAAAGCGGACAGCTCCAGACCTCCATGGACTTGGTCCGTACCTAAGCCAAGCAGATCGAAGACTTTAGGACTAAAGTACGGGGGGAGGGGGTAGCCCTCACCTAGTACGTCATCAGGCTCACCTTCAGCACCTGCGGCTGCGTCGTGAAGTTCAGCCCATAGTCCGTCTGGTCGCCGTTCCAGATGCGCAGAAACTTCCACTTACCGTCGACGAACGTTCCTTCTTCCACGCGGACGAATTCGCGATGCTTTCCTGCCGCGTCCGCCGGACGAAAGTCGATGCGCGCCGACACGCCCGTCACCAGGAACTCATCCGGTCCGAGCTGAGCCACCAGTGCGCGGCCAACCGGATCGGGGTTGCCCGGGGCATTCGCCGCCCGGCCGAACATCCGCAACCCATACGACACCGTCGCCGTCCAGGGTCCGAAGTGAAGGTCCTGCGAGTGCACCGCCGGATCTTCCGCCACGGCCTGCAACTTGCCCTCGAAGTTCAGCCGCGCGACTTCGCGATCCATCGGGCCAACGATCTGGTTGTTCAACGCGAACAGATCGATCAGCTTGTTGTCGACCACGGGTGCGCCCAGCGGAGCATTCGAATACCCGGTCAGATCCAGCCCAAACGGCGACCAGCCGATGGCCCCGCGCCCCATGGCCGCGAAGAAGAGGCGCGCGCCCGCCGCCTGGTTGGTCGTCTCGGGCACGAAGAGGGCGTTGTCCTTGCGCCCGTATCCATTCAGAACCAGCGCATACTTGGCGGCGTCGCTCATATAAATGTCGGGTGCGATCAGATCGATCGACGGCGCTGTCGTTTTCCATATATCCAGCACGTGGCTGGTCATCGCATCCCACGCCAGCCGGCCTGTTGTTGCGGGCCGCGTCGGGTCGTTCAGCGAGTGGTTCAGGTAGAGCGGAATTCCATACTCCGCCTTGCCCGCCTTGGCCACCTGCTCCACGTAGCGCGCAATCGACCAGGTCTGGAAGGTGTTCTCCGCCTCCGCGCCAAAAGCTTCGGTCCAGGTTCCGGAATTCACATGGATGGCCGCGGCAAACTCCGCGGGCACCGGTCCTTCAAACAGCCGCGTGGCCTCGGGCGAGTAGTCCCGCGCGCTGCCATACGCATTGATCTCGTTCTCCACCTGCACCATCAGCACGGTGTGGCGCGGATCGGCCGCCTTCAAATGCCGCATCAGCACACTGAACGCCGCCTTGTCCGCAGCCAGTGTTGCAGCGCCGAAGGGAGACATCGTGTCCCGCACCTCGCCGTTCGGCCCCACCAAGCGCGGATACTTCGCATTGTCCCGCTTCACCCATTCCGGAACGTAATGCGGCGAGCCGTTCTTCCATGTGCCAAACCACAGGAGCACAAGATGGACCTTGTGCTCGCGCGCCCCAGCCAGCAGTGCGTCCACAGCGGAAAAATCGAACTTGCCCTGTACGGGCTCCATCTGCTCCCAATACACGGGAGCCTCCACCGTGTTCGCGTGCAGGCGCTCTACCGCCGGCCACACCTCGGGCAGCATCCCCGGCCACGCGCTGGAGTTATTGATCTGCACGCCGAGAAGCAGGTATGGCGCGCCATCCACCATCAGTGCCCAGCGGCCGTCTTTGGCCACAATCCGCGGCATCTGCGTCGCACCCGGCGACGGAGCCGGCCCCTGCGCAACACTCACGCTTGCGAACAGTACTGCGGCCGCAGCACCCCAATGCACACGCCGAACAAAATCGCATTTTTTCATGCCCGCATGATACCCGCTTGCAAGCACATTGAGCTGTGACCGGCTTGCGCTTTTATTCGCCCAGCATGATCCGGCGAATCCCAACGGCGCGTCCGGTGCCGCCGTCGCACTCTATTAGCGTCGCGCACATCTTCGGATTCCCTTTCGCCGCTTCGAATTTCCCCGGCATCCCGGTCAGGAACCGCTGTACCACCATCTCCGTCTCGACGCCGATGACCGAGTCGAAGGGCCCGCTCATGCCCACGTCCGTCTGGTAGGCCGTACCCTGATGGAGCAGCCGCTCATCCGCGGTCGGCACATGGGTGTGCGTCCCCAGCACAGCAGTGACGCGCCCATCCAGGTACCACCCCAGCGCCACTTTCTCGCTCGACGCTTCGCCGTGGATATCCAGCACAATCACTTTGGCCACGATCCGGGCCAACAGATCGTCCGCCTTACGAAACGGATCGTCGCAACTGGACATAAATACGCGGCCCTGCAGATTCAGCACGGCATACGCCTGCCCGGTCGGCAGCTCACCCTCGTACACCCCAAAGCCCGGCGTTCCCACCGCATAGTTCGCCGGCCGCAACACCCGGCGCCCCCGCTCGTGCGACCCTTCGGGCACGGTCATATACTCGAAGATCTCTTTCTTGTCCCAGATGTGGTTGCCAGTCGTAATGACGTGGGCGCCCAGGTCGAACAACTCCTCCGCGATCGACGGTGTAATCCCGAACCCGCCGGCTGCGTTTTCCCCGTTGATGATCAACAGGTCGACCGCATTGGTCTCCATCACATGGGCAAGGTGTCCCCGAACAATACGTCGGCCTGCAGGCCCAAACACGTCCCCAACAAAGAGAATATTCACTTCAAAAGGCTATAGCATTTCGCCCGACGGCGGAGTGGGAAACCGGGGCGGGTCGGCCGATTCCATCCAGGTCGAATTTCTAATCGTTAGTGGTAGTCGGGTCATCCCTCTCTGTGATAGTTTGCTCTGCATGGCACAAAGCGGTCGTTTTGCACTAAGTCTAAGAATCTTGACAGTGTTGGCGTCAGAACCTGGCACGATGCACACCTCAGCGGAGATTGCAGAACAGCTCACCGAGAGCGCAGTGATGGTTCGCCGCTGTTTCCTGCTGTTACACAAGAAAGGGCTCATCGAGCAGCGCAAGGGGCCGCATGGCGGGGCGAAATTGAAGCTGCCGGCCAAACAGATCGGCCTCGGAGACATTTATGTTGCCACCGAAGACGACTGGCTCGAACTAGACGATCCTGCCATATCCGGGCTGCTGAAGCGGGTCCGCGCTGAGGGGGTGCTCGCGATGAACGAGACCACCCTGGCACAGATGCTGAAGCGCATCAAGAAGAAGGGGCACGGCAAGAGCCCGAACGGAGCCGCCCACAGGAAGTCCGCATAGGGCAACTATTTCGCAAGTGCCTTGCGGATCGCCCGCAATTCTTCCCGGCGTTTCGCCGTCGTCTTCGGATACGACATCTTCAGTTCGCCCAGCGCGTCCAGCACAATCTGCGACACAATCAACCGCGCATTCTCTTTGTCGTCGGCAGGCACTGCATACCACGGAGCATGGTGCGTACTGGTGGCCTGTAAGCAGTCCTCGAACGCCTCCACGTATTGCTTCCAATATTTCCGCTCGTGGATGTCGGCCATGCTGAACTTCCAGTTCTTGTCTGGATCGTCGATCCGCGCCAGAAATCGGTTTCTCTGCTCCTCTTTCGAAAGGTGCAGATAGATCTTCACGACGCGCGTTCCATTGCGGTCGAGATGCCGCTCCAGGTCCACGATCGACTGGTAGCGCTGTTTCCATACATCCTGCTCACGCATCTCACCGGCCAACCCCTCGCCCGCGAGGATTTCTGGATGTACCCGCACCACCAGTACTTCCTCGTAGTACGAGCGGTTGAAAATACCGATTCGCCCGCGTCCGGGCAGCCGCTGCGTCGATCGCCACAGAAAATCGTGTTCCAGCTCCTCGGCGCTCGGCTGCTTGAAGCTGGACACCTCACAGCCCTGCGGATTCACGCCCGACATCACGTGCTTGATCGCGCCATCCTTGCCCGCAGCGTCCATCCCCTGGAAGATCAGCAGCAATGCATACTGATTCGACCCATACAGAAGCTGCTGGATCGAACTCAGTTCCTTCACATGCTTCTCCAGCAGTTCCTTGTACTCCTCCTTGGAGCCGTACACCGGTTCGACGGAGGTGGGCCAGTTCTTCAGCTTCACCTTTTCGCCCGGCCGAATCAGAAAATCCTTCGTATCGATCTTCATCGTCCCCCCTCACTGGATCGCGCTGGTAGTCATAATATGCGCACATTTCGGTCCGCGTTGTACGATCGAGCGCTCACTTCGCTCACAATAGACACTATGACCGAAGTTGACGTGCTCATCCTTGGGGCCGGCGCCGCCGGCCTGATGTGCGCCATCCAGGCAGGCCGCCGCGGCCGCCGCACCCTCGTGCTTGAGCACGCCGACCGTCCTGGCAAGAAGAT
>CAWBFL010000037.1:0-27004 GCA_963787905.1 uncultured Acidobacteriaceae bacterium | reverse complement strand
ACCGAGCGAAGTGACGTCGCCCTCCGGCACCAGCACCGGCTTGCGCAGCACGTTGGCGTAGATCTGGTTGAGCTTCGCATTCTTCTTGGGAATGCCGCCGCCATTGATGACCCGGTGGATGGGCGCGCCGTTCTCCTCCATGCGGTCGAAGATGACCCGGGTGTGCAGCGCGGAGCCTTCCACGGCGGCGTGCAACTCGTCGGCGGCAGTGTGGTGCAGGTTCCAGCCGAAGGTGACGCCGCCCAGCGCAGGGTTGACCAGCACGGTGCGGTCGCCGTTGTCCCAGGTGAGGCGGAGCAATCCGGTCTGCCCGGCCTTGAGGTGCGCGCCCTGTTCTGACAATGCCGCGACGGTCGTGCCGGCCCGCTTCGCAATGGCCGCGAACACATCGCCGACCGCGGACATTCCGGCTTCAATGCCGACGCGGTCGGGATATACCGAGCCGGGGACCACGCCGCAAACGCCGGGCACCAGCGTCTGCTTGTCGCTGAGGCCAATGATGCAGGTCGACGTGCCAATGACGTTGACCACATCGCCGAGCCGGATGTTGGCGCCGATCGCGTCCCAGTGCGCATCGAACGCGCCCACCGGAATCGGGATGCCGGCAGACAGGCCCAGCGCATCCGCCCACTTTGCGGAAAGGTGACCGGCGATCTTGTCGGAGGTGTTGTAGTGGCCGGTGATTTTATCGCGCACCCCGGCCAGCAGCGGATCGACCGACACCAGAAACTCCTCGGGCGGGAGCCCACCCCATCGCGGGTTCCACATCCACTTGTGGCCCATGGCGCAGACGCTGCGTGGAATCTGGTTGGGATCGGTGACGCCGCATAGTGTAGCGGCGACCATATCGCAGTGCTCCAGCGCGGTAACGAACCTCGTCCGCAGCTCCGGATTGTGGCGCAGCCAGTGCAGCAACTTCGACCAGCCCCACTCCGACGAGTAGACGCCGCCGCACCAGTCGATGCCCTCAAAGCCAGTGCCGCCACGGTAGGCATGGGCGGCACGCGTGATTTCGGCAGCTTCACCAGCGGCCCGATGATCGCACCACAGGTAGTATTCGCCCAGCGGGACCAGCCCCTCGCCCACCGGAATCACGCTCGACCCGGTGGTATCGAGCGCGATGGCCTTTGATCTCGGCGCCGGCGATGCCGCTGACCCGCACCGCCTCGTGCATGGCGCGGACCAGCGCGTTCATCTGGTCATCGTGCGACTGCGTCTTCAGGTGCGGATCCGTGGCGGAGCTGTGCAGCGGATACTCGGCGGTCGCGGACCCCAGCTTGCCGCGTTCCTTCGAGAAAATGGAGATGCGCACGCTCAACGTGCCGAAGTCGACCCCTGCCACAACACTCACTGATGTTCTCCCTGCACTCCGAAGTGCGAAACTGTTCGCCTCCGCATTCTAGAGCACTTGGCCCGTGCGGAGTAGGATAGCTCTCGCGGCTGATCACGTCGGCCGGGACGAGGGCAAGTGCATGGCCGAAGCAAGAACGTTGCGAGTTGGGCTGTTCGGGATCGGGCTGGCGGCGTACTGGAGCCAGTTTGAAGGAATCGAGGCGCGACTGAAGAGTTACGTCGCGCGGGTCGCCGAGCGGCTCGCCGCGCCCGGGCGTGAAATCGTGAACTTTGGCCTGGTCGACTCGCCGGAGAAGGCGCTTGTGATCGGCCATCAAGCCCGGCGGCAGGACGTCGATATGCTGGTGCTCTACGTCACCACCTACGCTCTGTCGTCCACCGTGTTGCCGGTGGTGCGCCGGGCCAAGGTTCCGGTGCTGGTGTTGAACCTGCAGCCGGAGGCGGCCATTGATTACGCACGCTTCAATGGTCTGCCTGACCGCAAGGCCATGACCGGCGAGTGGCTGGCGTTCTGCTCGGCCTGCCCCGTGCCGGAGATCGCCAACGTCTTTACCCGCGCCGGCATTCCATTCCACCAGGTAACCGGGGTACTGGAGGGCGATCCAGCCTGCTGGCAGGAGATTGATGACTGGATGGCGGCGGCCGAGGTAGTCGAGACACTGAGCCACCTGCGGCTGGGGCTGATGGGTCACTACTATGGCGGCATGCTCGACATTGCAACCGACCTGACCGCGCTGTCGAGCGTTTTCGGCACGCACATCGAGCAGCTTGAGATCGACGAGCTGAGCGCACTCTGCAGCGAGATGACCTCCGCCGAGGTCGCTGAGAAGCTGGAAGTGTTCCGTGCCGAATTCGACGTGCAGCCGGACTGCCCATCTGACGAGCTGACGCGCGCCGCCCGGACAGCGGCGGCGCTGGATGCGCTGGTGGAGAGGCACAGCCTGGGCGCGATGGCCTACTTCTACAACGGCACGGGCTGCCAAATGAACGAGGATACGATTACTTCGATTATTCTGGGAACGTCGCTGCTGACGCGGCGCGGCATTCCGGTAGCCGGGGAGTACGAGGTGAAGAACGCGCTGGCGATGAAGATCATGGATTCGCTGGGCAGCGGCGGCTCCTTCACCGAATACTACGCGGAGACTTCAACGACGACGTGGTGTTGATGGGCCACGATGGGCCGGGCCATTCCGGCATCGCCGAGGGCAAGACCAAGGTTAAGCCGCTTGCGGTCTATCACGGCAAGGTCGGGCGCGGACTCTCGGTGGAGATGAGCGTAAAGAACGGCCCGGTTACGCTGCTCTCCGTCGTCGAAGATGGGCGCGGAGCGTTCAAACTGCTGTTCGCCGAAGGCGCAAGCGAGGCCGGCCCGATTCTTGAGATCGGGAACACCAACAGCCGCTATCGCTTCCCCATCGGCGCACGCGGATTTATCCAGCGCTGGAACGAGCAGGCCCCGGCGCACCACTGCGCAGTGGGTCTGGGCCACGTAGGTGGCAAACTGGATAAGCTGGGCAAGCTGCTTGGAATTGAGGTAGTTCGGGTATGCTGAACCGCGCCCGCACCCTGCCACAGAATCAATCCCTCGATTGAGGCGCCTTGCCGGGGCCCCGGTGGATTCTGTTCCTTCGGGCAGCCAGACAAGGAAAGGCTGACCGGGTTCCGATGCAGCAGCCGGGGAGAGGTCTTGCCCTTGCATCGATGGCCTGCCCGAACTCTCACCGTCATAACAGCTTAGTCGGAATTGACTGGGCATGGACCGACCGCATCGCGAACAGGTGCAGATCCCGCAGAAGAATTTTCGCAACTAAATCCTTCCGGCGAGGTTTGACGAAGCACTGCCCATTGTTGAGCCGGATGCTGGGACTTGTCGGCTGTTGGTCGCAGGACCCTGATTGGGGGCGCGCATGGCAATTCTTGTCGGGCTCCAGCCATGGAGTACTACGTTTCGCCGCGATTGCAAGCTGCTGGCAGCAGGGCTGCTGAGCTGCGTGGCAGGGGTTGCCGGTTGCGGATCATCGAGTCAGGCAGGCCCGCCCAGCCCGGCGCAAGTGCAGGTCACGGTGGGCGGTACTGGCCAGGTGAGGTTGGGGTCGACGGCGCAGTTGACGGTGACGGTCACCAACACGCTCGACGCTGCGGTGACGTGGCAGGTGAATGGAATTACGGGCGGGTCGAGCGCCGTGGGAACGATCTCGGCAGCGGGCCTGTATACTCCGCCGGCAACGATTCCAGCGACGAATCCAGTCACCATTACAGCAGTCAGCGTGGCGTCGCCTGCGGCAAGCGGGTCGGCCAGCGAATCGGTGTGGAACCCGGTACCCTCGGTGACTACTGCAACGGTCGCTCAGAACTACGGCGCGACGACGGGGCTGATGACCGTATCCGGCACGGGCTTCGTTGCGGGGTCGCAAGTGCAGGCGGCGGGCGCCGGTGCTGCAACAACATTCGTGTCCGCGACCGAGCTGCAGGCAACGGTTCCGGTGGGGGCGGGCGCTGACCGCAGTTGCGGTGGACGTGGTTAATCCGCAACCCGGGCGGGACGACGTCAGCCGTGGCGAGTGCGCAGGTGGAGACGTCGCTGCAGTCGGCCGCGCGGCTGCTGGACCAGGCGACTTTCGGACCGACGCTGACCGATATCGCGCATGTGCAATCGGTGGGGCTGCCGGCGTACTTGACCGAGCAGTTCGCGACACCGACGACGATCGAGCCGGATATCACGACCCCGCCGCCCACGGCGTGCGTGACCGATGTATCGCCGTGCCAGCAGTCGGAGTGGTGGCAGGTCGCGGTTACGGGGCAGGACCAGTTGCGGCAACGCGTGGCGTTTGCGCTCGAGCGAAATGTTTGTCATCTCCACCGACTCCGTCAATGCGCGGTCGGTGACCACGTACCAGAACATGCTGGCGAAGGATGCCTTCGGAAACTTCTACACCATCATGCATGACGTGGCACTGTCGCCTGGGATGGGCGGCTACCTGAACATGCTGAACAGCGCCAAGCCCACCGGCACGGAGATTGCGAACGAGAACTTCGGACGCGAGAACATGCAACTGTTCACCATTGGACTGAATCTGCTGAACCAGGATGGAAGCCAGCAATTGGATGCAAGCGGGAACCCGATTCCAACCTATACCGAGGCACAGGTGCAGGCATTCTCGCGCGCCTATACGGGTTGGACGTATGCAACCCCGGGCGGAACTACGACCAGGTTCCCCAACGGCACTCCCGATTACGACGATCCGATGGTCGCGGTAGAGAGCGAGCATGATATGACGGCGAAGGTGCTGCTGAACGGGACCACCCTGCCGGCTGGGCAGTCGGCGGAGTTGGACCTGGCGGGAGCGCTGACCAACATTTTCAACCATCCCAACGTCGGGCCGTTTGTTTGCCGCCAACTGATTCAGCACCTGGTCACCAGCAATCCCAGTCCGGCATATGTATCGCGTGTGGCCGCGGTGTTTGCCAATGACGGTACCGGCGTGCGCGGCAACATGCAGGCGGTGATTCAGGCAATCCTGCTGGACACCGAGGCACGCGCAGGCGATGCGAACGCGAGTTTCGACGGCGGTCATCTGCGCGAACCGATGCTGTATATCGACCAACATCCTTCGCGGACTGGGGTTCACCAACACCGACGCCAACGGGTATTACACCAACCTGGGGAACTACTCGAATCCGCTGGGCGAGAAGCCGTACACGTCGGGGTGCAGTGTTCAACTTCTTCCCACCTGGCTATATGATTCCCGGAACGACGACCAACGCTCCGGAATTCGGGATTGAGAACACGGCATCGTCCATTCTGCGGCTGACGCTTGCGGACGATCTGGTCAATAACAAGATAACGAGCTTCAGTGTAGATCTGAGCGCGACCAGTCCGCTGGGCATGCTGGCGTCGGCAACAGGGAATGCGACTACCGACAGTACCAACCTGGTGAATGCGCTCGCGAACATGTTCATGCACGGGCAAATGCCGGCGCAGATGCAGTCGGACATTGTGAGCCACGTGGCGACGCTGACCAATATTCCCGAGCGGGTGCGGGTGGCGACCTACCTAGTGATTACGAGTTCGTTTTACAAGGTGGAGCACTAAGCACAGTTGTTCGTTGCCAGGAAGGCAAAGACGGGGGAGTGCAATGGGCTTGAATCGGCGGAGTTTCATAAAGTACGCGTCCTTGGCCGCAGCCGGGAATACGACTGCGCTGCGGCCCTTTGGCGCGCTGAATGCCTTGGCGCAGAGCACCACCGGTTACAAGGCACTGGTCTGCGTGTTTCTCTTTGGCGGCAACGATGCCAACAACACGCTGGTCCCGTTCGACACGGCCGGATACAACAACTATGCGACGCATTCGCGGTCCGCTGGCGATTGCACAGAGTCAGCTCTTGCAACTGAGCGCGATGCCAAACTTCGCGCTGAACCCGAACCTGCCCGATATTCAGACGCTGTTCGACAGCGGCAATGCGGCATTTGTGGCAAACGTGGGAACGCTGATCGAACCGACGACCAAGGCGCAGTTTCAGGCAGGAACCGACTTGCCGACCAACCTGTTTTCGCACCCGGACCAGCAGCTCGAGTGGCAGAATGCCGCGCCCAGCGGAGCGACCCAGACGGGATGGGCGGGACGGATCGCCGATGTGCTGAACGCGAGCTACAACCCCGGCGCCTCGGTACCCATGATCACTTCGGTGGCGGGCGATACGTTGTTCTGCAATGGCAGCGCGAGCACGCCGGTCAGTGTGAGCCCGGGAAATCTAAGCGGGGCTCAGTGCTCGGAGGGGACGACGGAGTGCGGTGCGCAGCTGGTGACGGCGCAGGCGCTGCTGAGCTTTGACTCTGGGCTGACCCTGGTGCAGGCGGACAATTCCATCACCACGAATGCCTACTCGTACGCGAAGACTCTGACAGCTGCGACGCAGTCGGTATCGCCGCTGTTGACGGTGTTTCCGGCGAATAATGCGCTGGCATCGCAACTGAAGCAGATCGCGCAGATTATCCAGGTGAGGGCGGCGCTGGGCGTGTCGCGGCAGATCTTCTTCTGCGGGATTGGGAACTTCGATACGCACTCTGACCAGCTCGCGCTGCAGAGTACGCTGCTGGCGTCGATCAGCCCGGCACTCGCGGCGTTCTATGCAGCCACCGTCGAGATGGGCGTGCAGAGCAGCGTCACCGCGTTCACCATGTCGGACTTCAGCCGGACCTTCCAGCCGAACTCGAATACCGGCAGCGACCATGCGTGGGGATCGCACCACATCGTAATGGGCGGCGCGGTGAAGGGCGGCGCGATGTACGGAACCTTCCCGACCCTGGCGCTGAATGGGCCGGACGACTCGGGCACCAACGGACGCT
Organism: uncultured Acidobacteriaceae bacterium; assembly: GCA_963787905.1. Lineage (GTDB taxonomy): Bacteria > Acidobacteriota > Terriglobia > Terriglobales > Acidobacteriaceae > Edaphobacter. The sequence goes on along the minus strand of CAWBFL010000037.1, from coordinate 20,304 downwards.
GGGTTCCGTCGACCGGCAGCGTGCAATATGCGGCTACGCTGGCGTCGTGGTTTGGAGTGAGCGCCGCGCAGATGCCGACCATCTTCCCGAACATCGGGAGCTTCGCTACCACCAACCTCGGCTTTATTTAGAGGGGAAGGATCTCCCGCCGCAGTCGGCCAATCACATCCACTTGATGCCGTTCTCGCCGATAACGGTGAACACGGACAGCATGTTGGTGATCCCGAGCAGATGTTGAATCTGCTTGCTCAGATTGAGCAGTTCCAGGCTGCAGCCAGCTGACTTGGCGGAGACGTACAAGCGCACCAGCGTGCCCAGGCCCATGCTGTCGGTATGCTTCAGGTCCGACAGGTCGAGCACGATGCGTTTGGCGCCGGGAATCAAGGCCGAGACTCCGCTGTAGAGCACATCGGTGGCTCCGGCGACCAGCCTACCGTGGCAACGTACCAGGACAGCACTGCCGGCGCGTCGTTCCACATCAATCGTCAGGACCTGCAGCGCTACGCTCTCAGGCATCGCGATCTCCTTATCACGGTGTCTCCAACGGCTCCGTACGGGTATCGAGCGATTGTCGCACAGGTTGCCGCCGCAGTGGCGATGGCGCGCTAGCTGTATTTGAGCCAGCGGAGGATTTCGGGGAGGCTGGGGCGTTTGCCGTACATTAACACGCCCACGCGGTAGATCCGGCTGGTGGCCCACACAATCACGCAGATGCTGGCGGATGTCAGCACGATGGAGAGCACCACCTCCCACCCGGCCGGATGGCCGAGCGAGACACGGAAGTACATCAGCAGCGGCGTAAATGGCGGGACCAGCGCCAGCACCCGGGCGAGCGTGCTATCGGGAGTCGTCAACAGCGTCCCCAGCATCAGAAAGCAGGCCAGCAGCGGCAGCAGCAGGAACATGTTGAGCTGCTGCAACTCCTGCTCCGAGTTGGTCATGGCGCCAAGTGCGGCGGCGATGGACGAGTAAAAGGCAAAACCGAGAATGAAATAAACAAGGAAGTAAACGACCTGCGAGCCGGTGAGCGCGACATGCAGGGTATCGCCGCCCAGGTGAATCCCCATAGAACTGGCCGAAAGCAGCAACACCGCTGCCAGCCATATCCCAACCTGGGTGAGCCCAACCGACCCGACACCGATAATCTTGCCCGCCATCATCGCCTCAGGGCGGATGGTGGCGAGCATGACCTCGAAGATGCGCGAGGTCTTCTCCTCAATGATGGAGCGTGCCACGTTCATTCCATACAGCATGATGACCAGGTACATGACGAAGAAGAGCACGGAGACACTGATCTCAGCGGATTCGTGCGCCGAGTGATCGAGTCCGTGCGAAGTGGCCAGGGTGACCGGCTGCAGCATGCTGTCGGTATCGGCGGCCGCGACGCCGCGATGGCCCAGTTGCTCCCGGATGAGCACCTGGCCCAGGGCATCCGCAAGCGTATTCTTGATCCCCGCCTGGCCACTCGATCGGGGCGTGAAGGCGATCGCAGGACGGCCTCCCGAGGCAGCATCCGGAGTGATCCACAGGTACCCATCGAGGTCGCCGGATTCCAGGTTGCTCTTCAGTTCCGTGCGAGTTCCGGGGTCCGGCTGCATGGCCTCGACGATAATGCGAGCCTGCTTTTTCGCTGGACTCGCGCCGGTCGGAGACTCCTGCGCAGCAGCCGCACTGTCCTCCTGCTGCTGTTGCCGGCGATCCAGTTCGGCCTGTAGATCCAGAGCCAGTTGGGGGTCCGAAGAAACGACGGCGATGTGGATATCGCCCGGAGCCCGCGAGCCAAGAAAAATGCTTCCGAAGATGAATCCGGACATAATCAACGGGATCATGATGGTCGTGATCAGGAAGCCGCGGGTGCGGATGCGTTCGCGATATTCGCGGCGCGCAATCAGCAGGACATTCCGCAATGAAGCAGCCCTGATCCTAGGCACCGAAGTAACTCCCTTCGGCTTGCTGCAGTTCGTGCAGAATGAGGCCATTGTTCTCGGGCAGGCTCTCGCGAACTTTCTCGATGAATATCTCTTCGAGCGTCGGCTCGGACACCTCAAAGCGTGTGATGCGGGCATGTCGCAGCGCCGCCGCCAGCAGCGCCTGCACGTCATCGGCAAGCATGGCTGAAGGACGCAGCTTAATGTCGGCATGCCCGTTGTACCGCTTGAGGCTTTCTATGTTCGGGCTGCGCAAAAAAGCGTCGTCGCCATCGAAGCTGATGTGGACGCGGTTGCGAGGGTAGCTTGCTTTGATCGCGGCCATCGAGCCCTTGAGCACCAGTTGGCCCCGGTGAATCAGCGCGATGTTGTCGCAGAACCTCTCCACCTGGTCCATGCGATGGGTCGAAAACAGCACCGTCCTGCCCTCCCGGCGAAGCTCCAGCAGGGTGTCCATCAGCAGGGATGCGTTGACCGGATCGAGACCGCTGAAGGGCTCGTCCATAATGATGAGTTCAGGATCGTGCAGCAGCGTCGCGATGAACTGGATCTTCTGCTGCATGCCCTTGGAGAGGTCTTCGGTCTTCTTGGGAAGCGCCTCGGTGATCTTCAGTTTTTCGCACCAGGAACGGGCTCTCGCGGCTGCCACGGACGCGCTCAGGTAGTGCAGCCGGCCCAGGAAAACCAGTTGGTCGAACACGTTCATTTTCTTGTACAGGCCGCGCTCTTCCGGCAGGTAGCCGACCCGGCTGAGAGATTTGCGCGCGAATGGCTGGCCGAACAGCGAGACCGATCCCGAATCGGGCATGGTGATGCCGATCATCATGCGGATGGAGCTGGTCTTGCCCGAGCCGTTGGGGCCCAGCAGACCAAACATCGTTCCCGGCTCGATGGCGAAGGAAAGGTCCTCGACCGCGACCTTGGCGTCGTAGACCTTGCGAGCATGGTGGAGCTGAACGATGGGCATGCGAACTCGTAGGAGTAAGAAAAATCTTAGTTTAGCAGTGCGCAACGCTCCCCCGTCCATACAACTAGCGGGGCTCGCGCTTGACACCCCTCGGTCAGCCCGAGCTACAATCAAATGAGTAACATTGCAGGCGCATTCGTTGGCCTGAACCGCACTACCCAATCGCCGGCACTGCCAATCCTTCGACAAGAGATGGGCTGCAGCATGCGAGCCGATCGCCAGACTGTGCTGCCCCGTTATAGGCATGCGCCTGGAGTGACGCCGGCCGGCGGTTTTTGCATCACCACCTTCGCTGATTGCGAGTAACCGCAGTACCGACCGACGGCTGAAGCCGGGTCGAAGGAGATCTACCATGCGTCATCGTAATGCCGGCTACAAGCTCGGCCGCAATACCTCTCACCGTCGTGCCGTTCTGCGCAATCTGGTCACCTCCGTCATTCTGATGGATCGCATTGAGACCACCATCACCAAGTGCAAAGCCAGCCAGCCGCTGATTGAGAAGATGATTACCCTGGGCAAGCGCGGCACCGTTCATGCCCGCCGCCAGGCGCTCAGTTACCTGATGACCCCGGAATCGGTCGACCGGCTGTTTGCCGTGGTTGCACCCCGCTATGGCGACCGCAACGGCGGCTACACCCGGATCACACGCAGCGGCGCGCGCCAGGGCGACGCGGCGGAAATGGCGTATATCGAGCTGCTCGGCGCCGAGCAGGAGTTGGACGCCAAGCGCCAGAAGCGCGAAGAGGCTCGCGCCAAGAAGCGTGAGGAGATGGCCAAGCAGTTGGAGGAGCAGAATCCCGGCAGCGAGACTCCTGAAGCCAAGACCGAAGAATAAGCCCAGTTCCAATATCCCAATGACCCGCCGCGGGGGATTTTCCTGCGGCGGGTTTGGCATTTAGAGCGACGGGCTCGGCTGCCGCGGACGACCTTCTGGCACTCCCGGCAATTTGCTGAGCCAGCGAGAGCGAGCTCGATCTCCACCTGCTCGTCATTCGGGCGAGAGCGGCCGTCAGGCTGCACGCAGCCGGCGCGACCGGCGCCCTGGATCGGGCGCTCCAGGTTGGGGGCGACGACGCGGCGCGCGAGCATTTGCGCCAGGCCATCCGCGTCATCAATCTCCCCGAACCGGTACATTGATGCCAAAGCCGCAGGCATCTGCCTGTAATCTGATCCGGAGCACTCGCCATGGAAGAAGCCTGCGTCCTTGTCCTGACTACGGTCGGCACGAAACAATTCGCCAGCGACCTGGCCCATTCGATTGTCAACGCCCGCTTGGCGGCCTGTGTTCAGATGCAGTCGATCCAGAGCGTATACCGCTGGAAAGACGAGGTGTGCGCCGAGCCCGAATGGTTGTTGGCGATCAAGACCACCGAGGTCCGCTACGCCGATCTGGAGCAGCACATCCGCGCCAACCATTCCTACGAAACACCTGAGATCGTCCGGCTGCCCATCACCGGCGGTTCGCGTGAGTACCTGGCGTGGATCGCCGGAAGCGTCGCTTGAGTCCTGGCCGCGTCGCTCGTTGCGCGGACTTGCGATGGCAGCGGAGCTTAGAATCTCAAGTGATTTGCACGAGGTGAGATGAGGCGACGCGAGATGTTGAAGTCTGGGTTTGCGGCTGGGCTGGCGGCCGGAATGGCCTTCCCTCGCCCGGCACACGGCGAGGGCCAGGCAGACGGCGGAGAAAAGACAGGCGGGCCGATGCAGGACAGATTTAACAACTGGAAGTTTTACCGAAGACCGCGCCGGTTGGGTGGCGATGCTGGACCGGATCTGCCGGCCGCTGTTCGTGGCGCTGAGCCAGCGCCAGCTGAAGGCGGTGATGCCGGTGGAGGCGTACGCCGGCGAACAGCAACACCGGCGCCAAACCACCTATCTGGAAGCCCTGGGGCGTGCCCTGTCCGGGATGGCACCCTGGCTGGAGCACGGTGCGACGACTGGCGAAGAAGGCGAGTTGCGAGCGCGCTACTGCGAGTGGGCGCGGGCGGGCATCGCCTCCGCGGTGGATAAGAGCTCGCCGGACTACATGGACTTCGGAGGAGACCGGCAGACGATTGTCGATACCGCCTTTCTTTCGTTGGCGCTGCTGCGCGCGCCGCACGAACTGCGCGAGAAGCTGCCCGCGCCGGTCCGGACGCAGCTTGCGGAGGCGATGCGGGCCACCCGCGGTAAGCTGCCGAACTACAACAACTGGCTGTTGTTCGCGGCGATGATCGAAGCCGGCCTGTTGGCGCTGGGCGAGCCTTGGGATCGCGTCCGCGTGGACTACGCGTTGCGCGAACATGCCAATTGGTACGTCGGCGATGGCGTTTACGGCGACGGCCCGCACTTCCACCAGGACTACTACAACTCGTTCGTCATCCATTCGTTCCTGCTTGCGCTGATGGATGCGGTGGGCGGGCAGGAGGACACCTGGGCCGCGATGGCAGGGGATATCCGGGAGCGAGCGACGCGCTATGCAGCCATCCAGGAGCGAATGATCGCACCCGATGGAACCTACCCGGTGGTCGGCCGGTCGATCGCGTATCGCTGCGGCGCATTTCAGTTGCTGGCGGATGCGGCGCTGCGCGGAATGCTGCCGCCGGAGGTTGCACCGGAGCAGGTGCGCGGTGCGCTGGCGGCGGTAATCCGGAGAACACTGACGCCGCCGGGGACGTTGGACGCGCAAGGCTGGCTGCAGATCGGACTGGCAGGACACCAGCCGTCGCTGGGCGAAGTGTACATCTCCACCGGCAGCCTCTACCTGTGCACCACCGCGTTTCTTCCCCTGGGACTTCCGGCCGGCGACCGCTTCTGGAGCGGGCCCGCTGCCCCGTGGAGTTCGGTGAAGGTATGGAGCGGCGCCGACTTCAAGGTAGATCATGCACTCGAGGGACGGCAGCGCGGGGATTGACGTAACCGCGCGCTACGCAGCAGGCTGCGCTCAGGTTGCTGGGCCGCCGTTCGCGGGAGGGCTCCCGGGCTTCGCGTAGGTCTCGCCGAAGGACTCGTCGGGAGAGCCGGACGGCCAGCCAATCATCACCAGAAAAACATCCAGAACGAAGAGCGCAATGGCAATGTCGTTGAAGACGATGGCTTGATGCGGGTCCCGCCAGAACTGGTTCGCGGACCAGAAAAGAAACGCAACGGCCAGCAGGACCGCCTTCAGCCACTCCGCGGCCGAGGGCCGGTGGACACTCTGGTAAACCAGGTAGGCGACGGCAATCATGGCCAGCGGAAACGCCCCCAGCAGGTCGTGGGCGCGGGCGGGAAACAGCGCCGGTGCCGCATCCCACACCAACAGTGCGGCGACGCCGGCCAGGGTGACAATTCCGAGGAAGACCGGCATGGCGCGGTGAGCGCGGTCAATGCGTGTGAACATAACAAAAAGGTTATCGCAAAGACCTTGCGCCGCCGCTTACGCGGGGGTACTGTTCGAGGAAAGACTATTGCTGGCGCGGTTAATGGGAGTGCCAAGAAGGTCAACGTTTCCGTTGCGCAAAGTCGTTCCGAAGTGGGGCCCGGACGTCTAATCTGTCTCCAGGAGCGTGCGCCATGAGCCATCAGGAACAGATCGCTGAAATCACGGATGAGCTTACGAATGCGATTCAAGCGGTGGTTGAATCGTTCCAGCCCTACAGGGCCGACCATCGCCCGGATCTGACGGACGTCGACCGCTGGCTCATCTGGAACAACCAGACCTCGGAAAGGCTGGGCGTCATCGCGCTGGCCGGCCCGCAGGAACACGCCCTCTCGCTGGTGGAGAAGAAGGTCCTGCTGCGCACCCGCGCCATGGACCTGCTGCGCAACGTAGCCTAAGCGAGGGCCGAGTTCTCATCTGAATTGTGCGCGGTGGCCGCTGAATCGCGCGCTCCGCTGTGCTCGAAATTACCGCAGGTGCAGCGACGCGGCGACGAACTTCATCATGGTTTGCTGTTTGAAGCGGAGGGCGGCAGAGCGCGCTGAGTGTTCCGTGTCGAAGGAGCCATGATCTTCGCCGGCCCAGCGGAAACGCCAGCAGTCGCCGGACTCGTAAATGTGGGGATCTTCCGCGTGCGCCAAGGCCATCTGGTCGGGTGGTGCCAGTAGTTCGCTCATTTCTTTGTACTTATACCTTTCCTCTCCCCATGCCCGGGGGGATACCGCATCAGGCGAAAGCTGCCCGAGATCTGCACTTATATTTTATGGGATACGCGCGGGCAGGCAAACACTAGATTTCCACCGCGTACCAGCGCGTGACAGAATGGTAAGCATCCACCATGCCTAACGAAATCGTCCCGGAAGCGCCCCCTGCCGTTGAAGACCCATCCGAATCCCCAACTGAGTCCTTTGGCGAGTTGCTGGCGCAGTTCGAGCACAGCCACCCCCACCAGGCCGACGGCGCGAAGCAGTTGGAGGGCACCGTGGTCTCGCTGGACGCGGAGTTCGTGTACCTCGACATCGGTTACAAGTCCGAGGGGATTTTGCCGCGCAGCGCCTTTGAGAAAAATGCCGAAGCGGTGGCGGCGGGGGACACGTTCCCCGTATCGGTGAAGGGGCGCAATGCGGAACGCTACTACGAGCTTTCGCGCCAGAAGGTAATTCAGCCGACCGACTGGTCGTCGCTGGAGGAGGCCTTCGCCCAGAAGACTCCGGTGGTGGGCACCGTGACCGCGGTGGTGAAGGGCGGCCTCACGGTCGACATTGGCGTGCGCGCGTTTATGCCGGCCTCGCGCAGCGGCACGCGCGACGCCGCCGAGATGGAAAAGCTGGTGGGCCAGGAGATCACCTGCCGCATCACCAAGCTGGATGTGGCTGAAGAGGACGTGGTCGTCGACCGGCGCGCGATCGCCGAAGAGCAGGCGCGAGCGCTGGCGCAGGGCCGCTACTCCGAGTTGAAGGAAGGCGACATCGTCAGTGGTCAAGTGCGCAGCCTGGCCACCTATGGCGCGTTTGTCGACCTGGGCGGCATTGACGCGCTGCTGCACATCAGCGACCTCGCGTGGAGCCGCGTGAACGCGCCGGAAGACATCCTGACGGTCGGCCAGCAACTGGAACTGAAGGTGCTGAAGGTGGATGCGGAGAACCAGCGCATCTCCGTCGGACTGAAACAGCTGCAGCCGGAGCCGTGGGACGCCGCGGCCGAGAAGTACAAGGTTGGCGAGCGGGTCACCGGCACGGTAACGCGATTGATGGACTTCGGCGCGTTCGTGGAGCTGGAACCTGGCATCGAGGGCCTCATCCACGTCTCCGAAATGTCGTGGGTGAAGAAGGTGCATAAGCCCAGCGACATTGTGAAGCAGGGCGACACGGTGGAGGCGGTGATCCTCGCGGTGAGCGCGGGCGAGCGCCGCATCTCGCTTGGGCTGAAGCAGGCGCTGGGAGATCCGTGGGTGGACGTGCCGCGCAAATTCCCAGTCGGTGCGGCCATCGAGGGCCCGGTAACGCGGCTGACGAAGTTCGGGGCCTTCGTGCAATTGACCGAAGGCGTCGAGGGATTGGTGCACGTCAGCGAAATTACCGCCGAGCGCCGCATCAATCATCCGCAAGACGTCTTGCACGCGGGCCAGATCGTCAAGGCGCAGGTGCTCGGCATCGATCCGGAAAAGCGTCAGATCAAGCTGAGCATGAAGCAACTGGTTCCCACCAGCATCGGCGAGTACCTGGAGGAGCACAGCGTAGGCGATGTGGTCTCCGGGCGGGTTGTGGAACAGTCGGCGGAGAGTACCATGATCGAGCTCGGCGAAGGGATTCGCGCGGTCTGTAGAATCGCCGTAAAAACTCCGGCTGCCGCAGCGAGCGAGAGCGACGGCGCGGCAGACCTGTCTGCACTGACGTCGATGCTGAAGGCCCGCTGGAAGGGTGGCCCGGCAACGTCGGCGAGCAAACCCGAGCCATTGGGTGTCGGCCAGATTCGCAGCTTCCGCATCGCAAAACTCGATCGCGAATCGGAAAAGATCGAAGTGGATCTGGCCTAGCCGTTCGCCGCTTGCTTCGCCGTGAGGCGGTGCAACCTCCTCTGCTCCCAAGCACCAGTGACAGCCCGGCGCGGCGGCCGCGCCATTTTCTGATTCACTCAACTCAAGCATTCTCGATGACGAGAGACGAGCGCCCTGTGCCTCGGTTTCTGGTCTCTCTCGTTCGCATTTCTCGCTTTCAAAGGGAGTACCATTTGAAGCGATGTCCGTGCCGAATTCCCGCATAGGAGCAACCAACTGCGTATGAGTATGAAATTGGCGTATGCCATGACGCCACTCGTCTTTCTGATGGCGACAGCCGCCGCTACAGCACAAGCCGTCCCCGTCCCCCCGTGTTCCCCCGCCAATTGCCCATATCTTGATGCAAGCCTGCCAGCGGACGTAAGAGCTGCAGACCTGGTGCATCGGATGACGCTGGAGGAGAAGGTTCAGCAGACTCTCGAAGTCGCGCCCGCCATACCGCGGCTTGGTGTGCCGTCGTACGACTGGTGGAATGAGGCGCTGCACGGAGTTGCGCGCAATGGATATGCAACGGTCTTCCCCCAGGCCATCGGGCTGGGCGCTACGTGGGACGAACCGCTGATCGGGCGCATGGCCGACGTCATCTCCACCGAGGCCAGGGCGAAGTACAACGAGGCGCAAAAGGCCAACAACCATGGGCGCTTCGCAGGGCTCACGTTCTGGTCGCCCAACATCAACATCTTTCGCGATCCGCGCTGGGGCCGCGGACAGGAGACCTACGGCGAAGATCCATACCTCACCGGCACGCTCGGCACTGCGTTCGTCAAGGGGCTGCAGGGCCACGACCCGCGCTATCTTGCGTTGATCGCAACGCCGAAGCACTTCGCGGTGCATAGCGGGCCGGAACCGCTGCGGCATCGCTTCAATGTCGACGTCTCTCCGCACGATCTCGAGGACACCTACCTGCCCGCGTTTCGCCGGGCCATCACCGCAGGCAAGGCCGACTCCATCATGTGCGCCTACAACGCCATCGATGGATTGCCGGCCTGCGACAGTCCGCTCTTGCTGCAGGACCACCTGCGCTCGGCCTGGGGATTTCAGGGATACGTCGTCTCGGATTGCGATGCGGTAGGCGACATCGTCTCCGGACACAAGGCCGCGCCGGATGCCGCGCACGGATCGGCCGACGCGGTGCGCGCCGGCACGGATCTCGACTGCGGCAAAACCTACGCGGCACTCGGCGATGCCATCAAACAAGGCCTGCTTCCGGAGAAGGATTTGGATACAGCAGTGACCCGCCTGTTTACCGCACGCATGCGGCTGGGCTTGTTCGATCCCCCGGCCATGGTGCCGTTTTCGAAGCTCTCTCAAAGCAACGTGGATACGCCTGCCAATCGAGCGCTGGCGCTCGAGGTCGCGCGCGAATCGATCGTGCTGCTGAAGAACGATGGTGCGTTGCCACTGAAGGGAGCAGGCAAACGGGTCCTCGTGGTTGGCCCCTCCGCGGAGACGATCGAGACGCTCGAAGGCAACTACATGGGAACGCCGTCCAATCCGGTGCGGCCGTTGCAGGGCATTCGCGATCACCTTGGCAGCATAGACACGATTACCTATGCGCCCGGAGCGACCTTTACGGCGCAAATACCGCAGCCGATCCCATCCGCTTACCTGCGCGCCGGCAGATCGGGCGATCAGCCGGGGCTCCGCGGCGAATACTTCGACAACTCCGAACTCAAGGGTGAACCGGCCTTCACGCGCGTCGATCCCATCATCAATCTCCATTGGGGACAAGGCCCTCCGGCCGGCACGCCGCTGACGACCACCCGGTTTTCCGTCCGTTGGACGGGCCGCTTGCTGGTGCCCGGCGCAGGCGACTACCGGATTCGCGTCACAGGAACACGCAAGACCACTGAGCGCCAGTTCAAGCTGGTTCTGGATGGGAAGGTTGTCCTCGACGGCCAATCGGGCAACGAAGCGACGATGACTTTCACCGCCGCAGGCTCCCACGACCTGGTGCTGGAATACATCCGCGCGACCGAGAACATCAATCTCGAGTGGTTGCCGCCAGCGGCTCCGCTGCTGGCGGACGCCGTCCAGGCCGCGCAATCCGCAGACGTGGTCGTCGCCTTCGTGGGACTGTCACCTCTGCTCGAGGGCGAAGAGATGACGGTCAACGCGGATGGCTTTCTTGGCGGCGACCGCACACGCATTGAACTTCCCGCGCCCCAGGAGAAGCTGCTCGAGCAGCTGGGCGGCACCGGCAAACCCGTCGTCGTCGTTTTGATGACGGGCAGCGCGCTCACCTCCCCGTGGACAATGGCTCATGCCGCGGGAATCCTGTGCGCGTGGTATCCCGGCGAAGCGGGCGGCGAGGCCATCGCCGAGGTGCTGGACGGAACCTACAATCCTGCCGGCCGCCTGCCCGTCACGTTTTATCGATCCACTGCCGACCTGCCCGACTTTGAAGACTACTCGATGAAGGATCGCACCTACCGCTATCACGCTGGCCCGGTGCTGTTTCCTTTCGGATTCGGGCTGAGTTACAGCCGGTTCACCTATTCCAGGCCGACGCTTGCATCCGGTGCCGTGCAGGCCGGGTCCACCATCCAGGTTCGTTCGAAGGTGACCAACGCCGGCAAACTGGAGGGCGATGAGATTGCCGAACTCTACCTTTTTCCACCACAGCAGGAAGGCGCTCCCCTGCTCACGCTGCAGGGCTTTCAGCGCATCCGCTTGAAGCCAGGGGAAACCAGGGAGGTCACGTTCAACCTCGACCCGCGCCAGATGAGCCTGGTGAACGGGAAGGGCAAGCGCGCCGTGACTCCCGGCGAATATCGGGTTGGCATCGGAGGCAGCATCGACGACGCTCGTGCGCATCAGACCGAAATGCGAGTCAGCGGCACCTTCCCGCTGCCCGAGTGAACGCGCTCTGGCTGTGGTTGACGCATAGGGCTGAAGTTCCGCCAGGCAATTCAACGTGGCCGAAGGTCGCGCGCGAAAGGCCGCGACCATCCTCCCAATTTCGTCGTAACGCGGACTCCAGCCTGCAATGCGGATGTGATCGTCATACTCTCCCGTCTGGCGGTCGAACGATGGGCATCTGTCTTATTGCCAACCACGACCTGCGGCGCGTATAACGCGTGAAAAGGATTGTTTCTGAGGCGAAAGCTGCCTCGCGAGGCTTCTCTCCCGGTGGATCGAACTGTACGTTGCCATTCGTCATGCTGCTTGCTGGCGCCCATTGCGCTGCTGCTGGTGTTTTCGCTAATTCCGCTGCGAGCATTTGCCCAAGCGCGACTGGATCCGACGCGCGATGCCGCGGGTGCTCCCGTCGAAAGCAGCCTGCATCAACCACTGCCGGAGCAGTACATCTGGACTGCGCCGGACCAGCCCGCCAGTGAAGCGGACCGCATCGCTTACGTGTTTCCCAAGGTGACGGAAAAAACGGAAGCGCACTTTTTCCGGCGAGCGTTCGACCTGGACGAAGTTCCACCCCAGGCGACGCTGTACGTTGCGGGTCCGCGCTCGGCCGTGCTCTACCTGAATGGACGACTGGTCGAGAGCGTCGAGAGCGATGTCACGCAGCCGCTGGGCATGCATGTCTTCGCGGTCCCGGTCGCGGGCTTTCTGAAGGCGGGAAGGAACCTGCTGGCCATCGACGCGGTGCGCGGCCGCGGCGTGACTGGCTTTACCAACAGCGCTCTGGTGATGCAACAAACGTTTGGCGAGGTGCTGGTTGCGAAGATCATTCCGCGCGCCCCCGGGATCTTGGCGGAGCCGATCATGATGAGCGATCAGGCGTGGAAAAGCTCAACCGTTAAGACGAGCGGGTGGGAGTCTCCGGCATTCGACGACAGCGCGTGGAAGAGCGTGCAAAGTCTCGGCGGTATCGAGAGCTCGATTGATCTTTTCCAGTGGAATGCCGATGCGGGTCTCTACGACTGGCCCGGCTACGAAGGAATCTCGCCGTTCCTCGCGCACCAAAGGATTCCGATCCATGAGATTCTCTCCGCCAGCCAGGGCAATGGCCGCTTTGAGAATCTGCCGGCGCTGACAGACGCGCTTAGGCCAGCGGACTTTCGCGTGCACTTGCCCGTCCCGGTCGCGGCCGCGCCGGTGGCCCCAAGTCTGATCGTCGATTTTGGCGAGGAGATTACGGGGCGGATTGAACTGGTGTCCGATTCAGACGCGACCGCTGAGGTCACGATTCAATATGGTGAGTCGTACGACGAGATGCTGAAGTCTCCTTACCTTGGGATCAACCTGCTGACCATTGCTCCGCATCAGACAGCGCACGGTCCTAAAACGTCCTTCCGTTTCGCCAAGGTCGTGTTTCTCGCAGGCTCCGATCTGCGCTTCAAGTCCATTGCGGCTGATGACATTTTTTATCCAGTGAAGTATGAGGGATCGTTCGAGTCGTCCGACCCGCTGCTGAACCGCATCTGGGAGACGGGTGCGTACACCGCCCATCTGTGCATGCAGGATGGCGTATGGGACTCGCCCAAGCGCGACCGTGGGCGGTGGATGGGCGATACCGATGTAATGGGGCGGACCATCGAAGACGTGTTCGACGACCACTTTCTGATGGAAGACACGCTGGACCGGCTGCTTGGACCGGCGCCGGTCGAGCAGCACGTCAATGGGATTCCGGGCTATTCCGCGTTCTGGTTTACCGGTGTGGCGCAGTACTATCGCCAGACTGGCTCGAAGGAATTCCTGATTAAAGAACATGCGCGCATGCTGCAGTTGCTGGCGCATGTGGACCAGGAATTCGACGCGCAGGATGTGTACGCCAACAAAACCAACGTGTGGCTGTTTGTCGACTGGTCCCCGGAGTTGAATGGCGACACGGCCGAGTCCCGCCGCGCCACCACCCTCGAATTCTATGGTGCATATCGCGACGGTGCGTGGCTGCTGCGCGAACTCGGCGATACGGCGAATGCCGTTCACTACGAGCAGCGTGCCGCCGCCATCAAGGCCGCAGCTCAGAAGCACCTGCTCGATCCTTCGACGGGAACCTTTGGCTCTCTGTGGCAGACCAACGCGGCCGCCGTGCTCTTCGACGTCGCGGACCCGTCGCAGTATGCGGCGATCTGGAAGAACGTGCTCTCCAATGTGGGCCACGTTCACTTCAACAGCCGCGTGGCCACGCCGTACTACAACTACTACATCATCAGCGCGATGGCGAAGATGGGCCATCGCGAGGAAGCGCTTCAATGGATGCGGCAGTATTGGGGCGGCATGCTGGACGAAGGCGCAACCAGTTTCTGGGAGGCCTACGATCCCGATTGGTTCAAGGAAGATTTTCACGCTTCCCTGCAGGCCGACAACCGTTCCGGCTACTTTGTCAGCCTCGCCCACGGGTGGTCCAGTGGTCCAACGCCTTGGCTGATGGAACAGGTGCTTGGAATCCACTCGCGCGGCGCAGGATTCAGCACGGTCGACATTCGTCCCGACCCGCTTGATCTCAAGTGGGCTCGCGGCGCTGAGCCAACCCCGAATGGCCTGCTCAAGGTTGACATCCGCAACGAAGGCGGACCCATAGCGGTCACGATCGACCTTCCGCCGGGAGTGGCAGCAACGGTCTCCGTCCCGCTGGTCCACTCTGGAGCTGCTGTGCTCGTGAATGGTCAAAGCCGGGCTAGCACGCCTTCCGAAGGTGGAACGAGAGCGACCGTAGTCCTGAACGCTGCTGGCTCGTACGTGTTGTCGAGCAGGTAGCCGCAATTCTTTCAGGCGGAGCGACTCAACTCGAATCAAATACTCCAGGCTGGCAATAGCCGACCCGCAATTGAGGAGCCCGGTCAGCGGAAGTAGCTATGCCGAATCGAAAATCGCGTATAGACTTCCCATGAAATGTGCCCTTTGCCCAACCAGGCCGACACGAAAGCCCCGCTAAATTCATCCCGACTTGGCCTCTTTGTTCTTGGCGCCGTTTCCCTTCTCCTCGCCGCTCCGATGTGGTCGCAGAGTGCGGACTCCTCCGCCGGCCTGACTATTGATCATCGCTATTCCAATACCGACGCGCAGAGCCTGATCGGCCTTCCCCTGGGATCGCACAAGACGACCGTGGAGAAAGATGGCTCGCTGCGCTGGTCGCAGTGGTCGCTGAAGAGAAAGCCGCTCGACGTGCCGATCGGATTCTCCAGCCAGATGGATGGTGCGCTCGCGATTGAACCGTTCGCGGACGGCGTCAGTCTTGACCATCCACACTCGACCCCTCTGTCAATGCAGTCGCAGACGCTCTATCGGGGCCGCTATCCCTTCATCGTTTCGCGGCTTTCTGGCGGAGGACTCGAGGTCGAAGAGCTCGCGTTCTCCGTCGATCCCGGCCAGGATCCGACCAAACTGCCTGCAGCAGATTCGGGCGCGCGAGGCCTCGACGTCGTCCGTATCGAGATCCATAACGCCGGCGGCGAGGCGCTCGATTTCCGTCTTGATCTTTCTGGACGCTCGCGCAACCTGCCCGGCCATGTCGACGGCGACACTTTAGTCACCCACGGCGGCGAATTGATCGCTGAGGTCAACGGCATCAGCTACGATCCGCCCATGCCGCCCGCGGAGGCGATTCAGCAGAATAGCTTTCTTGACGAGACATTTTCCGAGAACAATGGTCTCACCCTGCGGCACACGCTTCCAATTCCGCCGGGTGGCTCTCGAATCCTTTGGGTACGGCTGCCGTATGAGTTTCCGGTGTCCCGTAAGGCAGAGTTAACCCAGCTTTCCGGAACGGAACTGCTAGCGAAGGCGACGGCCCAGTGGGACGCCATCTGGGCGCGGGGCGCGCGCATCCACTATCCGCAGCAGTCGCTGAACGATTTCTTCGATTCTTCGATTGCCTATGTTCTGATCTTGACGGAGTACGACGCGAAAGGCGACCTATGGGCGCTGGATGGGCCGGACGTGTACCGCCAGTACTGGGGGCGCGGCGAATACTTTCAGGCGCGGGCAATGGAGGTCGCGGGTTACCTCACGACGGCACAGAAGTCGGTTGAGCATGCGTTCCACATCATGATTGACGATGGCGAATGGGATGGGCCTCCGGCCAGCGGATGGCCGGCGTGGGACAACATCGGAGGCAACGCAGGTGCGGTGTGGGACTACTACCTGTACACGCGGGACAAGGCCTGGCTGGCGCAGGCTTACCCGTACCTGCTGCGGTCGTCGGTGTGGGTGCGCGCGCACCGCGAGGAAACAACCCTCGAAGAGGTCCCGGGGATTCCGATTGGTGCGCGGCCGATCAAGCGCATGCTGACGGGATCGAAGTGCAGGCCGGAACCGGAGCCGGAGTTGAAGCCAGGAGAGAAGGCCTACTGGTATGGCCTTCTGCCGTGGTCGTATGGCGATTCAGGCCTGCCGGAGGGCCATTCGTACTCGCACAATTTTCTGGCGGCCTACGGCGTGAGAGTGAGCGCAGAGGCGGCGCGGGTGCTGGGCAAGACGGACGACGCGGCGTGGCTGGACAAAGAGTACGCTGCATATACTGCGGCGATCCGGGAATCAGTCGACAGGTCCGTGACGTTGGAAAAGACAGCGATGCCTTTTCTGCCCGCCCAACCCACGCGGCCGGACGCGGCCTACTCGCAGACCTTTCTGGCAGTCTGGCCCACCGGGCTTTACAGCGCTGACGATCCGCTGGTGAACGGACTCCTGACCCGGATGGAAGGCGAAGAGTCGCAAGGGCTGCCGACAAATGTAGCCTGGGCAGGACCAGCCGGAGTGTGGCCCGGCGAGGCGATGAACATGTCAGAGACTTATCTTCTGCGAAACGACGTGAAGAAGAATGCAGCGATGTTGCTGGCAGCACTGAATCACTCATACACAACCAATGTGTTCAAGGAAGAGATTCTGACGGACGTGACCAAAGAACGCGCGTGCGACACGCCGCACAGCAAGCGCGAGAACATGCAGGGCACGGGCGACATGCCCGAGGCGTGGGGGAACGCCAATGCCGTTGACCTGTTGCGCGACATGCTGGTGCAGGAGCGAACCGATGCACCGGTGACGGATGCGAGCAAGACTACCCTGCACCTGCTTTCCGGTCTGCCGGCGGAGTGGATTGCCAACCCGGGTGACGTCGCGAGCCTGGAACGTACTCCAACAACACTCGGAACGACAGTGTCGGTCAAGCTGACTCGCATCTCGCCGACGGCTTTCCGGCTCGAATTCGACCCGGGAACGCGCGCGACCGATACCTTTGTGCATGTTCCGCTGCCCCGGGGATCAAGACTTTCTGCGGCCACACTTGACGGAAAGCCGATCCCAACCAGCTCTGTGGCCGTGTCGGCCAGCGGAGACCAGGCGATTGTCGCGGCTGGTGCGCTCTCCCACCGCGTGAGCTTCGAATTTACTTTGGCTCAGGTCGCGGCTGCCGGGACCGCGCCATGAATCGCAGGCATTTCACTGTGGGGCTGGCAGCCGCCGGAATCTCGGCCACCTCCCTGCCCAACTTGGGACAGAGCCGGACACAGGCAACGCTGACGATCGACGCACGAACGCCCGGAGCGACGATTCCCCGCGGTTGCCAGATTGCATGCCAGAATCAGCAGCACCCACCGCATCGCCGCCCCGCCGAATCAGAGCATATCCTCTGCGACATTGGGCGTCGCCAAACGGATGAGCACCAAACAAGTGCAAGAGTTGAGTCTCACGCTGGCGGCAGGCGATATGGTTAAGCTTAGCTTCACGTGGCAACAAGGCCAGGTTTGACGTGACGAGAATACGAACTGCGTTCTCCCTCTTGTTTCTTGCCTCATCGACCAGCGCCTTGGCAGCTCCGCACATCCACGTGTCGGCAAATCCGACGCCGCGGGAGATCTTCGCAGAGCAGCGGCTGCAGCAGGCGATCGAAGGGCTTCCAGGCGACGAGCAGATTCTGCTGGCTACCCGGCTCGATCCGCTGCTAAAGCCATTCGACCAGAAGATTCCAGCCTTTGGGCCAGATGCGAAGGAGGCGTTCCTTCTGCGGCGGCTTGGCGGCACGATCATCGTAGCGGGATCCGATCCGTCGGGCGTGCTCTATGGCGCGATGGAGCTGGCGGACCGCATCCGTGCCGTCCACGCGTTGCCCGCTACGCTGGATTACGAAGATCACCCGCAACTCAAGCTGCGCGGCACGGCGCTTGGCCTGCAGCGGCCGGAGATTACGTATGACGACGCGGAGTACGACTATCGCTACACGTCAGATGAGTTTCCCTGGTTCTACGACAAGACCGCGTGGACGAAGTATCTCGACACACTCGCCGATGAGCGCTATAACACCCTGTACCTGTGGAATGGGCATCCCTTCACCTCGCTGCTCAAGCTGCCAAAGTATCCCGAGGCCCAGGAGCTGACGGACGCGCAGCTAGAGAAGAATATCGCGATGTTCCGCTGGCTGACTGCCGAAGCAGACAAGCGCGGCATTTGGGTGCTGCAGGGCTTTTACAACATTCACCTGTCGCACACGTTTGCCAAGGCGCACGGCGTGCCGATGCATCTTTCCGCGCCCACGCCGCTCGCCAGCGAGTACACGCGCTACTGCATCTCGGAGTTCATTCGCGAATATCCGAATGTCGGCATCTTCATGACGCTGGGCGAGGCCATGGGTCCGCACTACGGACCGGAGTGGCTGACCAAGACCATCATCCCGGGCGTCAGGGATGGCCTGGCTGAGCAGGCAAAGGCAGTTGGGCATCCGGTTCCCGAGCCGCCGATCGTGGTGCGAGCGCACGCGACCGATATCTACGATGTGATGGCCGCGGCTAAGCCGCTCTACTCCAACATCGACACCATGTTCAAGTGGAACGGCGAGTCGCTGACTTGGACCAATGTCCGCGGGCCGGTGAAGGACGAGTTCCAGAAACTGGTCGCCGCCTCCAATGTCGAGACCGCGAACATCCATCTGCTTTCGAACCTCGAACCCTTTCGCTGGGGCGATCCCGAATTCATTCGCCAGACAGAATCCAACTTCGTGCGCATCGGCATCGGAGGCCTGCACCTGTATCCGCTGCGGTACTGGGACTGGCCCTACACCGCCGACAACACCACTCCGCGCCTGATGCAGATGGATCGCGACTGGGTGTGGTACCAGGCCTGGGCACGCTACGCGTGGAACCCGCAGCGCGATCCGGCGAAGGAACAGGCATACTGGGTCGCACAGTTTGCGCAGCGGTTTGGAACCGCCGATGCGGCCCGGCACCTTCTCGCCGCATATCGACTCTCCGGCATCTGCGCGCCGAAGCTGTTGCCGCGCATCGGCATCACCGAGGGCAACCGCGAAGTCCTCTCGCTCGGCATGACCATGCCGCAATTGATCGACGCAGCGCGATTCAATCCGGCGCAAACCCTATGGACGGGCGACGCGCCCGATGGCGAGCGGCTGGACGAGTACGTCGCAAATGAGGTGAACCACCAGCCGCATCACGGCGAGACTCCCCTGGGCGTAGCTGCGGAAGTCGCTGCGAGTTCGGCAAATGCGGTCGCCGAGGCGGAAGCAGCCGCGCCTGGAATCAGCGCCAACGCACGCCCGGAGTACGAACGGATCGTCAATGACATGCGCGCCGTCGCCGCACTGATGTCGTATTACAACCACAAGACGCAGGCAGCGGCCCTGGTGATGCAGTTCGGATACGATCACGATCCCGCCGACCTGCGCCAGGCTGAGCCGCTGCTCTCGGCCAGCGTCGACGACTTCGCACGGCTTGCGCAACTCACCGAATCAACCTATCGCAACGCAGCGGGGATGCAGACCTCGCAGCGGCAGATTCCCGTCCGCGGCGGACCGGCGACGAACCATTGGCGCGATCTGCTGCCGGTTTATCGCAACGAACTGGCGACGTTTCAAAGCAGACTCAAATCACTCGGTTCCGCACCGCCGGCCGGCGCGACGGCAACTCCTGCGCGTCTTCCTCAGGTTGCGTTCACGCTCGCCTCGGGCGCGGGTGAGACGTTTACGGTGCGCCCCGGCGAGAAGCTCTACGCGGACACGGCAACGCCAATCGCCAGCGTCGCGCCGGAGTTGGACGGTCTGACCGGGATACGCGTGTCGGCGCGCCAGGAGACGCCCATCCACTTCACCCTCGCAAGTCCGGCGCAAATCCTGGTCGGGTTTTTCAAGTCTTCCTCCAGCAAGGCGATGAATGTATCGCCGGCTACGGAGCAGTGGAACATCTTGCTGCCCGACGCCATCACGACCGCGGTGGGGCTCCCGGTTACGGTATGGACGAAACCGCTGCCGGCTGGGGCGAACGACCTGGATCTTGGCAAAGGAGCGTACGTCGTTGTCGGGCTTCATTCCGGAGCGCCCACGTAACTCCACACGTGAACTTCTCAACCACAGGGACCAACGGCCAGCCGCCGAACCTGGACTGGCTCTTCGAAAACTAGCGGCTGGCATCTTCGTGCTGATTCAACCGTCCCGCGCCCAGGGGAGCCCGCCCGGTGCAGCTCCTGCCCGGCGCCGCCGCAGCTCATGCAGCGGGAGTACGACCCAGACCGCGTCATGATAGCTCCGTACGTCGCACAGGGAAGG
>CAWBFL010000036.1:0-11819 GCA_963787905.1 uncultured Acidobacteriaceae bacterium | reverse complement strand
TCCCAGAAAATCCTTGAACTGTTGCAGCATCGCATCGTCGATCACCAAGTCCTTGGGAACAGTGTGGCTCGCCAGGTAATGCTTCGTAAAGTTCCCTACGCCCGAGCTGTTGATGGACGGCGGAGCAAGCACGTAATGCTGAACCAGTGACACTTGGAAGTGATTCAGATCCGGCACATCAATCTTCTCGTCGGGGGTAATCCCGCCGCCGCCGTACACCGTGCGTCCCGAGTCCGTCAGCTTCACTTCCAGATTCGACTTGTCCGCCTTCTTTGCATCGTCGCGCACATAGTAGTAGTCGTACAGCGACACTCCGTCGTACGACCGCTGAATCAACCGTCCGGACGGCGTGTAGTAGTGATACGTGGTCAGCGCCAGGCCCGTGTTCTCCGATATCTGGAACACCGTCTGCACCAGGCCCTTGCCGAAGGTCGTTTCCCCCACAATCAGCGCGCGATCGTGGTCCTGCAGCGCACCCGAGACAATCTCCGCCGCCGATGCCGTGTTCCTGTTGACCACCACAACAATCGGATACTTGTCCTTTCCTTCCTCGCCGTGGGTCGCTCGGTATACCTGGTCGGGGAAAGCGCGGCCGCGCTGCGACACCACGATCTGGCCCTTCTGCAGGAATTTGTCTGACATGTTCACAGCTTCGTTCAGCAGCCCTCCGGGATTTCCCCGCAGGTCGATAATCAATCCATGCAGATTCCCGTCGGCCGCCTGGAACTTGTCCAGCGCATCCCCCACTTCGCGGCTGGTCGTCTCCATAAAGTTCGTCACATGGATGTAGCCGATGCCCGGCCGGATCATGAACGCAATGTCCACCGAGCTGCGCGGAATCTCATCCCGCACCAGGTCAAAGTTCAGCGGCCCGTCCCGGCCTTCCCGCGCCATCGTCACGCTCACATGGGTGCCCTTGGGTCCCTTCAGCAAGCTGGCCACCGCGGTCGAGTCCAGTCCATCCGCGGACTTGCCGTCGATCGCCTGAATCACGTCCCCCGGCTTGATCCCCGCCTTGAACGCCGGCGTTCCCTCAAATGGAGCCAGCACCACCACCTTCAGCACGCCGTTCTTGTCCGGCTGCTGTGCAATCGACATGCCCACACCGTAGTACTTCCCATGCTGATCTTCGCGCATCTGCGCAAACGCCTTGGGATCGTAAAAATTCGAGTGCGGGTCAAGCACATGCAGCATCCCTGGAATCGCCCCGTCGTAGATCGCCCGGTCCGTCTTCTCCTGGTCCATCGGCTCAGCGTAGTTCTCCTCGACGATCGAATAAACATCGGTGAACTTGTGATAGGAATCGCGGAGTGTGGATTCGTCTGAGGACGATTGCGCCGCCACCTTCTCGTTGATCAGTGAACCGAGAACAGCACAGCTGGCGAGGAACAGTGTGACCGAAAAGAGAGCGCGGCGGGTGCGGGGAGCCATCTGCGTGGAATACCTCGAAGGGAGTCGGAAAACGATGCGGCTCGCCGCATGAACAGGCCGGTTTGCCCGGTGAAAGCTCCACTGAAGCCTTGGACGAGTATACCACCGGTCCGTGAGCGAGGTTCCGCCTTCCCCTGCCCCGCTTGCATCCTCCCGGTCCTGTCCCGCGCGGGTTCTTCTTCCGCCAATTGGTGCGCGCGGCGCGCGGCAGATAGAATAGGACAACCGGATATCGAGTGGCCGCCGGGCGAGTCAAAAAGTATGGAAACACCAGCGCCCGCACCGGCGCTGGAGTGCCCGCCGGCTTTGGGCAGATTGCCTGCAGAGGGCAATGGAAGCGAGAGAGACCTTTTGAGATTTGTGAATTCGAACTTTGCCGTTACGATGCGAACCAGGTTGGTTAATTCCGCAATGCGGCGGATTCCCGTTGGAGTTGGACTGCCGTCTCTTCTCATGGCCGCTGCAGCAGTGTTTGCCGGCGCCGCCGCTGCCCAGATCGCCGTGCCTAAGTACCAGGGCCCCATCGAGGCCCCACGGCCGCAATCCACGCTCCCAGCGCCCGCGCCCATCACCCCCAACGGCGATGTGGTGGAGTATCCCATCGTCCGTGTCAACGACCAGATCATCGACCGCAGCGACTATGAACGCGCCGAAATGCAGTTGATGGACGACGCCCAGCGCGAGAACCTGAGCCCGGCCGAGCTGGAGCAGCAGAAAAAGGACCTGCTGCGCGACATGATCGACCAGCAACTCCTCATCTCGCGCGGCAAGGAACTCGATATCAACGCCGACTCCGACGTCATCCGCCAGTTGGACGACATCCGCAAGCAGAACCACTTCGACACCATGGAAGACCTCGAGAAAGCGGTGCGCCAGTCGGGCGTCTCCTACGAGGACTTCAAAGCCAACATCCGCAATAAGATCATCACCCAGCAAGTCGTGCGCGATGAAGTCGGCCGCACGCTGCACCTCAGCGCCAAGCAGGAGCAGGCCTACTACGACGAGCATAAGCAGGAGTTCGCCCAGCCGGAGCAGGTGCGCCTCAGCGAGATCCTCATCCCCACTCCGGATGAGCCCACCGATGCGCAGCTCGCGGCAGCGCAGGCCAAAGCCGACGAAGTAGCCGCAAAACTCAAGGCCGGTGCCAAGTTCGAGGATCTCGTCAAGCAATACCCCGACAGCCCGAATCCCGAAGCGGGCGGCGATCTTGGAACCTTCAAGCTCGGCGAGGGCAAGTTGGCCAAGGTGCTTGAAGACAAGACCTTCGCGCTCCAGGCGGGAGATTCGACCTCACCCATCCGCACCCGCCAGGGCTTCGTCATCCTGAAGGTCACCGAACATACGCCCGCAGGCATTCCCCCGCTCAGCGCCGTCGACGAGCAGGTGCAGAACGCCATGTATCAGGAGCAGATGGCGCCCGCCCTGCGCGCCTATCTCACCAGCCTGCGCGAGAAAGCCTACGTCGATATCGCCCCCGGCTTTGTCGATACCGGCGCGAGCGCCAAGCAGACCAAGCCCGTATACGCCGCATCCACACCGCCCGCCGTCAAGAAGAAAACCAAGAAGGCGCGCCTCGACAGCGACCGCACCGTAACGCCGGCCGCGCCGTCGTCCACCCCCGCTCTCGCAGCCGCACCGGCGGCCAAAACCACCGCTTCGGCCAAAAAGGTCAGCGTCTCCACCGGCAAGAAGTCGAAGAAGGTCCACCGCGAGAAGATTCGCTACGGCCAGGCGCCCCGAAACTCGCTCCCCGCTTCGCCCGAAGAAACTCTCGCTTCCGGCGCCGATCAGGGTCCCGGTGCAGCCTCCAGCCTCCTGCCAGCACCAGGGGCAGCCATCGCCGCCATCGATCAGTCCACTCCCTCCTCCGATGTCAACCCACTCTCTCCCAGGGTTGCCTACCAGGGAAAGACCCGCTACAGTGATCGCGCGCCCATAGAAGCCAAAGCAAAAGCCAGCGCCAAAGTGGCCAAAATTAAGGAGAAGGCCGCTGCGGCTCCTCCTCCCTTGACGGCCGAGCAGAAGGCCGCCCAGCAGACCCAGAATGCAGCCCTCGGACTCGGCGGAGACACCGCAACCAAGAAGAAAAAGACGAAGGTCAAGGGCGCGCCCAAGGAGCGCATCCAGGAAGCTCCGCCCACGCCGCCTGCACCCAAGCCCGAGGCGACCCCAATCCCGCCCAAGAGCGTCCGCGACAATGGCGAGCCCGTGGTCAGTCCGCCTCCCGCCAATCTTCCCCCGCCCGCGACCACCCAACCTGCCGGCCCAGCGCCCGCACCGCAACCGTAGGTTCCTTCGTCAACCCCGCCCCAGCCTCGCGCCCCAGCGGCGAGAGGCTGGCCGCTACTGCTGCGGAGACGTATCCTTGCCAACATGAAAGATTTTTACATCGCGGACGCCGCAAAGTTTGATGGCTCTCCGATCACCAGCCAATTCGCCGTGTCGGCGCTCTCCGTGCGCGAGACCAAAGGCGGCGGCCAGTATCTCGCCCTTACCCTCGCGGACAAAACCGGAACCATCGAGGCGCGCATGTGGAGCGAGTTCGCCTCCGCCGCCGAGACCTGCTCCGAAGGCTCCTACGTCAAGCTGCAAGGCCAGGTCGTCCCCTTCCAGGGAAAGTATCAAATCAAGGTGACCAAGCTCCGTCTGGCCGCAGCCTCCGAGGTCGACCCTGCGGATTTCGTTCCTTCCACCAAGTATGACGTCGGCGAGATGTGGGCCGAGCTGCGCGGCTACGTCGACGCCTTCCAGAATGCCGAGCTCCGCCGCCTCGTCTTGGCCTTCCTCGACGATGAGGCCATCGCCCAGGCCTACCGCGCCGCTCCCGCCGCCAAAGTTCTCCACCACGCGTGGATCGGCGGCCTGCTCGAGCACGTCGTCACCCTGGTCCGCGTCTGCCGCGCCACCGCGCCCTTCTATCCCGAGGTCGATCCCGACCTGCTCGTCACCGGCGCCATCCTCCACGACATCGGCAAGATCCGCGAACTCAGTTGGGGCACCACCTTCGGCTATACCCTCGAAGGCCAGATGATCGGCCACATCTCCATCGCCCAGGGCATGCTCCGTGAAAAAATCGCTGCGCTTCCCGGTTTCCCCGACAAGCTCCGCATCCTCGTCGAGCACATGATCCTCAGCCATCACGGCAAATACGAATTCGGTTCACCCAAGCTCCCCATGACCCCCGAAGCCATCCTGCTCAGCGCCCTCGACGACATCGAGGCCAAGATGCAGGCCATTCGCAACGAGTTTGAACGCTGCACCCGCGACGGCCGCAACCCCAACGACCTCACCGACCGGGTGTGGGCTCTCGATCAGCGCCAGATGCTCAACTCAAAAGCGTTCCTCGACGAGGAGTAGGGGCGACAAGAGCAGCAACTAGGCCTGCATGGCGCGGTAAATTCTTCAAGCGCGACGCCGCACCCGCAAAACAATTCAGGGCCCCACAAACCGCGGGGCCCTCTGCCTTCTTGCCCTGACTATGCCCAACTGAAGCCGCTGCGCGCCAGCGGCAGCGTGCGGATCCGTTTGCCCGTCGCCGCAAACACCGCGTTCGCAATCGCCGGCAGCGCCGGTGGCAGTGCGGGTTCGCCCAACCCGGTCGGCGGATACTTCGTTATGTTCCAGTAAAGCTCAATCGCAGGCGCCTGCCGGAACCGCAGCAGCGGATGCTGGTGATAGTTGTTCTGCACCGGACGCCCGTCCCGGAGCGTAATCTCCTGCGCCATCTGGCTCATGCCTTCCACAATCGACCCCTGCACCTGAGCCTCCGCGCCCGACGGGTTCATGATCTGGTTGCCCACGTCGCCCGCGGCCCACACCCGCTCCACCTTGATGCGGTTCGACGCGTCCACCGTCACCTCCGCAACCTCCGCAAAATATCCCGCATGGCAGTAATGGCACGCCAACCCGAACCCGTGCCCCGGCGTACTCTTCCGGTTCGCCCAGCCGGATTTCTCCGCCACCAGTTCGAGCACGCCCTTCAACCGCTCGGCATTCATCGAGTCGCCGCGCCCTTGGGTTACCGGCACTGGCGTCGCATTCAGCAGATCCATATGGAAGTCCAGCGGGTCTCGTCCTGCAGCAGTCGCCATCTCGTCGACAAACGCCTTGATCGCCCATGCATACGCGTTATGTCCCGGCGCCCGCAATGCTCCCGTGCGCAGGATCAGCGGCTGCGCGCTGGCCAGCAGCGCGTAATTCGGCACCCGTCCCGATGGAAACTCCGTCGCATCCAGCGTTCCGCCGGACACATACCGCTGCCCCTCGCCATAGGTAATAAAGTGCTGCCGCCACGCCACCAGCTTGCCCTGTGCGTCCAGCCCGCCTTTGAACGCGTGGTAGCCCCCCACGCGATACGCATCGTGCGTCATATCGTCTTCGCGCGACCAGATCAATTTCACCGAGCCGTTAATCTGCTTGGCCAGCCACGCGCCTTCCACCATGTAGTCGTTCTGCAGGCGTCGCCCAAATCCTCCGCCGATGCGCGGCGACAGATGCACCGTGATGTCGCTCGCCTGCATATTCAGCGCCCGCGCCACCTGCCCGCGGCCTCCGCCTGGCGACTGGCTGGTCGCCCAGATCTCCAGTTTGCCGTCCTTGTACGACGCGGTCGCATCCATCGGCTCCAATGTTCCGTGCGCCAGGAATGGATACGCGTACGTCGCCTCCACCACCTTCGCCGCTCCCGCCAGCGCTCCATCCACATCGCCGTAGCTGCGCAGCGTATTCTCCGGCGGAGCCTTCATCAGTTCGGCCGCCTTCGCATCAAACTTCTCGCTGCTCTGGTCCGCACCCGCGCCCGGGTCCCACACCACTTTCAGATTCTTGCGCGCCGACTGCGCCTGCCACCACGTATCCGCCACAATCGCCACGCCCGGCTCCATCCCCGCCGCAGCAATCACCGTGCCCGGCTCAGTCGTGGTGTCCGCAGGCCCCGCGGAATTCGCTGGCGCGCTCGCAATGATCAGCACATTGCGAACCCCCGGCATCTTCTTAATCTCGTCCAGATTTGCGCTCTTCGGCTTGCCGCCATACACCGGAGACCGCTCGATCACCGCATACAGCATGCCCGGCACCTTCACGTCGATGCCAAACAGGGGCTTGCCCGTCACCAGCGCGTGATTGTCCACGTTGGCCTGCGGCTTGCCCAGGATGCGAAAATCCTTCGGGTCCTTCAGCTTCAGCGAGTCCATGCTCGGCGGCGCGCAGGTCGCAGCCTCGGCAGCCAGCTCGCCATATCCAACCGACCGCCCCGAGATCGCATGCACCACCTTGTTTGGCTCGGTCGTGCAGTCCGCTTCGAGCACACCCCAGCGCTTCGCCGCAACCGTAATCAGCACCTGCCGGCACGCCGCGCCCACCCGCCGCATCGGCAAATAATTGTTCTGCGTCGAGGTGCTCCCGCCATCCGACTGGCCGCCGTACTTCCCTTCGTCCAGGTCCGCCTGCTCCACGCGAACTTTGCTCCAGTCCGCGTCCAGCTCCTCGGCGATCATCATGGGCAACATAGTCTTCACGCCCTGCCCAATCTCCGGGCACTTGGCCATGATGGTCACGGTCCCGTCACTGGCAATCTTCACAAACGCCTGCGCCGACATCTCGGTTCGGGCCGGCCCCTGTGCTGCAGCTAGCGGAAAGTCGTAGATCTTCAGCGCAAGTCCGCCGCCCGTCAGCGCGGTCATTTGCAGAAAATTTCGCCGATTGAGACGCATGGGGTGAGTCTCCATTTCTCTAAATCTCTTTGCCAGCCGCGTGCTGCGGGCTGTTCGCTGCGGTCTGGTGGCCACCTGCGGCAGCTTGGTGGATGGCCTTGCGGATGCGCAGATAAGTTCCGCAGCGGCACAGGTTCCCGCTCATCGCTGCATCGATCTGCGCGTCCGTCGGATGCGGCGTCTTCGCTAGCAGCGCCGTCGCCGCCATAATCTGGCCGGACTGGCAGTAGCCGCATTGCGCCACGTCCATCTGCTCCCACGCCGCCTGCACCGGGTGCAGGCCGTCGGCAGACAGCCCCTCAATCGTCGTGATCGACTGGCCCACCACCGATCCCGCATCCGTGATGCACGAGCGCGTCGCTACCCCATCCAGCAGCACCGTGCACGCACCGCACATCCCGATGCCGCACCCGTACTTCGACCCCTTCAGGTCAAGCACGTCGCGCAGCACCCACAGCAGCGGCGTATCCGCCGGCACGTCCACCGTCTTGACGACATTGTTTATCTTCAGCTTCAGAGGCATCCCATTTTCCTGTCCGCGAGCGCACCAATTTTACTCGCTGCCGTCTCCCATTGGATATACCACCCCTCGCGCGCCAGTCAACCGCAGGCACCCACTTCGGCAATTCATCCGCACCCGGTCCGCACGAGATTAGTTGTTACAATCTCTCTTTAGGCTAAGAGAGATACATGCTGCGATTTTCCACTGCGGGTGAGAGCCACGGCGAAAGCCTCGTGGCCATGATCAGCGGGCTGCCCGCGGGCGTGCCGGTCGACCAGGCGTTCCTGGATCGCGAACTTTGGCGCCGCCAGAAGGGCTATGGCCGCGGCGGCCGCATGCGCATCGAGCGCGACACCGCCCACATCCTCAGCGGCGTCCGTCATGGCAAAACCATCGGCTCGCCCATCGCCATGACCATCGCCAACAACGACTGGAAGAATTGGGAAGAAATCCTCCCCGTCGCACCCGGCGACCCCGCCAAGCACAAAGCCGTCGCCTCGCCGCGTCCTGGCCACGCCGACCTTGCCGGCAGCCTCAAGTACGACTTCCCCGACGCCCGCTACGTGCTCGAGCGCGCCAGCGCCCGCGAAAGTGCCGCCCGCGTCGCCTGCGGTTCCATCGCCAAGATGCTGCTCCGCGCCCTTGGCATCGAAGTTGCCAGCCACGTCATCCGCGTCGGCGCCGCCGAACTCTCCCGTCCCGCCACCTGGGATGAGATCGTCGCACTGCAATCGCAGGAAGAAATCCTCCTTAGCTGCGTCGACCCCTCCGACGAGCAGCGCATGAAAGCCGAAGTCGACACCGCCCTCCGCACCGGCGACACCGTCGGCGGCGTCTTCGAAGTCATCGTCCACGGCCTTCCCCCCGGCGTCGGCACCCACGCCAACTGGGACGAGCGCCTCGACGGCCTCCTCGCCCAGTCCGTCATGAGCCTCCAGGCCGTCAAAGCCGTCGAAATCGGTCGCGGCGTCACCGCCGCCGAATCCCTCGGCTCCGCCGTCCACGACGCCATCGCCTACAACGGCGCCGACGGCGACTTCACCAGATTCTCCCGCGATCACAACAACGCCGGCGGCATTGAAGGCGGCATCTCCAACGGCGAAGACGTCGTCGTCCGCGGCTACCTCAAGCCCATCTCCACCCTCCGCCGCCCGCTCGCCTCCGTCAGCTACGCCACCCGCGAGCCGGTCAAAGCCGCCTACGAACGCAGCGATGTCTGTGTCGTCCCCGCTGCCGGCGTCGCGGCAGAAGCCATGGTCGCGCTCACCATCGCCCGCCTCGTCCTCGAAAAATTCGGCGGCGACTCGCTCCGCGAACTCGAGCGCAACTACTCCGGCTACCGCGAGCAGTTGCGAGCGTACTGACGAACTCGAAATGCACCCGCTGTTTTGATAGGGATGGGCTTGAGCCCGTCCACAAACGATCTAGAATTAAAGGGGGCTTGAGCCCCGGAGGGAATGCGGGAGGGTCTGTTCGTACTTTTCCCGCAGGCACTCCATCCGAACTGGAAAAGACGATGGCGACCAAGGAAGCATTGAAGATTCACGCGGTGGTCAAGTATCCCGACCCTGTGCTGGCAAAGCCGGGCGCACCCGTCACCGTCTTCGACGACGCCCTCCGCAAACTCGTCGCCGAAATGTTCGAGAGCATGTACGTCGCCCAGGGCATCGGTCTCGCCGCCCCCCAGATCGCAATCTCCCAGCGCCTCACCGTCATCGACATCAGCTTCAAGAAGAATCCGAAAGAAAAACTCGTCCTCATCAATCCCGAGATCGTCGAGACCCGCGGCACCCAGCTCGAAGAAGAAGGCTGCCTCAGCCTGCCCGAGATCCGCGAGAAAGTGAAACGCGCCGCCTGGGTCAAAGTCAAAGCCCAGAACGAGCACGGCGAATGGTTCGACGTCGAAGGCGAAGAACTCCTCGCCCGCGCCATGCTCCACGAAATCGACCACCTCAACGGCGTCCTCTTCATCGACCGCATCAGCCGCCTCAAGCGCGAACTCGTCCTCCGCAAAATCCGCAAACTCCAAAAAGTCGGCGAGTGGTGAGGCCCGTGACGGCGTGAGTCTATCCCCCATGTCGGCCCGCATTGGTTGCCCCTGTCCTTCTACGATCGCCGAGCGCGAGGCCCAGTATCCATAGCTACTTTGGTCGCGCTGAAGGCGAGCGCTATCCTAGCCTGGGGCGAAGCCCCAGGTTGTGGACACGCCGCACCCTCTGCGGGCTGAAGGCCCGCGCTAGAACGTCGAGGAAATTGAATCCTGTGAACTCAACCAAACAAAGCTACCGCGAAGCAACCGCGTACGGTACGAAGTACCGCGCAGCGGTCAAGGACGGCACGAAGTGCTGAAATTAATCTTCTGCGGCACCCCCGAATTCGCCGTGCCCACCCTCGAAGCCGTGATCGCTGCGGGCCACGAAGTTGCCCTCGTCGTCACTCAGCCCGATCGCGCTGCCGGCCGCGCCATGGAACTCCACGCTCCGCCCGTCAAACTCGCCGCCCTCGCCCACAACATCCCCGTCGTTCAGCCCGAAAAAATCAAAACGAACCCCGAGTTCCGCGCCCTCCTCGAATCCGTCCGCCCCGACGCCATCGTCGTCGTCGCCTACGGCCGCATCATTCCCCGCTGGATGCTCGATCTTCCGCCCCTCGGCAACATCAATCTCCACGGCTCGCTCCTCCCGAAGTACCGCGGCGCGGCGCCTATCCAGTGGGCCGTCGCCAACGGCGACCCCGTCACCGGCGTCACCACCATGCGCATCGACGAGGGCCTCGACACCGGCCCCATGCTGCTCGCGCACACCATCCCCATCGCCCCCAACGAGACCGCCCCCGACATCTTTCGCGCCCTCTCCTCGGTCGGTGCCGACCTCATGGTCCAGACCCTCGCCCGCCTCTCCGCCGGCATCCTCACCGCCCAACCGCAGGACGGATCCCTCGCCACGCTCGCTCCCATCCTCACCCGCGAAGACGGCATCATCGACTTCGCCCGCACCGCCCAGCAGATCTACGACCGCTGGCGCGGCTTCCAACCCTGGCCCGGCGCACACACCCTGCTTCGCGGCAAAAAGCTCATCGCCCACCGCATCCATATCGGCGCCGCATCCTCCATCGAACCCGGCGCCCTCCTCATCCGCGACGCTGAACTCCTCGCCGGCTGCGCCAACAACACCTCCATCGTCTTCGACGAACTCCAGCTCGAAGGCAAGCGCCGCATGCCCGCATCCGAATTCCTCCGCGGCTTCCAACTCCGCAGCCGCGAAAGGCTCGGCCTGTGAAGCGCGCTTCCACTCCGCTCCCTCCAACCCGGAAACCCGCTCCCCGCGCCCGCCCCAAATCCGCCGGTCCCACCGCCTCCGCCGCCGAAGCGCTCGCCAAGATCGCGCCCGCCCGCGCCGTCGCCTTCGAACTCCTCACCCTCATCGCCGCCAACAAGGGCCACTCGGACGAGCTTCTCCACTCCCCCCACACCGCCGCGCTCACCCCCGACGACCGCAACCTCGCCACCGCGCTCGTCATGGGCACCCTCCGCTGGCAGATCGCCCTCGACGCCCGTCTCGCCAAACTCCTCGCCCGTCCCGATCAACGCCTCGCCGAACCCGTTGCCCTCGCTCTCCGCCTCGGTGCCTTCCAGCTCCTCCACATGGACCGCATCCCCGCCCACGCCGTCCTCAACGAAAGCGTCGAGCTCTGCCGCGCCGCCGGCCATCCCCACGCCGTCGGAATGGTCAACGCCATCCTGCGCAAACTCGCCGCCGCGCAAAAACCCGGCACCCGCATCTTCGAGTCCCCCGCCGCCTTCGCCGAGCGTCTCGCCCACCCCCTCTGGCTGGTCGAGCGCTGGGTCGCCGCCTATGGCCGCGAAGCCGCCCTCGCCATCTGCGAATACGACCAGCACGAACCCCAATCCGGTACTCTCCTCCCTACCTCCGAACCCACTACGACCCTCCCCCAAATCGACGACGGCTCCCGCCTCATCGCCGAACTCGCCGCCGCCGCGCTACCTCACACCACCGGCGCGCCCCGCATCTGGGACTGCTGCGCCGCTCCCGGCGGAAAAACCCTCATCCTCGCCCTCCGCCATCCCGCCGCCGAAATCCTCGCCACCGACGTCAGCGCCCGTCGCCTCGCCCACACCGCCACCCGCCTCCGCCAGTACCCCCACGCCGCCAACT
>CAWBFL010000035.1:0-75470 GCA_963787905.1 uncultured Acidobacteriaceae bacterium | reverse complement strand
GTAATCAGGCCAAGGTGACCGGCTGTCCCAGCGGCGAAGGGTTGGGTGCGCCGCTGAGGCTTCCGGTATTGGTGTCCTGCAGCACGGTGATGGTAACGCCAGGCATCGTCGTCGATCCGGTGTGAGTGGAATCGCCGAGTAGGTTGCCGTGATGACATTGGTGCCGACCGACGTTCCCACGGTGGTGCCCACGCTTGCCGGGCAGGTACCGCCCGTTCCGGTCGGAAGCGTGCACAGCGGTGTTGGTGGAGGCGGTGCCGCGCCCGTGTACGCGTCGTAGATCGAGACCGTGCCCGGCAGCGCGCCACCATCCGACGCCGTGACGACCACGGTGCCATTCCAGTCCTGGCCGTAGTACATGGAGAAGGCGGAGGTGAATGGCGGCATGACGTAGCCCGTGGCCGGGCAGGCGGCGGTGGGGCCAGCACAGAGATACAGCACGGTGGTGGTCCCGCTGCCCTGAATTTGATGGGTGCCGGAAATCGTGGCCGGAGAATTCGCCGAGTCGCCGCTGTAAATCGCCGTCATCGGGTATATGCCGGCAGCGTAGGTGTTGCCCGCCGGGATCGTATAGCTCGCAGTCGAGTCGGCCGCGCCGGGCACCAGCGTCACCGGCGATCCGAGATTGTTTCCAGCGAAGGTGAATTGCACCTTCCCGGTGGGCAGGGCGACTCCGGCGCTGGGCGCGACCGTAGCCGTCAGGGTAAACGTTGCGGCATAGGGGCTTGGCTGGGGCGTCGCCACCAGCGTGGCGGTCACTGGCTGGGTGGTGATGGCATTCATCAGCACGGTAATGCCGCCGGTATTCACGTCCGGGTTGGGCGTGAGGCTGAGAGACGACGCGGTGGTGCCGCCGAGCGCAATCGGGTTCGAAATGGTCACGCCGCCGTTGGCGACGATCAGGTCGAGTTCGCCTCTGCCGGTGAGGTCCGCAATCGACAGCGAGTTGATGCCTTGTCCCGCCAGGAAATGTTGCTCGGCGTAATAGCCGGTGCCCGGGTTCAAGGAGCCGAAGCTGCGGTTGCCCTGGTTGTAAATGATGCTGACCAGGGAGCCATCGCTGAGCAACAGGTCCGGCTGGCCGTCGCCGTTCATATCCGCCACCGCGCCGAGGTAATAGTTGCGGCTGAGGCTGAGCACCAGCGGAGTTGCATTGAAAGTGCCGTCGCCGTTGCCCCACCAGATGTACACCTGGTTGGCTGCAACCGGGCCGGCGCCCACGGGGTTGTAGGCAGAGTTGTAATAGACCGCGACCAGATCGCCGTAGCCATCGCCATCGACATCGGCAAGCAAGACCGTAGCGGGATAAAGCGGCGCGCCCGGCCCCGTGATTGGGCCCATCGCGGCAAAGTTTTTCCCCGTGCCGTCCTGCGCGTTCTTGTAGGGGAAGAAGCTGTTGCCCTGCTGGAAGATCAAATCCTGCTGGGTGGTACGGTTCTGCTTGAAGAAGCCGGCCGCGACCTGGTTGAAGGCGGGGTTGCTGAGCGGCGCGTTCAATCCCAATTTGAAGGAGTTTGCGCTCTGGCCCAGCAGGGTGTCGTCGTAGCTTGCATCGATGTTGGCGAGGTCGGCGATGCCGTCGCCGTTGAAATCGCCCACCGCGCTGCCGCCGTAAAATGTGTTGTTCGCCGGAGCACTCACCATCGCGGGTCCAATCGCGACCGGCGCGGCGAAGGTTCCGTTTCCCTGGCCATACTCGACGTAAAGGCCGGGACCCGCCCACCGAACCCACTGCGGGCAGGGGCAGCCCGGTCAGCGAGTAGGCGAGGTCGAGGTAGCCGTCGCCGTTGAAGTCGCCGGAAACGAGGTTCGACCAGAGGTTCGCCGGGATGCCGCTGGCAGGCAGGTTGTTGGGGTTGGTCGTGGCCGCGAACGTGCTGAAGCCGCCGCTGCCGTTGCCGGTGAGCAACTGTCCCTGGTCCGCGCCCGTGTTCACGACTGCGTCCAGGTAGCCGTTGGGATTGTTCACGGTTCTGAATTTGCCGAGCACCGAACCCGAGCGCCGGCGCCAGCGCGTGCATAGGCATTCGAAGTCTGGAATCCGCCGTCGCCGTTGGCGTCGGCGTCGAAGACGGCAACGCCTTCGGCCGAATCCACCGCCAGATCGGGCGCAACAGTGCCATAGAAGCTAGCCAGCGCGAACGAAGACCGGCCCGGCCCAATGTTGTAGATCCCCTTCAGCGCGTAGCTTAGGCTGCCGTTCCCCTCGAGCACGCTGAGGCCGATGGGGGTGGTGGTCAGGATATTGAGCGTGTTGGGGTCGATGGCGGCGAGGTGGCCGCCGTTGCCGGAGAAGCCGTTGACGCCATTGGGCGTGCCGCCAATACTCGTCCCGCTGAAGGGATTGGCGGTCGTGCCGGTGCCGGGAAAGATCTCGATGACACCCTGGTCGCCTTCGACCACCAGGTCCTGAATGCCGTCGTGGTTCATATCCTGCAGCAGCATGGAGTGGACCGGAACGCTGGTCGCGTAGACGGGAGCCGAGAAGTTGCCGGTGCCGTCACCGTAGTACACCGACGCGGTGTTGCCGGTCTGGCCGTTGACGATGAAATCGGTGAAGCCGTCGCCGTTGAAGTCGCCGAGGTAGATGGGGCCGGCGCCGTCGGCTGCGGGAAGCTGAATCGTGGTCATCAGCGTAAATCCCGTCAGCACGCCGTTGGTCCCGGTCGCACCATTGCCCTTGAAGATGTACAGAACGTTGTTGGCGCTGTCCTCCATCATGAGTTGCTGTTGCGGGACATTGACCTTGAAGGGAAAGGCCGCGATCGCCGAGAAGTACGGCGTCCTGCTTCCGGGCACCAGATGGAACGTCATGCAGCCGTTCTCGCCGCTGGTGGGCGGATAGGTGTTGGCGGCGGGATTGCCCGGATAGTAGTTGCTGTTGGTCACAAATGCGGCGGCCTGGGTATAGGTGACGCCGGTGCCGTAATAAACGCACAGGTAGTTTGTGCTCGATCCGGACGGGCTGAGCGCAAAAGCGAAGTCAGTTTTTCCATCGCCGGTAAAGTCATCCAGCGCAGCGACGACATTGGAGACGCCGGTGAAGGTAATTCTGTCCTGACCGGGGTTTAGAAATCCCCCGCCGCTTGAATTCAGCAGGATTCCGGCGGTCACCGAAGAGCTCCCGGCGCTGACCAAGGGAGCATTGATGTAAAGCATGTCGGTTCCACCGGGCGGGTTTTGAAAAAGCCCGGTGAGGAAGCTGCTCACCCGGCCGGACGTAGGATATACGACGGGCAGGTTGGGAAACTGCTGGATCTGCGCGGCACAGACGCCGGGAAGAATTGAAAGGAGACAGAAGACCGAGCGCCGGAGACTGCGGCTGAAGAGGAACATGGGGACACCGGCCCGGAAGCGGGACGCTTGGCAGACCCTAAAAATCTACCACGCGCGCACTACGGTTTACGAGGCGCAATCTGCGCTGCGCGGCCAGTCCGAACCGGCGCCCGGATCCGCGGCGCGCGCATATGCGGCCGTCAACTGCGAAGCCGCTGGAGCCTGCATCCTCCGCCGCCGCGGAAAGCGCTCCCGGTGGCCCCGGCGGATTCCGCATGCCTCCGCGTTCCGGCTGTGACAAAATGCTAGTGTCTGCTTTTCCCGGTCTCGGGCCATCCATACTGCGCACCATGGGCGCCCGAACCCTGCCGCGCAGACCCGCCATGCCGCAAGTTCGTTGTGATTGCGACGCCCGAATTCCGAGACCGATGAATCTGCCCAACTCCATCACGATCAGCCGCATCGCCACTGTGCCGCTGCTGATCTGGATTTTGTCGCCGGCCTTTCCGGCCAATCCTGCCACCCACGGCCTGCTGGGTGCGCGCCAGGAGGTGATCGCCTCAGCAGTCTTTATCCTCGCCTCCATCACCGACGGCCTGGACGGCTACCTCGCACGCAAACGCAACCAGATCACCACGCTGGGCATGCTGCTCGATCCGCTCGCCGACAAGCTGATGGTGACTGCGGCCTACATCATCCTGGTGGCATATACGCCGAATATCGTGCCGCCGTGGATTGCCGTCATTATCATTGGCCGCGAATTCCTGGTCTCCGGGCTGCGCTCCATCGCCGCATCCGAGGGTTTCACCATCGAGGCGTCGGAGATCGGCAAGCTGAAGACCGTGATCCAGATCGTCTCCGTGGTCGCGGCCATCCTGGCCCATCGCTGGAACTACTGGAACTGGGGCGGCTTCATCATCGCCGTGCACATGATCGCGTTATGGGCCATCTGGTGGATGACCATCGTCTCCATCATCTCGGCGACGGATTACTTCGTGGGTTTCTGGAAGAAGATCGACCATGCCAGCGAGCGCGCGCGCACCCGGCGCAGTTCGGTGCTGAGCCGCCGCAAGGCCAAGAAGCAAGCCCCCGCGGAAAGCACGTCGCACGTCTCCTAGCCACACTCCTGCCGGCCGGCCAACTCCGCGCGCGCGTTCCAGCCGTCCTTCTTTTTCGCGTACATGCGGCGGTCGGCGCGAGCGACCAGGCTGTCGATGTCGTCTCCCGGCTTAACCATCGCGCAGCCAATCGAGATCGAGAGGCCCTCGAGCGCATCGTCGCCGTTGCGGTACGACGCATTTTCAACCAGCGCCAGGCAGCGCTCCGCCAGTTCGCCCAGCACCTCGAAGGTGACGTTGTAGGCGATGGCCAGAAACTCGTCGCCTCCCCAGCGGCCGACAATGTCGGCACTGCGCAAGGCCGCGCTCAGCGTCTTCGCCACTTCCTTCAGCGCGCGGTCGCCGCTGGGATGCCCGAACCGGTCGTTGATCGTCTTGAACCCATTCAGGTCGCACACCAGTACGCCGAACGGGTCACCCGGCGCCTGGTACTGGATCAGCGCAGTGCGCAGGCTCATCTCCAGAAAGCGGCGGTTGGGCAGTTGCGTCAGCGGGTCGAGAAATGCCAGCCGCTCCATGGCCTCGGCCTTGCGCCGCACCTCGATCTGCGCGGTGTTGTCGCGAAAGATCTCGACCGCCCCGATGATGCTGCCATCGTCCGAGCGAATCGGCTGCACCCGCACGTTCACCGGAACCCGCCGGCCCTGTTTATGGCGAAGAAAAACCTCAGCGTCGTGGGCCGTGCCATCCTCCAGGCACTCCGACAAGGGACAGCCGGCCAGGCACAGTTGATTCCCCGCGCTATCCACGTGGCATAAGGTGTTGTCCTGGCAATACAAACCCACAATTTCCTCGGGTTCGTAGCCAGTCAGCCGAGTGGCGCCTTCGTTCCAGTAGAGGATGCGCCGGTCGCGGTCCACGAAGTAGACGCCATCGCTCATCCGGTCGAGCAGCTCTTTGTAAAGACCCGTGGAGATTTCGTTCATCGTGCTCCCCAAGTGCAGGTACGGACGCTGTGGCCTCCCGCTTTTCTACCGTATCATTCCTCTGCGGCTGCCCCGATACGACCTTTGCGTTAGTGTGCGACCACCTCCGTGCCGCAACCATCCCGGCCGGCCCAACGGCCATCCTATGTAGTTGTGCTCACGGCGATTGCAGCGCGTCCCGGCTGCGGATTGCAAAGCGCTTGCCGCAATCGTTTATAGTGGTTTGGCACGTTTGCGCGCATTTTGAAACAGTTTCTGTGCGCTCGCCAGCGCAGATCGTTAAGGCAACAGGAGAGCCTGACATGACCCCGAAAATCACCGACTGTTCCCCCCAGCACCCCAAGTTCCGTTCGCTGCGCCCGGCCGCCATCCTGGCCGCGGCAGCAGCCGCCCTGCTGCTGGTAGCTTCCATTGCGCCGATCGCCCTGGCGCAGACCCCCACGCTGCTGGTGCTGCGGGCCGTTCCCGCGGCCAAGGGAAAAAAGGCCGCCGCCATCGGCGTCATGCCTCCGCTCACCCAGGGCGATATTGCCTCGATCAAGATCGGCGGGAAGGAATCCCCCATCACCGGGTTTGAGCCGTTGCTGAAGGGATCGCACACGCTGCAACTGATGGTGGTGCTGGATTCCTCGCAGATGCTCGGCGCCAAGGGCCAGTTTGAAGACCTGGAAAACTTCCTGCACTCCATGCCGCCCAACGTCGTGATCGGCGTGGGCTGGCTGCTGGAGGGCAATGTGAAGGTGGTCCAGCCCTTCACCGCCGACCGGGAACTGGTGTACAAAGCGTTCGTTCCGCAGACCCGGGAGCAGGCGGCGAACCCGAAGAATGACAATGGCAATCCCTACTCCTGCCTGAAGCAACTGGCCTATCACTGGCCGGATGCGGATCCCTCCAAGCTGCGCGCGGTGCTGGTGTTCACCGATGGCATCACCCGCAGCAACGGCCAATCCCAGGGCGGAGACCAGTTGAATCCCGATGTGGAAGGCGCTTCCCAGGCCTTGCAGCAAAACGGCGTGATCCCGTTCCCCTTCTACTGGCTCGATCCCATCATCCCGGACCCCAATCGGAACGAAGGCGGCCAACTTGAAGGCCAGCAGAACTTCTCGCAGCTGGTGGCCGACACCGGCGGCGCAGCGCTCTATGACGGCATGTTCGCCCCCGGATCGCTTACTCCTCTGCTCGACCGCCTCTACTCCACCCTGGCCAGCTCCGCCGTGGTCACCGTGACCGCGCCCTACCCCGTCGGCAAGCTCCAGCATCTCGACATCAAGTCCAGCCGCGACGACATCGCAATCTTTGGCCCGGACAAAGTCCTCGTCGGCAATTCATCCGGAAAGAAGAAGTAAGCCGCCACCGCTGCTTGCAGATGCACCGCACGGTTCAGAAAACTGCAGGGCCTGACTGAAGTTCAGTCAGGCCCTGCTTCGTTGCGTCCGGCCGGCAGCGTGGCCGCAACCGGACCCATCCGGTTACTCCCAGTGGGCGGTGCGCCACGCGTTATCGACAATCTGGTGGGCCTGGTCGATATGGCCGAGCGCGCGATTGCGCAGGCCGCGCGCCTCGGGAAGATCTTCCGCATGATCCAGATCGTGGTGCGCGGCGTTGAGCAGCTCGTTGGCCTTGCGGAAGCGGTCGTGCGGGCTCAGGTGCCGGTCGATCGGGAACGGGTCGGCGTCGCCCTTGCCATCGTCGATAGCGGCCCGCTTGATCTCGCGGATGGCCGCGTCGATCTCGCCGACCGCAGCATTGTCATCGCGCCGCACCGGCTCCCACGCCCAGCCGTCGTTCAGGTAGTGCCGCGCCGCGCGCAGGTCGCTGAGCGCGTGCAGATAAGCCGGGTGCGGTCCCGGAACCGGTTGGGCCTGCATCGTCGTGGGGGCCGCGGCCGCGATCCCCGCCAGTAAAATCCCCGCCGATAAAAGTGTCGATCGTACGTTCTTCAGCATCAGTTTGGACCTCTCCTTGGGCGCAGTTGCTGCCGCGCCGCACCCTCCTATACCCCATCCCCGCCATCAAGTTGCGCGGACGGCGAGTGCTCCCAAAAGATAAGCTGGCCAAGCACCGTATCAAGACCCGCGTAGTATCATCGGCGCCATGCCGAACCTCGCCTTGGTATCCGTCTTGCTTCTGGCCTTCTTCCAGCAGCCCGCCGATCCGCTGATACCCACTGGCGATGGAGCCCAGTGGCAATGCCCCGCCACCCCGGTGGTCAACGGCAACGACTCCAAAGTCTGGTTCGAAGGCACCTTCGGCAAGCGCAACATCCGGCTCTATCTCGATCGCGGCGACACCACAGCCGTCGCAGCTTTTTACGCGACCGATGACTGGAAAGGAATCAGCCTGGGCGGACACCTCTTCCCGGAAAATAAATTCGCCTTCGGCATCATCACCGACGCCGAAACCGAACCCTCCACACGGTCTGGCCTCAAAGGCCAGTTCGTCGGGGAAAAAATCCTCGGCACCTGGCAGCCGGATGCCGCAGCCCCCACCGTCCCCGTCGAACTCCACCAGGTGCCCGAACCTCCCTGCGATGGGCATGGTCCCTGGAAGTCCTTCTCCGATCGCCGCTGGCCCATCGAGTTTTCCTATCCTGCCAACTGGCACGTCGTCGCCGGCGAAAAGGACCTCACGATCACTTGTCCCGACCCGCAGGGGATGGCCTACATGGGGCAAAACATCTGGCTCTCGAAATCCTCCCGGAAACAGATCCCTCTGCGCCACTGCGAACACATGTGGGTCTTCAATCTTGAGGACACTGACCCCTGCGAGGTCCCACCGCACTCTGCATTTGTCTCAAAAGCCATCGTAACCACCCGCAATGGGATCACCCACTACGGTGGCTGGGTGCTGGAAGACCGCATCTACTGCGCAATCGGAGGTTATAAGGGCCTGGGCGGCGGGGACGATGGCGACAGCGATGAGGTCCTCCAGGTGGGAGATAGCTGGCTCCAGATGCACTCCCACGAAGATCCGTCGATTCTGCGCCGGATCGACGCCTCGATGAAACAGCGTCCATAAGCCAGCCGTCGCAACCCCATGCGATACTTAGTCCTGACATGTACAAGAGAATCCTCCTCAAGCTCTCCGGAGAAGCCCTCGCAGCAGGCACTGGTTTCGGTATCGATGCCGTCTTCATTCATAAAGTAGCTGCCGAGCTGGCCGCCGTCCACGCTCTCGGCACCGAGATCGGCATCGTCGTCGGTGGCGGCAACTTCTTCCGCGGCGTCGCCCAGCAGGCCATCGATATGGACCGCGTCGCCGCCGACCACATGGGCATGCTCTCCACCGTCATCAACGCCATCGCCTTGCAGGACGCCATCGAAAAACTCGGCATCGTCTGCCGCGTCATGTCCGCCATTTCCATTCACCAGGTCGCCGAGCCCTACATCCGCCGCCGCGCCATGCGCCACCTGGAAAAAGGCCGCATCGTCATCTTCGCCGCCGGCACCGGCAACCCTTTCTTCTCCACCGACACCGCCGCCTCGCTGCGCGCCATGGAGATCAAAGCCGACATCCTGCTCAAGGCCACCTCGGTCGACGGCATCTACACCGCCGACCCCAAGCTCCACCCCGGCGTCACCAAGTACCAGCAGATCTCCTACTCCGACATCCTCAGCCAGAACCTGCGCGTGATGGACGCGGCCGCCGTATCCCTGTGCCGCGACAACAACATGCCCATGATGGTCTTCAGCATGAAGGAGCCCGGCAACATCGTCCGCGTGGTCCAGGGCGAACCCCTCGGCTCGCTGGTCACGCCGTAGAAATGCTCGGTCTGAGATCACAGCTTGTGATCTCATGAACTCAGTACCGCGCCCTGCGTCTTCCCGTTCAGCAATGTCACTTGCAATGTGATCGGGCCAGGTTCTGTTCTGTTTGCCTATACCAACTCTGCCGCTACGCAGATCACCGTCACCGACCTTGGCAACAGTGGCGCAACTGGCGCTGTCACCTTGACCGGAACCCTCACCCTGCAATAGTTCAGGCCTCAATTCGACGCGCGGTGCGCAACTCACGCAGGTAAATTCCATCTAAACTAAGTAGAGTGACCGACGCCCTGCTTACCCTCGACGCTCCGTCCCCAGTTTCTGCGCAATCAAACACGCCCGCCCGCAAGCCGCAACTGCCTGCGCTCACCGGGCTGCGCACCCTGCTGGCCGTGAACATCATGCTCTTCCACTTCACGCCGCCGCACATGAAGTACCTCTACCCGGTCATCGACAACTCCTACGTCTTCGTCGGCTTCTTCTTCCTGCTCTCCGGCTTCATCCTCGCCTACAACTACGCCGACCGGCCCACCCCGCTGCTCAAGCGCGACTTCTGGCGCGCGCGCTTCGCCCGGCTCTACCCCATCTACCTGCTCTCGCTGCTGCTGTTCTTCGGCATGCTGGGTGCGGAGTGGCAAGCCCGCCCGCATGGCCAGTTCTTCGCCGGGGTGGTGCTGACGCCGCTGCTGCTGCAAGGCTGGAACCCGATGCTCGCCACCTTCTGGAACACCGTGGCCTGGACGCTCTCCTGCGAGGCCGCCTTCTACTTCGCGTTCCCCTGGCTGATTCGCCTGCCCTGGCCCAAATCGCCCGGCCGCCTGATCGCGCTGCTGCTCGGCCTCTGGTGCCTCGGGCTGGTTCCTCACACCATCTACATGATGCTGAACCCGGACCATCTCCCCGGGCCGGCCGACCGCTACTCCTCCGGCTTCTGGATTCGCACGCTGAAGTACACGCCGCTGGCCTACGCCTGCACCTTTCTGGCCGGCATCGCGCTGGCCAAGCTCCACTCCAGCCTGACGCTGGCCGCGCGCCATCGCGCCTGGATCGCCGGCCTCAGCCTGCTGGCGCTGGCCATGTTCTTCGCCACCGTGGTCAGCCGCGTGCCCTACATCCTGATGCACGGCGGATTCCTGGTCCCGCTGTTTGCCGCGCTGGTGGTGGGCCTGAGCGGGCAGAACATCTTCGCCGCCTTCTTCGCGTGGAAGCCGATTGAGCTGCTGGGGCAGGCCAGCTACGCGCTGTTTCTGCTGCACTTCAACTTCATCAACCTGCTGCGCGACCACCACGTGCCGGAGCGCCTGCACCTGGCCGCATACGATCCGTGGGTCTCCTACGCGGCCGCCCTGCTGCTCGCTGTCGCCGCCATGTACTTCGTGGAGCGCCCCGCCCGCAAGGCGATTCTGCAGCGCCGCACCGCCCAATAGGCCGCGCCCCCGCGCGCCTCAAAGTGCAAGACGTTGCACTCGGTGGCCAATCTATTTCCCACCTGCTACGGAACGCTGCCGGCCTGGCGTCAGCCTAGAAGCGATTGCCGCCTGCGCCGCCACGCCGCGTCCTTCTCGCCCTCCATGCGCCCCGTGCGAGATTCCGCCCGGGCCGCGATCCCCTTTGTTTGCTCCAACCTGTGAATCATCACCAGGCCCAGCGAGAAGACCGCCAGGAACAGTGTCAGGAACGTATGCAGCAGGATGATCATGGCAGCTCTCTCCGCGCGATTTGGCTTCAGGCAGATGCGGACCGCGCTTTCGGTGCGCATCCCTTGTCCGATCAATCGCACGTCGATTGCCAATTCTTCTAGCCTCGATCCATCGGGAAAGACCTCCCGCACAGGAACTCCCTCGGAGCGGAGGCCCGGGAGAAACTCAACTCAGTTCGGAGAAGCCGTCGTATCGGGATTGGACGCGGGAGCCGTCCGCCGTTTCAGGGTGGGCGGCGCGGCCGGCGTGGCCACCGGCGGCGTGATCGTTGGCCCTTCAACCGGGACTGAGACCGCGGGCGCAGCCGCCGGCTCCGGCGTCGAGGCAGCTACCTGTTGCAGCGGTTCCAGTCGCGCAATCGATTCAACCGGAACTTCCACCGCTCCCACCCTGTCCGACACCATGTCGTGGATGGCGGTGCGCACAAAGTAATCGCCCTTCACCGGCACGCTGATCTGTTGATGGAAGGCCATGCCGCCCGCCAACAACTTCCGGTAGTCTGCCGGGCTCAGTACGCTGCGCAGGCGATTGCTCGCAGTGACGACCTTCTCGCCGTCGCTGTCATACACAAAGGTCCACACTTCGAGCGCACAGTGGCGATTGCCATTGGCCTCTTCGCTGCAACTGACCGCATGCGCATCCGGCACCAGGTCCACCGAGTACTGCCGGTATGGTCCCTTGACCTTCATCCTCGGATTCAGCTGGTTGCTTGCCAGTACCGCATCGCTCGGGGGCGCGCTTGCCGGCCGGATGCGTGCCTGGAACAGAACCTCTGTGGCCTGCGGGCCGCCATGCATCATTGCCGTCGACATCGTGTTCGTCTCCGCCAGCGCGGTCGCGGCTCCCGCCGCGTTCAGCTTGTTGCGGTCGTTCGGATCGACGGCGTAATAGCCGTTGCGATACGTCAGCTTGACCCCCGGCTGGTCCACCTTCACCTTAATCGACCGGAACCTCGCATCCCACTGGACGTTGGTCGGCGCATACGTCAGCGTATAGTAATTCGAGCCGTGTTCGATCGCCTGGCTCACCGC
Source organism: uncultured Acidobacteriaceae bacterium (assembly GCA_963787905.1). Lineage (GTDB taxonomy): Bacteria > Acidobacteriota > Terriglobia > Terriglobales > Acidobacteriaceae > Edaphobacter. The sequence continues at coordinate 63,655 of CAWBFL010000035.1, read as the reverse complement.
CTGCGCTAGCCCGTTGGTATTCACGAAAGCCTCGCCGCCGGTGTCCTCCGCCATGGCATACATCGTCTCTTGCTCCTGCGCCTTTTCCCGCAGCGAAGCCATTTCGCTGGCCTCTTCTATGTCGTCGTTGGCTTTGTCGGGGGATTCACCCGTCTGGAATGCGAGAGCGGCGTTGTAAGCCGTGTTCGCCCTCGCATCCAAGAGTGTCTGATCGGTCAGAGCCGGGTCGCCCTGCACCCCGCGAGCGTCCACCGGATACACTGCTACCTGCGCGCGCGTCAGCAGGTTGTCGGTCTGGCGTACCGCATCGTCGTTGCGCACCACCGAATCGTTCGGGTCGGCCTCATTTACGTCGGGTTCCACATCCAGCGGAAAGCCGCCCGAGAACCAGATCACATTCTTCCGCCCCGGGATGCCGACCAGGTATCGCGCCAGCATATTGAAGGCATTCAACGTATAGAGCGCCTGCATGTTGCGCCGGTCGGAAGCATCCAGCGAGATCATGCGCTGGATACTGTCGCTGGTTTCTTTCTCCTGGCCCTGCTTCAGATAAGCGAGGGCCGCGCTCGTGTCCTTCCCCTGTTCAATGTCTGTTACCCCCGGCGCTCCCTGCTTCGACGCCAGCGCCGCCTTCAGCACCGACGTATCGGACGTGAACCCCTGCAGCATTCTAAGCTGCGTGTTCAAAAAGAAGATCGCGATGCGCGTTCCCGGAGGCGCCTTGTCCAGAAACTCCCTCAACTGCTTGCGCGCATATGGCTGCGAGGTTATCGGCGTATTCAGGTAATCCAGCAGCAGCACATTCACCGGGCCATTCGCCGGCGCCGCCGGCTTGTTGGTGAACAGGCCGGGAGGCAGCTTTGGCGCAGGCGCAATCTTCAGGTCCGAAGCCGGCACCGCAGTGTGCTCCTCGAAGTGCTTCACGGTCTGCGGCTTGTTGTTTTCCAGAAGCGAGAAGTCCGACGGCTTCAACCCATGGATCGGGTTGCCCTGCGCATCGCTGACTACCACGTCCACCACCACCAGGTTGCTGTACTCGTGGAGGGTGGTGACCTCCGGCGAAACCGGCTGACGACTCCCTGGCTGGGTCATCGCGGCCGGGATGGCAAAAGCAGACGGCGCGGAATGCGTCTGCGCCCGCATCAGCACCGCAGCGCATGCTCCTGCGAGGACAATCGCAATAACCGAACGAACGCGTACTGGCTTGCCGGGACCTACCATCGCAGACCTCCGAAGCTTGCCCAACAGCATACACTCCGTCGGGACGGCGACGAATCGCTTGGCACGAAGGCCCGCCTGACTTGACTCTGGCGGGCCTTCGTCCTCTGCGCATCGAACCGCGGTCTAGCGGCGTCCGCCCCCGCCGCGACCGCCGCCGCCGCCGAAGTGGTAGCCGCCCTGCACGCCCGGCATGTGCTCATTGGTGGGCTCATGTCCGGCCGGACCGACGTGGCCCTGCCCGTCGCGCGCCTCATTCCCCTGGAAGTGGTGGAACGGCTGCACGTCGCGCCCCGGCAACGGCCCGTTATACCCATGCCGCGGATCGTAGCGGTTGTCGACGTGGCCATAGAATCCGTGGGGCCCGTGGAACCACGGTCCCGCGCCGATGAACAATCCCCCGATAAACCAGTCCGGACCGTAGTACCCATAGGGAGCACAGTCGTACGGCGGATAGTCGAAGTACCCATACGGACAGATCGGCGCCGGCCCGATGTTGACCCCGACTGCGATCTGGGCGGGGGATGCGGGCATGGCCACCAGCAGCGCGGCCGCGACGGCGAAAACAGCGAGGAACTTGAAATAGCGCATACCATCTCCTTGCTTCTTGCGAATTGGAAGCCCACGCATTAGAAGCCCAATCGCGGCGGCGAGTTGCGTGAAACCACCCTCTTTGTGATGCGAAGCTTACCCGGCGGGCGGTCTTCGTCGCCAGAAAAAGAGGCTGCCCCAGCGGGCAGCCTCTTTCAATCGAACAACGAATTCGCGTCTCGGACCGGTTCCGGGCGGCGCGCGCCTACGGCGTGATGATCTGTGAGGCGTGAGCACCGTTCGGCACAATCGCCACGCAGGTCGGCGTTCCCGCCGTTGGGAACGGAGAGTTTTGCACCTGCGCCAATCCGCCCGTGCTCGGGTTCAGCCGCTCGCCGGTGGTGGTGTTGCTCAGGCTATCCGAGGTGTACAGGAAGACGCCCAGCGCCGGATCGATCGCCACGCAGGTTGGGCCGACGCCGACCGAGGTCGCAAACGCGCCCACCGCCCCCGAGGGGGTGCCCGTGATGGTGTCGATGGCGTAACCTTCCACCGAATCCGCGTTGTAGTTGATTACGTACATCACGGTTCCCTGCGGATCGATGGTCAGGTTGGCAGGAAACAGTCCCGCCTGGAACGGCCCGTTGATCATGGCGACCAGCGCGCCGTTCGACTGCACCGTGTACCCGATCAGCTGGTTGGCGGCCTGGTCGGTCACGTAGACGAAGCGCGAGGTCGGCTCCTCGGCAATGGCGCTGGGCACCACGCCGGCGGGGGTGATCAGCGAACCGGTGATCGTGTTCGTGACCGGCGTCAATCCGCCTGTCGAAGGGCTTTGCGAAAAGCTCAGAATGCTGGGGTTCGCCGGATCCTGGTCCAGCACATACACGAAGTGGTTGAAGTAGCTCACCACCACCCCGACCGGATTGTTGCCGACCTTGACGTTCGCCGACGTCCCCAGCGAGTTGTCCGCGTTGACCGGGAAAATGGTGACTCCGCCGGCGACCACATTGGTCGCGCTGTAGGCGTTGTTATACGTCACGTACAGGTACGCGCCCTGCGGATCGATCGCCAGCGCGGTCGGCGACTTGCCGGTGGGATAGGTGTTCTTCGAGGCCAGGCTGCCATCGCCCTGCACGGCAAACTCCTGCACCGTTGAGTCGCCCTGGTTGATGACGTAAACGAACCTGCCGTTGGGCGATGCCACCAGCCGTACCGGATCGTTGCCCGCCGCCACCGGCGTGCCCACCGGCGACAGGGCGCCCGACTGGTAGTCGATGGCGTACTGGTTAATCAGGCCCGGGCTGGCCTTGCTCGTGGTCACATAGACGTACCCGACCACGTAATCGAGGCTGCAGGACGACAGGCCGAGCACCATCGCAAGGGACACGATCGAAACCTTCGCCGTACGGCTAATCTTGTTCAAATTCATCTGCTTCCTTCGTCCCGGCGGCTCGCGGCCGCCTGCTGAAAATCTGTCTCCTGCCGGTGCTGCTTCGTCCCCAAAGCCAAACCTGCTTCGGCCCTTCGTCCCTAGTAATTCCGCAACGGAAACGCCGGCACCGTCACCACACAGGTGGGCAGGGCGCTGCCGCCGAAGGGAGTTCCCTGGATCTCGTCCAGGCCGCCGTTCTGCTCATTCAATTGCTCGCCCGTAAGGTTGCTGCTCAAGTAATTCGATACGTACAGATACACGGCGTGGATCGGGTTGGCATTGCTCGGAGCCCCGCTGACGGTCACGCAGTCTGGCCCCGTCCCGGTCTGCGAGCTGGCCGCTACGGTCGACCGCACCGGCACTCCGTTCGGACCCACCGTGTAGCCGTCCACCGCATTCGCAGTGTACGCCGCGATATAAAGATACGTCCCGTTCAGATCGAACGACATCCCCATCGGCCCGGCATCGGTCCCGGTGGTTCCCACCAGGCTGGGCACACCGTTCGATCCGATCGAATACGTCGCCACCTGGTTCAGCAATCCGTCGGTCACGTACAGGTGCGTTCCCGTCTTGTCCTCCAGGATGCCCGCCGGGTCCGTACCCGAGGGAAATCCGGTCGACGGAACATTCCCCGCATTGATGCTGACACCCGGCAGCGGCGTCAGCGCCCCGCTGGCCGGATTCTCCGCGAAGCCCAGCAGGTTGGCCGATGTGGCCGAGTCCTGTTCGATCACGTAAACGTAGTTGCCCACCGTGCTGGTCAGAATCCCCACCGGGTTGCGGCCCACGTTCACCGTGGTCGGCGTGCCCAGCGAATTGTTCGAGTTGATGGGGAAGATGGTGATGCCGCCCGGCCCCGGATTCGCCGGCGTATACAGTTCCGTGCCATTCGGGTTGTTCTGGTAGGTGAAGGTCACGAACAGGAACTTGCCCGCCGCGTCGATCGCCGCCGCGGTCGGCAGGCTCCCCGTGGTGTTGTACGTGTTCTCCGGATACAGCTTGCCGTCGGTGCCAATGGCAAACTCCACCACGTCGGAGTCGAAGTTATTCACCGTATACAGAAACAGGTTGTTGGGCGCAACCACCAGCCCCAGCGTGTTCCGCCCTCCCGAATCGATGGGCGAATCGGGCATCACATTCAGATTTCCGGACTGGTAATCGACCTGGTAGGCGTTGATCAGCCCATGCGGATTGGCCGTCGACTGCGCCTTCGAACTGGCCATATACACATACGACACCGTGTAGTCGTTGCTGCACGCGGTAGCGCCCAGCGCCAGAGCCAGGGACAGCATCGTGGCCTTTACCGCGCGGCCCATCGGAATTAACGTCATGCGATTCAATAGCTCCGGGGCAATTAACTTTCCCGCCCTCATCCCGCCGGGAAAAGGCCAGCTTCGCCTTACTCCCGCCTGTCTGCAAGCTGACGTTTCACTGCGCATCACGCCTGCGTTTGCTGCTCCCCGACTAATCGACATTTCCACTGTCGGCCAGGCACGTGGCCAGACCGGTTGCCGAAAAGACCGAGCCACGCGACAGGTCGGAAAGTTGGCCGGTGTTCGAGTTGATGAACTTGCCGGTCACGCTCCCGTCGTTGTAGTTGGACGTGTAGACATACTGGTTCGACGGATCCTCCAACATGCAGACCGGCCCGTTGCCGACTGGATAGGGATTCTCCGGGTCCGAAATCGGCACCAGCGCGCCCGTCGATTCAATCACATACGCTGAGATCGTGCTGTTCGCGTACTGCGAGTTTGTCGAAGCGTGATTCACGACGTACAGGAACTTGTTCTTCGCATCGGTCAGGCTGTACACCGGGTCGGAGGTGGTGGGCAGGTTCGGCACCGCACCGTCGGCCTGCGGGCTCAGACTGCATCCCGATCCCGTCGTATAGGGAAGGATCGCCCCGCCCGTCGACAGCGTCGAACCCGCGTCGGTCAGATAGATGTTGTTCCCGGTCACGTTGATCGAGGTGATATTGACCGCGTGGGTCAGGTAGCGCGAGTTCGTCTCCACCGTCAACTGACCGGAGCCGCCAACGCCGTAGGGATAAATCGACTGGTCGCCGGAGTCGAGGGTGTACACGCACTGGCCGCCCACCCGGATCATCGTCGGCGCCGGGCCAACCTCAAAGTAATTCAGCTGTTGCCCCTGCGCATTCTTGATCAGTTGGTTGGGCACAATCTGCAGCCGGCCGGTGCTGCCGTCGACCGAGAAGACCGTAATGTCGCCGTTTCCGGTGGTCGCGTAGTCCGGCGCCTGCGAGTCCAGCACGTACAGGTAGCTCCCGGTTCCGTCCGCCGCCGCCCACACCGGCGTGCTGCCCGCCGTGGGGTAGGTGTTCTGGAAGGTGAGAATGCCATCCTCGCCCACGGCGAACACCGCGATGTTGCCGTCGCCGTGGCCGGTGCCCTTGTTCACCACGAACACGAAGTTTCCGCCCACCCGCACCGCGATCGAAACCGGGTCCGAACCTCCGGACGAATACGGCGAGTTCACCATCGTGGTCAGGTTGCCCGTATAGTCGTCGATCTTGAAGCCGGCAATCTGGTTGTATTGCGTGCCCAGAACCCACATGAAGCCGACCGTGTAGCCACCGCACGCCGACATGCCCAGCACTACCGCCATGGATACTACGAAGGCCCTGGAAATCCGGCCAATCCTGCTAAACGTCATGTGCTTCCTTAATCCTCGCTGGCGGCCCTGACTGCGACCCACCCTGTGCTGCGAGCAATTCTGGGGATACGATTCCTACCGCTTATTGTAGAAGCTGCGGCGACTTTGCGCCACTTTCCATAGGAAACAGTTGGCTTTGATTTTGACCGCGCAGCCGGCAGCGTCCAAGCCGCCGGCACCTGCTGCTCCGCGGCCCGCATCCGGCCGCTAGAAAAGCTTGAGGCGAATGACCAGATACTTCTTCGGGTCCTTGCGGATGGCCGTCACCAGATCGTTGCTGCTGGTCAGCAGATTGTTGAGATTCTTGCTGGTCTCGTCGTCCTTGAACAACTTGCCCACCGTCCCCTTGCCCTCGTCCATGCCGGTCAGCAGATCGTCGATCCGGGTCAGCGAGTCATCCAGCTTCTTCGCCGTCGCGGGGTCCTTCAGCAACATGCCGGCCGCGCCCTTGCCCGCCTGCGCATCGGCCAGAATCGCATTCAGGTTCTTCAGCGCGGCGTTGGCGTTGTTGTACGCCGTCTCGTCCTTCAGAATCTTGCCGGCCGTGCCCTTGCCGTTCTGCAAATCGTTGGTGATGTCGTCGGCCTTGGCGACTATATCGTTGATCTTGTCGTACATCGCGGCGTGGTCGTTGAAGAGCTTGCCCGCCGTGTTGTCGTCGCTGTTCAGCTTCGCGGTGAACTCGTGGACCTCGTCGAGCGTGGCATCCACTTTGTTATAGAGCTCGGGATTGGTCATCAACTGCCCCACCGTGCCCTTGCCGGCCTGCAGGTTGTCGACCACCGCGTTCAGCTTCGCCAGGACCGCGTTCAGTTGTTCGATGGCAGCCTCGCTCGCCGCCTCCACATCCTGGATGCTCGACGTCACCCGGGTCTTCAGTTCATCGCCGTCGCGCAGCTCCGGGCCGTTCGCATGCTGGCTGCTGATGTCCACCACCGTATCGCCCAGGATGGCGACCGTCGACAGCGACGCCGTGGAATCCGTATGCAGGTCGGGCTGGTACTTGCCGTCGATCTTCATCACCACCTGCACCGGCGTCAGCTTGCGGTCCGGCGCCGTGGTCACCGAGATGCTCTTCACGTTGCCAATGGTGTAACCCTCCAGGTTGACTGCCGCGCCCACCTTCAACCCCGACGCATTCCCGAAATACGAGGTCACCGTCAGCTTGCGCGAGAACAGCCCCAGCCCGGAAGCACTGGTCATCAGGAACAGCAGCGTCGTCAAAATCACGAACGACACCAGCACGATCACTCCGATCTTCAGTTGCGACCATCGGACCTCCTGCTGGCTGGGCATAACCCTCCTCGTTCCCGTTTGCCGACCGCTTCAAACCGTGCGCTACAAAGTGCAGAAAAGCTTGATGAGAGGGTACCATCCTCGGCCCGAAATCCGCATTCCAAACCCGCCGGTTTATGAGACCGTGATATAGATGGATGCGGAAACCCCACGCTGAGGTTCGGAAAGACCCCATGATCATCGGCATCGGCACTGACTTGATGGAGATCGAGCGCATCCAGCAGAGCATGACCCGCTTCGGCGACCGCTTCCTCACCCGCGTCTTCACCCCACGCGAAATTCAGTACTGCCAGCGCAAGAAGCATGCCGCCGAGAGCTTCGCCGCCCGCTTCGCCGCCAAGGAGGCCGGAGCCAAGGCCCTCGGCACCGGCATCAGCCGCGGCGTCGGCTGGCTCGAACTCGAGGTGCTGCGCGAGCCCGGCGACCGGCCCACCCTGCAACTCACCGGCCGGGCCCAGGACCGCGCACGCTGGCTCGGCGTCGCCACCATCTCCCTCTCGCTCTCCCACAGCCGCGACACCGCCCTGGCCGTCGTCATCATGGAGAACTAAAGCGGTTCCCAATTCCCAGTTCTCAGTTCTCAGTTCTCAGTTGTCAGTTGTCAGACCCAAGGAGGCGTTGGTCCCAACGTCGGTGGTACCCGGCCGGGGCAGCCCGAGACACGGCCCCTCTCAAACTGAGAACTGAAAACCGGCAAGTCACGTGACCCCCGTACCTCCGTCGCCTTCACGCCCCGCCGACCTCGCTCCGATGAACACACCAGCGGCGCATAACATCATGGAATCCCTCGACATCCAGGCCTTCACCTACGAGCAGCGCCACGGCCTGCTGCCGCTGCTGACCGCGGCCTTCAGCAACTGCGGCGGCTGGATCCTGGAGCGCAGAACCCTCTCGCCCAGCCACATGGAGTTCCGCGTCGAGCTCCAGCTGCGCGCCGTCCTCGACCTGTACGCCGCCATCATCGCCACCGGCGTCGAGCTCACCCGCTCCGGCCACGAGACCCTCACCGAACTCTGCACCCGGCGCAAACACCTGCACGTCACCGCCGACCTCGGCCAGATCGTCGCCATCCGCCTGGAGATCACCTTCCTCGACGACGTCACCCTGCACTCCCTGCTGGCCAGCGGCTCCGGCCTGGCATGAGAACAGTTGTCAGTTCTCAGTTGTCTAGTTGTTAGTTGTTAGTTGTTAGGTGCCGGCTCAGTTACCGTGGAAGATCGGCCGGTCGATCCTGCCCCGGTCAAGGCAACCCCGCGCGCATCCGCCTCGAACCTTGCGCCTCGAACTAGCGAACTAGCAACTAGCAACGAACAACGAACAACGAACAACTGAGTTGACCCCGCTGCGAGGAAGGCCGAGAATCGAAACTGACAGCTTTTCTTGACCCGCGCGTGCTTCGCGCCTACTCCCACCGGATTCTCTGAGGTCCTCATGCCCGCCTATCTTGTTCTGCTGCTCGCCGTGCTCAGCCGCATCCTTCCCCACGCCTTCCACTCCACCGGCTGGAACTTCACCGCCATCGGCGGCGGCCTGCTCTTCTTCGGATCCCGCATGGGATCGCCCGACGCGCGCAGCTTCTCCCGCAGCAGCGCTCTCAAGCTGGCCTCCGCGCTGGCCATCCTCATCGCCACCGACTACTACCTCACCGTCGGCGTCTATGGCTACGCCTTCCACGCCAGCGCGTATCTGGTCACCTGGCTCTGGTACGCGGCCATCTGCCTGCTCGGCATGGGCCTGCTGCAGAAGACCACCTTCCTGCGCGTCGCCGTGGGCGCGCTGGCCACGTCGACCTCCTTCTTCCTGATCAGCAACTTCATGGTCTGGCTGGGCGGCTCGATGGCTCTGTATCCGCGCTCGCTCGCCGGGCTCGCCGCCTGCTACACCGCCGGCCTTCCCTTCTACCGCAACGACCTGGCCTCCACCGCCATCACCGCCGGCGCGCTCTTCGGCCTGCCCGTCCTCGCCGCCAAAATCGCCGAGTCGCTGCATGCCGCGCAGAACCAGCCGCTGGCATAAGAGCGGTTGTTCGTTCTTCGTTGTACGCAACCGCCCGCAGTCACGCGGCGTGGACGAGCAACGGAGAACGGACATCGTACCACCGCGCTAACTAATCAGCGTCGAATCCTCTTCCACCGCTGCGTCGCTCGGCTCCTCGATTGGCAGCTTGGTCTCCCGCCCCGCGAACAGCTTCCGCATGATGAAGATCGCCAGCCACACGGCGGCCACGCCCACAATCCCCAGCAACACCGCCGGATGCTCATGCACCGTGTGCCGCGCCGTGTGCGCGATCTCCGGCCCATACAGCACGGTAATCACCGCGCACACCAGGAACTGCACGAACTTGCCCGCAAAGATGGCCGTCGCAAACAGCAGCGGCTTCATCTCGAACACGCCCGCCGCGAACTCGAACAGCTTGATCGGCATGGGCGGCGGCATCATGGCCGGGATCATGATGGCCATGAACTCCTGCCGCTCGAACTTGTCCCGCAGCCCCTCGTAGCGCTCGCGGTTGATCCGCTTCAGCAGGAACAGCTCCCCGCCGGCGCGCCCCACATAGTATGGAATCAGGCTGCCGATCGCCGACGCTGCCGACGCCATCAGCACATACAGCAGGAACTTCCGGTGGTCGGCGGCCACATACCCGATCACCACGCCGTCCATGGTCGTCGGCAACGGAAACAGGCCGGAATCGATAAAGGCCAGCCCGCCCAGTCCCCACACTCCCAGCGGCTTCAGCGCAGCGATCAGTACGGCGTTAATCTTGTGCAGCAGAACAACCGGGTGAATACTCACAACTCGTGATTCTACTTGGCTGCATTGTGGTTGTCAGTTCGCCGGCGGTCAGTTGTCCGTGAAAAACCGTCGCGGCCTGTGGAATCCGGCGCACACCATCCCACTCCTGGACTGCGCTTCCCCACCCCCGCTCACCCCGCGAACCTCGAACTGAGAACTAGCAACTAACAACTAGTAACTAGCAACTTCTTCTAATGTCCCGTCCGCCCCGCCAGCAGATCCAGCGCATGCGGCAGCAGCGGCAGAATCGCCTCCAGCGAGGTCCGCGCCCCCGCCGGCGAACCGGGCAGATTCACCACCAGCGTGGCCCGGCCCTCCGCACCCGCCAGCACGCCGCACACTCCCCGGCTCAGCGCGGCCATCGGCGTATGCCGCAGCCCTTCGGCGCGCATCCGCTCCGCCAGCCCCTCCACCAGCCGCGCACACACCAGCCGCGTTGCCTCCGGAGTCACATCCCGCGCTGCCAGCCCGGTGCCTCCGGTCGTCACAATCAACGCCGCGCTCTCCGCGTGCCGCCGCAGCGCCGCCGCAATCAGATCCACCTCGTCCGGCAGCGTCTCCGTCACCACCGCGGCCACGCCCGCCGCCTCGAGCAGCTCCACCACCGCCGGCCCGGAGCGGTCCTCGCGCGCGCCATGGAAACAGCCATCGCTGATGGTCAGCACCACCCCGCGCGTGCCCTCCGCAAATCTCGCCGCTCCGGCCATCGTTGGTTCTCCGTTCTACGTTGTCCGTTCTACGTTGTCCGTTGAATACGGCGGCATCACCGCACCACCGATCTTCTTGCGACGAACAACGTAGAACGTACAACGGTCCACGCCTTCACTTCGGCTCGAAGCTGGCACTCACCACGCCCTGGGCCGCATGCGCGCCCGCCACCCAATCGCTCATGGGCCGCTGTTCGCGGCAGTCCAGGCACATGGTCGTCGAGTACTGCGCGCCGCAGTGCGGGCAAACGCCCCCGGTCGCAAACGTATCGAACTGCTGCTGGCAATTTCCGCAGCGCCAGTACGCACCAATCGGCGGAGCCGTCCGGCAGCTGGGGCACAGAAACCCCTCCCGCCGCGGCAGCTTGGCCATGCGCAGCAACACCTGCGCGCTCTTCCACCCGCTCCAGCAGTTCATCAGCAGGAACACGCAGATCGCTGCCAGCCACAGGTCGCGCGACCACAGCGCGAAGACGACAAATGCCGCCGCGCCCAGGAACCCCACCGCCACCGCGGCCATCAGGCTGCGCGCCCGTCCCATCACAAACCACAGTAGCGAGCGGAAGATCTGCCCGCCATCCAGCGGGTAAATCGGCAGCATGTTGAAGACCAGCAGGCCAAGATCGATGTAGAGCACTGTGCGCACGAACAGGTACGCATCCGGCTGCGTTAATTCCCATCCCATCGACCCGGTCATCACCGTCGCCAGGTACAGCAGCGGCGCCAGCGCCACGTTGACCAGCGGACCCGCGGCGATACTCCACAGCATCGCGCCCGGCCGTTGCGGCGGGTTCACATACGCCACCCCGCCGAACGGCCACAGCAGAATCTGGTTCGCCGTTCCGCCCACGCTGCGGCACGCCATCGCATGGCCGAACTCGTGGGTCAGCACAATCAGGAACAGCGACAGGTACTCCAGCACGCTCCACAGTACGGAGCTGTAGCGTCCGCCACGGGCCTGGATCTCCCACGCCGCCACCAGAAACCACGACCAGTGCAGATACAGATCCACACCCGCGAGACGAAACAGATGAATCGAACCTCGGCGTCCACTCGGCATGGCTCAAGATTACTTCATCCGCAGGACACGCCTTCGAGGCGCTTGCGGGCCGGGATGCGGGCAGGCCCGGGCCTCGGCCTGGTCACCGCCGCCAACAGGTTCCTGCCCAGCACCGCCGACGCGCAGATCACGCCGCCGAACAGCGCGCCCACCACTCCCAGGCTGGCCGCATCCTGCCCGGTCAGATAGAGTCCGCGAATGGGCGTCCTTGCTCCCAGCCCGCGCAGGGCGTAGCGCGCCGGCGTCGCTGCGACGCCGTAGATCTCCCCGCTGCCGTAGTTCATGAAGTGGCGCGTCGACACCGGCGTGGACAGCTCCGCATGGCGCGACGTTGCCGGCCACCGACGGCACCTGCCGCTCCAGCTCCGCCAGCAGCCGCGCCGCCAGCCGCTGTTTCAGCTCGTCATACTGCTCGCCGCGCCGCTTCCACCGGGTCTCCGCCCAGCCCGCAAACGCCGCAAAGGGAACCAGCGTGATGGCCTCCATCGTGCTCTTTCCCGGATACCGCTGCGCAAACGCCGGGTCCTTCGCCGAAGGAAAGGAAAGGTAGACTCCGGCGAACGGCGCGTCGATATCCCGGGCCATGCGCTCCACGTTGGCATCGTGGTCGAACGACGGATACACCCACAGGTTGGTCCCGTTCAACCCCAGCTCGGCGTCGCTCTTCGCCAAGCCGACGTACAGGCTGATGTGCGCGGTCGAAGGCCCCAGCGCCCGCAGCCGGGCGCGCAGCGGCTGCACCTCGGGCTGGTCCGCCGGCAGCAGCCGCTCGAACGTATTCACCGCGCCCGCGTCGCTGATCACCACGCCCGCGCGGAACTCGCGCCCATCGCTCAGGCGCACGCCCACGGCGCGGCCGCGCTCCAGCACCACCGCTGCCGCCTCCGCGCCCGTCACCACGCATCCGCCCTGCGCCTCGATCAGCGGGACCATCGATCCGGCGATTGCACCGGCGCCCCCCACCGGATAGCTCGCCCCGCCAAAATAATGCTCCGCAATGGTCGCGTGGATGGCAAAGCTGCTCTGCGCCGGCGGCAGCCCATAGTCGCCCCACTGCGCCGTCAGCACCCCGATCAACTCGCGATTCGGGGTCAGGCTCTCCAGCACCGCGCGCGTGGTCTGCCGCGCCCACCTCAGCGCCGGCGCGCGCATCAGCCCGCCCGCCAGCGCCGCCAGCGGCCCCGGCAACGCCTTTTCCGCGTAGTAAAGCCCCATCGCCCGGTTGCTCGCCTGCACCGCCGCGATGTACCGGTCGATGGCCCGCGCCTCGGCGGGAAACTCCGCAGCCAGCCCCGCGCGAAATCTCTCCACGCCGGCGGAAAACTCAAACCGCCGCCCCGCAATCAGGAAGCGGTCGTACACCTCCGGCATCGCCTGCCACGTGACCCCGCCCCCGGTCACCGCATCGAAGGCGCGCCGCACCGGCGACGCCTCATCCTGCATCTCGCCGAGGTAGTGCAGCCCCACGTCCCACTGGTACCCGGGCCGGTGAAACGTATGGGTAAACCCGCCCGCTTCATAGTGCCGCTCCAGCACCAGCACGCGCTTGCCCGCGTGCGCTCCCAGCAGCACCGCCGCGGTCAGCCCGCCCATGCCCGATCCGATGACGATCGCATCCCACGCATCCTGCAACTTCGCCTGCCGGTAAGTCACTCCGATTGCCATAACGCCCCCTCGCCGCTTGTCGCGAACCTCGAACCTGGTACCTGGCACCTAGTACCTAGCACCTCGAACCTGGTACCTAGTACCTAGTACCTCGGATCTCACATGTTGACACAAGCAACATCAGCCTATCCCCCAAAGTTGCTTCTGTCAACATGCTCTGATAAAAATGATCCGTGCCCCGTCCCCAGCCCTACCACCACCCCAACCTGCGCAACACCCTGCTCGACGCCGCCATCGCCCTCATCGGCGAGGTCGGTCCCCGCGCCTTCACCCTGCGCGAGGTGGCGCGCCGCGCCGGCGTCTCCCACAACGCCCCCTATCGCCACTTCGCCGGCAAGGACGATCTGCTCGCGGCCGTCGCCGCCGAGGGCTTTGAACGCCTCACCGCAGTCATGCACAAGGCCATGGCCCGCGGCCAGTCGCCCCGCGAACGCCTGATCCTGTGCGGCTCGGGCTACGTCGACTTCGCCCTGCGCTGGCCGCTGCACCTCCTGGTCATGTTCGATCTGCCCCATCCCCCCAACGACTGTTCCCCCGCCCACCTCGCCGGAATGGCCGCCTTCCAGGTCCTGCTCGATGCGGTCACCGCCGCGCAGGTCTCCGGCGATCTCCCCGCCGGCGACCCCATGCCGCTCGCCTGGACCGCCTGGTCGCTGGTCCACGGCATCGCCAAACTGGCCACCAGCGGCAATCTTCCGCTCAGCGCCCGCGCCACCCTGGCGTTCACCCGCAGCGCCTCCGAGTCGCTTTTCTCCGTTCGCCCGCCCGCCGCGGCCCGCGTCGCGGAGATCCCCGGCAAACCACCCAAAAGATGAGAAAATAAGAGAGGCGCGAGGCTCCCGGCACTTTCCGGTGTCTTATAAGAGTGGGGAGCGGGCGTATCTTTCCACTCCGCGCTGACTTTTTGGCCGCCCTACGCGTCACACCAAGATTGCCAATGCCCATCTTAGAGCTGTTCCCCAAACCGGCCCGCGGCAACGACCAGAGCGGCGAACAGCCCGGCAATCAGAGCCCGACCGAGGTCGCGCCTCCGCCCAAAGCCGCCGCCGGTCCGCAGCCTATCCTCACCGGACATTCAAGGCGGCTTCACCCCCTGCGCCGGGACCACCGCATCAGAATCTCCACCGGCCGCTTCGGCGAGCTTGACGAGCATGAGCTCATCCACCTCATCGACGCCCTCGACGACGAACGCGCCCGCGCCCGCTTCCGCGAGTCGGTCTACATCTCCGTCATTGTCTGGCTGGCCATCGGGTGGTTTCTCTTCTATGGCCCGCGCGTCCTCTTCCACGTTCCGCAGTACCGCGACCCCATCGCCGTGATGAAGGAGCACGACCAGCAGCTTACTCTGAACCTGCCCAAGGCTCCGCCCGTGCCCAAGGTCGCGCCCAAGATCGACACCAAGACCATGGATGCGCTGAAGCGGCAGGCGGAGATGGAGCGGCTGGCGCGCCAGGCTCCGCCCACGCCGCAGCCGCCCGTGGAACAGGCTCCGCCTCCGCCGCAGGAGGAGGCGCACAACACTGCGCCGCCGGTCCCGCAGCCGCCCCTGCCGCTGCCCGCCGCGCCCAGGCCCGCGCCGCCTTCGGTGGAGCTGCCCTCCGCGCCCAAGCCCAACTTCGCCCAGAACAGCCAGAGCGCCCACGACGCCATGCAGAACGCCATGCGCGGCGCGCTCCCCGGCCGCGGCGGCGAGATCTCCGCGCCCAGTTCCGCCGGCCCGCTGCAGGCCGGCGCGCAGATCCTCTCCGACACCCAGGGCGTCGACTTCAGCGCCTACATGCGCCGCCTGCGCGCCGACCTCTACCGCAACTGGGAGCCGCTGATCCCCGAAGAGGTCCAGCCCCCGCTGCTCAAGCGCGGGATCACCGGCATTATCTTCTGGATCCTGCCCGACGGCGAGATCAGCGGCCCCAACAAAGGACAACCCGTCCTCGAGACCCCATCCGGAGATATCGCCCTCGACCGCGCCGCCTGGGGCGCCATCACCAGCGAAGGCCAGTTCCCGCCGCTGCCCCGCGAATATCACGGCCCCATGCTCGCCCTCCGCATCGGCTTCTTCTACAACGAACCCCTCCAGCAATAAGCCCGAGCGGCGTCTCACCAAAGAATCGTCATCCTGAGCAAAGCGCAGCGGAGTCGAAGGACCTGCGTGTTGTCTGGGCAGCCGCAGCCGCCCGCATCCTTCTGCCATAGAATGGGCTTGAACCCGCGCATGACTCCCGCCGAACAGACCGAACGCCGTCGCCAGCTCCGCGGTCTCCTGCTGCTTGCCGCCGCTGCCCTCGTCTTCGCCATCCTGCGCGCCGGCATCCACCACGTCTTCACCCGCGGCTGGTGGCGCCTTTGGTGAGCGGCAGACTCCCCTCGTTAGGAGCGCGGCTTCAGCCGTGCCGTACACTACCCAAGTGAAGCGGGGCTTTAGCCCCTGAGGTCTCTCCCTTTGGAGAAATCAGGAGTGGACAATTGGCGGCCAAGACTTGGCGGACCGAATTTCGTCGTCTCTGGAAAGAGCTCGTCCCCCCACAGGGCCAGGCTAAGACCGTACAAGGAGAACTCATACGCGCTGTAGGCAGGTTGAGCGATGAAGCCTATCGAAATGGCAATATGAATTTCGGCAAAGGCCATAGAATCCTATGCAAGTACCTCCGCACAAATCTGAAGGACCCCTCGGTCTTCACAGACGATGAACTGGATGAGATCGATCAATGGATTGATCAGATCCTCGACGCAAAACATCCGGATCTGCGCGGCTCTGCATTGTGCCACTATCGACTGACTGAGAAGGTCGTGAGATGGTGCCAACTAAAGAAAGATTTGATTCCGCATAAGCCAAACAGTGCCCTTCATCTGTAGTCATTTGTCGTGGATCGAAGAGGGCGCTGGGTGATCTCTGCTTTTCTCATAGCTTGGTTTTCGTGACATCTCTGAATGACCCACCTCGTCGCACTCCCGCCCCTCATCGTCCTCTGCGGCCCCACCGCCAGCGGCAAGACCGCGCTGGCCCTGGCGCTGGCCCAGCAATTCTCCGGCGAGATCGTCTCCTGCGATTCCGTCGCCGTCTACCGCGGCATGGAGATCGGCACCGCCAAGCCCACGCTCGACGAGCGCGCCCTGGTCCCCCATCACCTCATCGACATCCTCACCCCCGACCAGCCCTGCACCGCCGGCGACTACGCCCGCCTCGCCCGCGAAGCCATCGCCGGCATCGCCCAGCGCGGCCGCCTGGCTATCGTCGCCGGAGGCACCGGCCTCTACCTGCGCGCGCTGCTCGACGGCCTCTTCGCCGCGCCGCAACGCCATGAGCCCCTGCGCGAAAAACTCCGCGCCCGCGCCGGACAAAAACGCCCGCTCACCTGCACCGCATCCTCACTCGCCTCGACCCCGCCGCCGCCGCGCTCATCCACGCCAACGACACGCCCAAGGTGATCCGCGCCATCGAGGTCACCCTCGCCGCGCGCCAGCCCATCTCGCAGCAATGGGAACAAGGCCGCGCCGCGCTCACCGGCTACCGCGTCCTGCGCCTCGGCCTCAATCCGCCGCGGCCCGCCCTCTACGAACGCATCAACTCACGCGCGTACGAGATGTTCGCCCGCGGCCTGGTTGAAGAGACCACCCAGCTCGTCGAAACCTACGGCTTTGACTGCCGTCCCCTCACCTCGCTCGGCTACGCCCAGGCGGTCGCGGCGCTGCGCGGCGAGATCACCCGCGAAGACGCCATCGCGCTCGCCGCCCAGGGCCACCGCAACTACGCCAAACGCCAGCTCACCTGGTTCCGCAAAGACCCCGCCCTCCACTGGCTCCCCGCCTTCGGCTCGGAAGAAGACATCCAGCGCGAAGCCGCCAGCCTGGTCGCCGCCCACCTCGCAGCCTCCTAGCCCGCCGCCCCCGCCCAGCCCGAGTGGCAGGTTTTCACATTCTTCTGCTACTCTCTCTCCCTCGGGACCCCGGTGTGACGGTTGCCTCCCTTTCCGGCGGCACACCACCGGCCAACCCCGGACGAGTTCCACCTCTGCACGTCCACCGGGACGGGCGTCCCGGTTCGGCCCGCCCCAAAATGCTCCGCGTCCTCAGCTTCCGCCAGCGACTCTCATCGTGCACCGGCCTTTTTTCCCATCTCACCCCAGGAGAAAACACCATGCCCAGCTTCACCACTCAAGACGGCACCGAAATCTACTACAAGGATTGGGGCAAAGGACAGCCCCTCGCTTCCACCACGGCTGGCCCCTCTCAGCCGACGACTGGGACACGCAAATGATGTTCTTCCTCGAGCGCGGCTACCGCGTGATCGCCCACGATCGCCGCGGCCACGGCCGCTCCACCCAGACCGCAACCGGCAACGAGATGGACACCTACGCCGCCGACGTCGACGAGCTCGTCCAGAAGCTGGACCTGCGCGACGCCGTCCACATCGGCCACTCCACCGGTGGCGGCGAGGTCGCCCGCTACGTCGCAAAGTACGGCAAAGGCCGGGTCGCCAAAGCTGTCCTGATCAGTTCAGTCCCGCCCATCATGGTCAAATCCGACAAAAACCCCGGCGGAACCCCCATCGAGGTCTTCGACGGGCTGCGCGAACAGACCGCCAACAACCGCGCCCAGTTCTACATGGACATCACGCTCCCGTTCTACGGCTACAACCGGCCGGGGGCCAAAATATCCGATGGCGTCCGCCAGAACTGGTGGCGCCAGGGCATGATGGGCGGCGCCAAAGCCCACTACGACTGCATCAAGGCCTTTTCCGAAACCGACTTTACCGAAGACCTGAAGGCCATCGACGTGCCCACCCTGGTCCTGCACGGCGAAGATGACCAGATCGTACCCTTCGCCGACTCCGGGCCGCTCTCCGCCAAGACTGCTCAAAAACTCCCAGTCGAAGTTCTATCCCGGCTACCCCCACGGCATGCCCACCGTCCACGCCGACGTGATCAACGCCGACCTGTTGAGCTTCATCCAGCAGAAAGCCGCAACCAAAGCCGCCTGAAACCACCCCCGCACACACGCGAAGGCCCATCCACCCGGATGGGCCTTTGCGTTCGCATCTCGTACCTACCCCTGCAGCGTCAGATCGTCCGCCAGCCGGAAGTGCACAATCGACTCGGCCGGAATATCCAGGTCGCGATTGCCGGTCAGTCCGGCCGCCGCTGTACCCGCGCCGCCGCCGGCCAGTCCGCCGATCAGCAATCCCGTGCCGCCACTGGCCACGCCGCCAATCAACATCCCCAGTCCCGCGCCGCCGCCGATCAACCCCGCCGACCGCCTGCCCTTGCCCTTCTTGGTCTCGCGCAGGTCGCGCGTGCTCAGCGGATACTGTTGCCCATTCAACGTCAGCGAGGTCAGCCGCAGCTCCAGCACCGACCGGCCCTTGAAGTGGCCCCGGCGATGCGACTCATCCACCACGCCGCCCACCGGCGTGCCCTTCGGCAGAATCACCCGCCCCGTCGAATCCGTCCACGCCTCCACCACCTCGCCATCAAACGGCGAACCCGCCGGCGTGTGCTTCACGTTGATGCTCTCGTTGATGCGGATCGCCAGCTCCGATCCCGCTGGAATATTCACGTCCGCCGGCCGAATCACCGGCGCTCCTCCGGGCACTGGGCCCGCCGGAGCCGGCGTGCCATTCGCATACGTCGGCCCGCTTGCCGGAGCATTCGCGGGCTGCCCCGCGGCGGCTGGCGTCACCGTCGTCGTCACCGCCTGCGCGGTCTGTCCCGGCGCCGGTGGCTGCACGGTCGTGGTCGTCGTATTCCCATTCTTGTCGATCGACACCACCTGCTGCGCCTGTCCCGTCGCCGCCGCCTGCTTCTTGGCTGCGTCGATCGCCTTCTCCTGCTGCGAGCTGCAACCCGCCAGCATCCCGACTGCCAGCGCCAAAACGCCGCCCGCCACCATCCATCGCGAACGAACTGATCCCTGGGTATTCCTCATCCCTGTGCTCCTTTTCTTCCCTTGCATTCCGTGCGTGATAGCGCCGCGCGACGCTGATGACAAGGCCCAAGGCCCGGGGCCCGTCACTCCAGTAAGATGCGCACTCCGCGCAGAAAACCGCCCGGCCCGCCAAGGTTTACGATTGTCTCCATGGATTCAGCATCTTCCGCGCCGCTCCAGTCCACCCCGCGACCCCAGCTCGCCCACCTGACCGCCGCGCTCGACGACCTGCGCGCCCGCGGCACCCATTTCCGCCTGCGCGTCCTGGACGACCAGCAGGCCCCCGTCTGCCACTACGACGGCCGCGAGGTCATCAACCTCGCCAGCAACAACTACCTCGGCCTGTGCAACCACCCCAAGCTCGAAGAGGCCGCCATCGCCGCCACGCGCAAATACGGCGTCGGCTCCGGCGCCGTCCGCACCATCGCCGGCACCATGCGCATCCACATGGAGCTCGAAGAAAAAATCGCCGCCTTCAAAAACGTCGAAGCCTGCGTCGTCTTCCAGTCCGGCTTCACCGCCAACGCCGGCACCGTCTCGTCCATCCTCGGCAAAGACGACTTCATCCTCTCCGACGAGCTCAACCACGCCAGCATCATCGACGGCGCCCGCCTCTCGCGCGCGAAAATCAAAGTCTTCCGCCACAAGGACGTAGCCCACGCCGAAGAACTCCTCCGCGAGTTCGAGCATGAGCCCGGCCACAAGCTCCTCATCACCGACGGCGTCTTCTCCATGGATGGCGACATCGGCCCGGTCGCCGCGCTCGCCGACCTCGCCGAAAAATACGGCGCCATCATGATGGTCGACGACGCCCACGCCTCCGGCGTTCTCGGCCGCAACGGAAGCGGCTCCGTCGACCACTTCAACGCCCACGGCAAAGTCGACATCCAGGTCGGGACGCTATCGAAGGCCATCGGCGCGCTCGGCGGCTACGTCTGCGGCAGCCGCGACCTCATCGACTACCTCTACCACCGCGCGCGCCCGTTCCTCTTCTCCACCTCGCACCCGCCCTCGGTCGCCGCCACCTGCATCGCCGCCTTCGACATCCTGGAGAATGAACCCGAACGCATCGAGCGGCTGTGGGCGAACACCCACTACTTCAAATCCCAACTCGCCGCCGCCGGCTTCGACATCGGCGGCCGCACCACCCCGGCCAGCGAAACCCCCATCACGCCCATCATCATCGGCGACGGCCGCCGCACCATGGACTTCTCCCGCGCCCTCTTCGACAACGGCGTGATGGCCACCGGCATCGCCTTCCCCACCGTCCCCGAAGGCAAAGCCCGCATCCGCACCATCATGACCAGCGAACACACCCGCCCCCAGATCGACCGCGCCCTCGACATCATCACCACCACCGCCCGCACCTCCGGCATCCTCTAACCCGCGAAACCTTTCACAGACTTGTCATCCTGAGCGAAGTGACTCACGGGTTCATCGTGAGTCACGAAGTCGAAGGACCCCGAAGAATCGCGGATAGCCCAAACGCTCGAACCGTTCTGCGCACTCCGCTCCTGCGTTCTCACACCGGAACCAAACCCCGCACTTGCCCAAACGCCGCCCCCATGCTCAGCTAAGAAGCTCATGCCGAGCCGCCGCATCCTCCTCCTCGCCGCCGCCCTTGCCACGCTGCCCCTGCTTGCGCAGGATTCTCCCAGGAACATGCCCGCCGACGCCGATCCCGCGTTCGAAGTCTCGACCATCAAGCCCTCCAACCCCGAAGACATGAGCAAGAATTTCAGCTTCGAGGGTCGCATCTTCCACGCCACAAACTACACCGTCGAAGACCTCATCGCGCTCGGCTATGGCATGCACGCAAAACAAATCGCCGGCGAACCCCGCTGGTTCGCGACCACCCTTTACGACATCGAGGGCATTCCCGACGTCGAGGGCCGGCCCAATCAGCGGCAGAAGTACCTCATGATCCAGAAGCTGCTCGCCGACCGCTTCCATCTCACCTTTCACCTCGAGAAAGAATCGCTCGCCGTATTCGCAATCACGGTCGCGAGAGGAGGCCCGAAACTCGCGCCCAGCCTCGCAACTGCGGACGACCCGGAAAGATTTCGCTGGCAAGGCCGGCTCGGAGACCTCAAGGTAACCAACATGACCATCCCCGAATTCGCCGTCTGGTTCCAGAAGAACGTCACCGAAAGGCCCGTCGTCGATCGCTCCGGCCTCACCGGACGCTACGACTTCACCCTCACCTGGACCCCCGGCGACTCGGAGTTTCCCCAGTTCCGCCGAATCGGCGCCTTCAACCCCTCACCCACATCCGCTGACAATCCCAAAGCCCCACCCGGCCTCTTCAAGGCCTTCGAGGAACAACTCGGCCTGAAGCTGCAATCCCTCCGCGCCCCCGTCGACATCATGGTCATCGACCACGCCGAACGGCCGTCGCCGAATTAAACTGACCAGGCAAGCTGATGCAGCCGGAGCTTGACCCGCCGCGCAGCTCCGCCGCATCACGGCTGCGTCAGCAGTTGATAAAAGCCGTGGATCAGCAGCAGCACTCCCACAATCGCGAACACGATCCGTCCGCCTCCCGCCGTGATGCTGGTCGGAGGCCGCCGCCGCGCGCGCACCCACCCCACCCAGATGACGAACGCACCCAGAAAGAGCGAGGTCCACGCAGAATCGAAAAAAGCTAAGAGGCCATCGAGCAAAGTTTTTCGTCCTTCTGTCAGTTCACGGAAAGCCCCACTGCTTTGCAGTCATCATACCCCGGCGCCCTCCCTTTCACCTGCCCGGGCGGCGCAAAAAAAACGCGGCTTGCGCCGCGGAATCGTCCTGCCATCGCTGCAACTTGCAAGCCTGAAACTTTGTCGCTCCGGTCAGCGCCGGGTCGCGGTTGGCAGGGTGGGCGCGGGCCCGCGCCATCGTCCGGGCCCGCCCTGCAAACCCTCAGAACGCGAAACGCCCGCCAATCGTCGGAGCAAAGTTGCTGTTGTGGAGATACGGCACGCCCGGGCCATGCGGAATCGCAATCGCCGGTCCGCCGTATACGAAGGAATACGCCAGCCCGGCAAAGCCATCGAAGCGCTTGGTGAAGTGATGGTCCCCGTACAGCGAACCCTCGTTGAGCGCGCCCGCGCAGGAAGCGCGGAAGCCGGCCGTGACCGAGCAGGTCTGCGGAGAACGGAAGTCGTTCTGCAACTGCTCATACCAGGCAAACGTTACGTCGGTCTTGCTGTCCACCGCGTACTTCACGCCCGTCCACCATATCTTCACGATCTTCTCGGTATCGAGATTGTTGTCCTCGACGCCGCTCATAAAGTAGCCGCCCTGGTCTGACGCGCCCACCCCCAGCGGGTCGTGCGGATTGTTCTGCCAGATGTATTCGAAGCCGGCATAGAACTTGAACTGCTCCCCCGCATACTTGCCCGCCGCCATGAAGGCGTTGTTGTCGGTCACGATGCCATACACCGTGTTGTTCGTGGCGATCAGATTGGCCCCGCTGATCTGGTTGGTGTTGATGCTGTCCGTGGTCGACTGATACGGCGCCGCGACACTCTGCGGCCCCAGCAGCGGGTTCAATACGCTGATCGCCTGGTTGTAATGTTGATAGACCAGGTCGGCGGAGTACTTCTGATACGTTCCGCCCAGATCGCCGCCATAGGCGTTGTTATGCGCCGTCTCCGGCGTGCAGGTCGCGGCCGTCCAGCCCGCGGACCCCGAATAGCAGCCGCCATTGCCATCCGCGAATTTGTACATCGCAGCCACATGGGCCGGGCCAAAGATGATGCGATATTTCACCGCGTCGTCCCAGCGGCTGTCCTCGGTGTCGCCGCCGCCCGCCATGGTGCCGTTGTACCCGATGTACGAGAACGCATAGCTGCCGCCGGCCGGATCGGTCAGCAGCATCACATCCGTGCCCAGCGACCGCTGGCGGCCGAAGGTCACCGTGCCGAATTTGTCGGACGATACGCCGCCATAGTATTCGTCATTGAAGGGTTGGCCCGCGCGCGTGCCGTCGATGGCCTCCGAATAGCTGCTGCGGGGCTGGCCGTTGTTGACGATGTCGGTCTGCGACGCGTTGGCCAGCAGGCCGGAATTCGGATTGATGCCGGTGGACGCGTTGAACACCACAAACCATCCATCCGCAAACTTCTCCCGGCCCCGGACCCCCACACCCGTCTGCTGCAGGTTGTTCGGCGCAGCCAGGAAACGATGTTCGTAGCCGTTGCGGTTCACCAGCGATTCGCCCTCGTAGTTGTAGCCATTCGTCGGCAAGCCGTGGCTCACCCAGCCGAGGCCGATGTCATACGCGCCGTACAGCGTGATGCCGTGCCAGGTCAGCGCGTCCGGGTTAGCCGGAGGGGCCGGAGCCGTTGCGCGGGCCTGGATCTGGTTGAAACCCGCCGCCCCGGTAACATTGAAAGTGGACGGCTCGATGCCGGCGAATCTGAAACTGGTCGCGGCAAACTTCATGGGAAAATCGCCGGGAGGCAGGAACGAGAGCCTGTACCCGGCATCCGCGCCAGGAATCTGCGAGTGGACAGAAGCGGTCTGGGCGCGGGTAGTGGCGAAACAACCGAACAGCAGCGCGCCGCATACAAGAGGAGCGAGAGGGAACTGAAGATTGCGCATCGAATAATTCTATGCGTTTGTATATAACGGTTTCATACGATTCGCGATAGGCAGAGTATCCCGTCGAGCTGGATTTTCACGATATGCAATTGGACTTGCACCCGATCATAAAGGAGGAATCTCGATGAAGCCGCCTGACACCCTGCTCAAGCCGCGCGAAGCCGCCGCCCAGATCGGCGTCAGCTATCCCACCATCAAGCAGTGGATCCTGGCCGGCAAACTCAAATCCATCAAGACGCCCGGCGGCCATCACCGCATCCCGCAGGCCGCACTCAAGCGCTATCTGCCCGCGCCAACTGCACCGCCGGCCACAACTTCGCGCGAGCGCTTCCGCAACGTCAGTGGGCGCAACCAACTCGTCGGCACCATCGTCGAGATCAAGATCAGCGGCCTGCTGGCCAAGGTCGTGCTCGAAATCGGCGACCCGCCCCGCGCCCAGCGCATCACCTCCATCATCACCGCCGACGCCGTCCGCGAGATGCAGTTGCGCACAGGCCAGCCCGCCGCCGCCCTGATGAAGTCCACCGAAGTCATGATCACCCGCGTCTGAGCTTCGCCCACTCCTGAGTTGACCCCGGCGATCGTGCGGCTTTATTTTGGATTCGTCCCTCGCGAGGCCGATCTCCGGCCTCTACCTTCGCCGCAAACCGGTTCGCGGCGGCGCGGATGGAGGAATCAGCGACGCGATGCACTCGTGAGGACAGCCATGCCCAATCTGAAGATCGCTTACCTCGAACTCCCCGCCCAGGACATTTCCGCCGTCCGCGCCTTCTACTCCAGCCTCTTTGGCTGGACCTTCCAGGACTACGGCCCCACCTATGCCGCCTTCTCCAACAGTGGCACCGAGGGCGGCTTCAATGCCGATCCCGCCGAGCGCACCGCCGCGCCTCTCGCCGTCCTGGAGTCGCTCGACCTCGAAGCCACCCAGCAGAGCATCCTCGACGCCGGCGGAAAAGTCACGCTGCCCATCTTCAGTTTTCCGGGCGGCCGCCGCTTCCACTTCAGCGATCCTGCCGGCAATGAACTCGCCGTCATGCAGCGCGACTGACCCCCGGCTCGCTAAGCCCTGAAGACAACCCGCCCCGCGCACACCGTCGCCCGCACGCGGCCCAGCATCGCCGCGCCATCGAACGGCGTGTTCCGCGACTTCGACCGCGACCCGCTGGCCGCGAAATTCCACTCCGCGCCCGCGTCGAACACCACTACATCCGCCCAGCTGCCCGACCCGCAGATGGCCGCGGTCCTTCAACCCGATCACCCGCGCCGGCTGTGCGCTCATCAGCGCGATCACCCGCGCCAATGGCATCCCGTGCTCGCGATGGAGCACCCGCAGCGCCAGTCCCAGCGCCGTCTCCAGGCCGGTAATCCCATTCGGCGCGCGCTCGAACTCCACTTCCTTCTCGTGGCTCGCGTGCGGCGCATGGTCGGTCGCAATGCAATCGACTGTCCCGTCCAGCAGCGCGGCCACCAACGCTGCGCGGTCCGCCTCCACGCGCAGCGGCGGATTCATCTTCGCATTCGTGTTGTAGTCGCCGATCGCTTCATCGGTCAGCGTGAAGTGGTGCGGCGCGGCCTCGCAGGTCACATGCAGCCCTTCCTCTTTCGCGCGTCGAATCGCATCCAGCGCCCGCGCCGTCGACACATGCTGCACATGCAGATGCGGCCGCACCCGATCCACCCGCTCAATCTCGCCGAGCAGCCGCAGGTCCCGCTCGACGATCCGCGCCTCCGCCTCCACCGGCATCCCGCGCAGCCCCAGCCGGAACGCCACCGGCCCGGCATTCATGCTGCAGCCCCCGGTCAGCCGCGTGTCCTCCGCGTGCTGCGACACCGGCACGCCCAGCTCGGCCGCCGCCGTCAGCGCCGCGCGCATCACGCCGTCTTCCAGCACCGGCTTGCCGTCGTCGGTAAACCCCACCGCGCCCGCGCGCACCAGTTGATGAAAGTCCGTAATCTCCTCGCCCAGGCTGCCGAAGGTCGCCGCCGGCATGGCCAGCAGCTTCACCACCGCGCCGCGTTCTCGCGCCAGCATCCACTCCAACTCCGCCACCGAATCGTTCACCGGCGTGGTATTCGGCATCGCCACCACGCAGGTAAATCCGCCCGCCGCTGCCGCTGCCGTGCCCGTCGCGATGGTCTCCTTGTGGGTCTGCCCCGGCTCGCGCAGATGCACATGGATATCGATCAGCCCCGGCGCCACCACGCACCCCGCCGCATCCAACTGTAACTCTTTCGGTAGCGTACTCGCGACGCCGGCCAGCACGCCCGGCATCTCCACCGCCGCAATCCGCCCAGCGCGCACCAGCACATCGCGCAGCCCATCCACCCCGCTCGCCGGATCGACGACATGCCCGTTCAGGATCAGAAGCTCACTCATCACTCAGGCCTTCCATCCTCCAGAAAGATCGGGTGCCCGTCGGCGTCGATTCCGTGCCGGCCAACGGGAGGACCACGCGCAGCGGTATACGCTCACGAAGTGACCGCCCGCACCAGCAGCGCGCGCCGCACTGCCAGCCCCTGCGCCACCTGCTCTTCAATCGCCGACTGCGGCCCGTCCGCCACCTCGCCCGCAATCTCCAGCCCGCGAATGATCGGCCCCGGATGCATCACCACTGCGCGCGGCGCGTGCGCCGCCAGCCGCTCCGCGCTCAACTGGTAGCGCGCAATATATTCGCCCAGGTCCAGATCGAAGCCCGCCAGCCGCTCCTTCTGAATGCGCAGCATCATCACCACATCGGCGCGCCGCAGCGCCGCATCGAAATCCCGGGCAATCTCCAGACTGCCGCTGGCGCTCTCCCGCCCCGCGCCCATCCCCAGCGCGTCGTCCGGCAGCAGTTCCACCGGCCCGCACAGCACCACGCGCGCGCCCAGCCGCGGCAGCAGCATCGCATTCGACCGCGCCACCCGGCTGTGCAGAATATCGCCCGCAATCACCACCGTCACGCCGTCCAGCGACCGCGCATGCACGGTTGTCGCATCCAATCCCAACCGGTGCAGCATCGTCCGCAGATCCAGCAGCGCCTGCGACGGATGCTGGTGCATCCCATCGCCCGCATTCAGCACCGGCAGCCCGGTCACTCGCGCCAGCAGCATGGGCGCGCCCGACGCCAGATGCCGCAGCACAATCGCCTCCGCCCCCAGCGCGCGCAGCGTCAGCCCGGTATCCTTCAGGCTCTCGCCTTTTTCAATTGAAGAAGATTTGTCGCTCACCAGCGTAGTGGTCGCGCCCAGCGACTTCGCCGCCAGCTCAAAGCTGGTCCGCGTCCGCGTGCTCGACTCGTAAAACAGCAGCGCGATGGTCCGGCCCCGCAGCACGCGCGCTCGCGCCTCCACGTCCATCTGCTCCAGCCGCGCCGTCGCCGCCAGAATCTCCGCCACATCCGCGACCGACAGATGCTCCACCGTCAGCAGCGAGCCCGCCGCATACTCCGCCGGCTGCACCGCCGAGCCCGCATGGAACGGCATTGCCGCGGCTTCCATCGTCGCAGCCCTCTTCGCCGGTTCAGTCACTCGCTTTGCCTCAGTCCACCAGCTCGACCAGCAGCACCTGCTCCTGCCCGTCCACTTCGTTCAGCTTCACTTCAATAATCTCGCGCCGCGAGGTGGGCACCATGCGTCCGGTAAAGGTCGCCTGGATCGGCAGCTCGCGATGCCCGCGATCGATCAGCACCAGCAGTTGCACGCTCTTCGGCCGCCCGTGGTCGAACAGCGCATCCAGCGCCGCCCGCACCGTGCGCCCCGTGTACAGCACATCGTCCATCAGCACGATGTCGCGCCCATTCACGTCGAACCCCAGGTCGCCCGCCTTCACGATCGGCCGCGGCCCCGCCGTCGACAGGTCGTCGCGATAGAAGCTGATGTCGAGCACGCCCACATCCACCGGACGCTTCTCGATCTTTTCAATCATCTTGGCCAGCCGCTCGGCCAGCGGGATGCCACGGCGCTTGATGCCCACCAGCCCCAGGTTCGCCGCGCCGTCGTTCTTCTCCACAATCTCGTGCGCCAGCCGCACCAGCGTGCGCTCAATCTCCGACGCCGACATCAGCCGGCCCTTCTCGCGCAGCCTCGGTCTCGGCTTGTCCACAGCAGCAGTTGCTTCGCTTGATTCGCTCATAATTGGTTACGCCTTCGTCCATTCCGTCGTTGCTGATGATAGCAGCCCGGACGCGGCCCACGCGTGCAAAACTGCCCGGCCGCCGCGCCGGCGTTCCCCGCGCTAAAAGATCTGGAAGTTCACCTCGACGTTCAGCTCCACCGTCACCGGAAGTCCACTCTCCGTGGCCGGCTGGAAGGTGTACTGCGACACGGCCGCGACCGCCTGCTCATCCAGCCCCAGCCCGACCGGATGCAGAATCCGGAAGCGGCTCGGCATGCCCGAGGCATCCACCACAAAATTCACCTGCACCACCCCGGAGTACTTTTGCGCGGCCGCCGCGCTTGAGAATTGCGGATCGACCTTCGTCAACAGCCGCGGCGGAGTCACCCCGCCCCCGATGCGACGCATCTTCGCCGTCTCCGAAGGCTGGGCCGGGCTGCCCGCCGCCGCCGCGCTGACCGGAGCAGCCACCGTGCCCGCCGGAAGCAGATGTTGCTCTGCAAACCTGCGCCAGTACGGTGGAAACCCAGGCGCCAGCTCCGCAATGCTGTCCGCGAAGATGAGGTCCAGCGCCGCCGTAAAATCGCCGTCCGCCGGCCTCTCGATCCGGATCGTCATCTTCTCCGGTTTGGTCGAGCCAGGCGTCTCGCGCACCACCAGGCCCACCCGCGTCGGCACATCGTGGTTAAACTCCAGGCCCACCCGCTGGCCTTCCAGCACCAGCTCCTTCTTCGTCAGCTTGACCGACTGGATATCTACGCCCGCCAGCGTAAAGCTGACCTCGGCCGACGTTCCTTCGAGCTTGCCGGTGTGATCGAAGGCCAGCTCATCGCCGCTCCACAGCCAGCGCAGATAAAGCGGCTGATTCACCAGCCGCGCGCGCACATCGGCTTCCGTCTTCTGGGCAACTAGAAAGGGGGGCACAACCAGAAATACGAGCAGGGCCAACACATGCGGACGCATGGCAACAGCATAGTCCGAAATAATCCGAGCGCAACCTGCGCCACAGAAAGCCTCGCGCCCATGCTTTGCGGCCGCCTCGCGCAGCGCGCAACTGGCAACGGCTAGTGGCGCGGGACCGGCCCGGTGTATCGCAGCGGCAATCCGCCGTCCAGGCAGCCGCGTTCCGCATGGAACGCCGACTCCCACAGGTGGGCCTTGTCGTCCGCGCCCGTTTTGGCCTTGGCGCCCCGTCCGGACCCAAAACCGCCCAGGCGCACCGCGTCCCTGGACGCGTGGATTTTTTTCTCGTGCGGAAGCAGAGTTTGCTTGTTCATCGCTTGGCCTCCCTGGATTAGCTCGAGCCGTACGGTTGAACTGGGAAGCGAAGAACTTCCCCGTTTAGTTTAGCGATTTAGGCCGCCGCGTGCACGGAAGGCGGTGAAGAACGGTTCGACGTCGAACACCAAGGAAAACGTCCGCTCGCCCGAGGGCATGCTGTGCGGCCGGGGCGCGGGTTTGCTGGACCGCGACACCAGCCGTAGATGGCTGTCCGGATTGGGCGGCTGGCTGCGATGGTCCGCGTGGCGCGGTCTTACCGACACTCCGCCCGCCGGATCGAGATGCAGGTCGTGGGTCGCGGCGCAGGTGGCGCATAGCCAGAAAAATTCAGTGTCGGCCGTGCGCCGTTCGTGCGCATACAGGTCGCCCGCGTTCAACAGTTTGAACTCCTGGCGGCAGCTCGGATTAACACAATGATCGACCATTGGAGTGAACCCCGGAACGCCTAGCTTACGTGATCCCCCGGGGCGGCGCAGTGATGAATATCACATCAGATGTCCGCCAGTCCCCATTCGGACCGCTCAAACCTGCTCCGGCCGATTTCCATCAAACCAAAGATACTTGCCGCTCGTTCCCGCCGCACACCCGGCCCCGAACAGCCCATCCCTGCCAGAACCGGCCGCAATCTATTGTTCCGTCTGCAATACTCAGCCGCTTCCCGTCCCGTCTAAACCGCCGTGCCGCGCCGCATCCGCAGCAGCCCGGCGAACGCCCCGCCCAGCGTGGACAGCACCAGCAGTCCCAGCGACAGGAACGCAAACGTCGCCAGCATGCTGCCCGCCCGGAACTCCGGCGAGTTCAGAAACCGCGCAAACTCCGCCGGAACCGGCGTCGACTGCTGCTGCATGGTCTTCTCCACCAGCTGGATCTGCGCCGTCATCTGCGTGTCGAAGCTCCCCATCGAGTGCAGCAGGAACCGCGCCACCAGCCCCGCGCCCGCCATCGCCGCCCCCAGCTCCAGCGCCATGCAGATCCCCACCACCACGCCGATGCGCGCGCCAATCCGCACATCCATCCACGCGGCCGGTTTCCGCTTCTGGTAAAACCCCAGCGTAATCAGCGACCCGCTCATGATCCACAGAAAACTCAGCGGCGACAACACATCCACGCGCAGCGCCACCACGCTCAGCACCGCAGCCACCGCGCCCACCGCCGCCGCGCACCGGATCGCCGTCTTCCACTCCACCTGCTGCGGCCGCGGAGGCGCCGCCGTGCCGGTGCTGGCCGCGACGGCCACTTCGCCGCCCGTCTGCACCGACTGGTTTTCCAGCGCCAGCGTCAGTTGCGGCGCGCCGCAATGCGGACAGAACGGCGTCTCCCCGCTTCCCGCCGGCAACTCGCCCCCGCATCGATGACAGGTCTCAGCCATACCTTCTGAAGGCTACCCTACGCCCAATGCCGCGGCAAGCAGCGCGCCCCGCAACCCTGCCCGCGCCCGCCAATGCTACCCTTAAGAACGACATCCCATGAGCCAATCAGAGCCCCAGCAGCAGCCCGCAGCAGCACCCGCCGATCCCTCCGACCGCACCCTCCCCAAGGCCTACGACCCCTCCGCCATCGAGCAGCGCTGGGCCGACTACTGGGTCCGCGAGCGCCTCTTCGAGGTCCCCACACCCGCCCCGAGAATCGGGTGCCCCATCCAGGCTCCGCTTGGGTGGGATGGCGAGCCCCCGATCTGAGGCATTGGGCGCGGACGCCTTCACCATGCTGCTCCCACCCCCCAACGTCACCGGCTACCTCCACATGGGCCACATGTTCGAGCACACCGAGTCGGACATCCTCACCCGCTGGCGCCGCATGTCGGGCGACACCGCCGTCTGGGTCCCCGGCACCGACCACGCCGGCATCGCCACCCAGATGCTGGTCGAACGCGCTCTTGCCGCCGAAGGCACCACCCGCCAGACCCTCGGCCGCGAAGCATTTGTCGAGCGGGTCTGGGCCTGGAAAAACCAGTACGGCTCCGCCATCACCGACCAGATGCGCCGCCTCGGCGCCTCCGTCGATTGGTCCCGCGAATACTTCACCATGGACGACCGCCTCAACCTCGCCGTCCGCGAAGCCTTCGTCCGCCTCTACGAGCAGGGCCTGATTTACCGCGGCGCCTACATCGTCAACTGGGACCCGCAGATCCAGACCGCCGTCTCCGACCTCGAAGTCAACCACGAAGACCGCCTGGGCAAGCTCTACCACATCCGCTACCCCTTCGCCGACGGTACCGGCTCCATTGTCGTCGCCACCACCCGCCCCGAAACCATGCTGGGCGACGTCGCCGTCGCGGTTAATCCAAACGACGAGCGCTACCAGGCCTTCCTCGGCAAGCTCGTCACCCTCCCGCTCAGCGCCGCCGCCGGCAAGCCCGACCGCGAAATCCCCATCCTCGCCGATGACTGGGCCCAGCCCGAGTTCGGCACCGGCGCCGTCAAGGTCACGCCCGCGCACGACCCCAACGACTTCGCCATCGGCCAGCGCCACAACCTGCCCTCGCCGCTCATCCTGGACGAGACCGCGCACATCTCCCTCGTCGGGTCTCCGTACTTTGGTTTAGACCGCTTCGCCGCGCGCGAGAAGATCGTCGCCGACCTCGAAGCCGCGGGCCTGCTGGTCGCCATCAAAGATCACCAGCACGCCATCGCCCTCTCGCAGCGCACCGGCGCCGTCATCGAGCCGCGCCTCTCCCTGCAATGGTTCCTCGCCGTCAACAAAGTCCCCACTGAACCGGCCTCAGAATCGGGTGCCCCATCCAAGCTCCGCTTGGATGGGATCGAAAAGCGCTCCATCGCCGACAACGCCACCCGCGCCGTCGCCGAAGGCCACGTCCGCTTCACTCCCGACCAGCACCGCAAAACCTACATGGAGTGGATGTCCAAGCTCTACGACTGGTGCATCTCCCGCCAGCTCTGGTGGGGACACCGCATTCCCGCCTGGCATTGCGCCGCCTGCTCCGCCATCACCGTCGCCCGCGACACACCCACCGCCTGCGCCACCTGCGGCAGCACCCAGATCACCCAGTCCACCGACGTCCTCGACACCTGGTTCTCCTCCGGCATGCTCCCCTTCACCGTCTTCGGCTGGCCCGGCACGTCCTCAACGGACAACGGGGAACGGACAACGGACAACGCCCTCACCCCTGACCTCGCCGCCTTCTACCCCACCTCCCAGCTCGTCACCGGCTTCGACATCCTCTTCTTCTGGGTCGCGCGCATGATCATGCTCGGCTGCCACTTCATGCTCGACGTCCCCATGCCCGACGGCAGCCCGCGCACGCTTGCGGAAGCGGTCCCATTCAAAGACGTCTACATCCACGCCCTGGTCCGCGACGCCAACCGCGAAAAAATGTCCAAGACCAAGGGCAACGTCGTCGACCCCATCGAGATCATCACCAAGTACGGCACCGACGCCGTCCGCTTCACCCTCGCCAGCATGGCCTCGCCCGGCACCGACATCGCCTTCTCCGAAGCCCGCACCGAAGGCTATCGCGCCTTCGCCAACAAAATCTGGAACGCCGCCCGCTTCCTCTTCATGAACCTCGACCGCGCCCGCGAAGCCAACCTCGAAGTCGAACTCCCAACAAATTCCGCCATCTCGAACTCTTATGATGCCGTCATCTCGACCGGAGGCGGCGCTTCTGCCGCCGCAGTGGAGAGACCCCCGCATTTTCCTTCCACCGCCTCAGACGCCCCCACCACCCTCCCCACTCTCCGACGCCGTCGAATCCCGCTGGATCCTCGCCCGCCTCTCCCAAACCGCCGCCGCCGCCAACGCCTCCCTCGCCGACTACCGCTTCGACGAAGCCGCCAACACCATCTACCAGTTCTTCTGGGGCGATCTCTGCGACTGGTACCTCGAAATCGTCAAGCTCCGCCTCAACTTCGAAGTCGCCGCCGAAGCCATCCCCACCAGCGACACCGATGAAGAGTCCCTCGCCGAAACCACCGCCGCGCTCACCACGCTGGTCGCCGTCTTCGAGGGCTCCCTCCGCCTGCTCTCGCCCTTCATGCCCTTCCTCACCGAAGAGATCTGGCATGCCCTCTACGCCGGCGTCCCACCCGCCAAATCCATCGCACTCACCCGCTACCCGCAGGCGCAGGACTACCCCTGCGACCCGGCCGCCCTCGCCGAAATGGCAACCCTGCAGGAGCTCATCACCACCGTCAGAGGATTGCGGAAAGAATTAGGCGTCCCCGAAAAAGAGTCCGCTCCCATCCGCATCCACGCTAGCGCGCCCATCCTCGACCCGCTGCAGTTCACCCAGGACATCCTCACCCGCCTCGCCCGCGTCGAGTCCATCCACGTCTCCGCCGCGTCGCTCACCGGCACCAACGCCCGCAGCACTCCCAGCTTCGATGTCGCCGTGGTCTACGAAAAGAAGATCGACGTCGCCGCCGAACGCGAACGCCTCACCAAGGACCTCGCCAAATACGAAAAGATTCTCGCTGCCAACGACGCCCGCCTCGCCGACGAAAAATTCACCGCCAAAGCCCCCGCCCACATCGTCGAAGGCCTCCGCAAACAAACCGCCGAAACCCGCACCCTAGCCGACAAAACCCGCGCCGCCCTAGCCGCCCTCCCACCACAATAGGCCGCCACATTCGTCATTCTGACTCGCCGCCGACGCTCGTCATTCTGACTCGAAGAGTCAGAATCTCCGTCGTTGCCTTTTGGTTTGTCATTCCCGGAGGGAATCTGCATTTACGTTCGTCATTCTGAGCGCAGCGAAGAATCCCCGTATTTGCCTATCTCGCCCACTCCACTCGCCTTCGCCCCTCACACCCCGAACTGCCGCAGATGATGGTCCACATGCTTGTACATCAAGATCGCCCACTCCTCCGGCGCCATCTTCCCAAAGAAGCTATGCGGATTCCGCGTACATCCTGCCGCCCCTCCCGCCGCAAACCGGTCGATCAGCCCCGATAGCCGCTCTCGCTCCTGCCCGAAATCCCGCTCGCCCGCCACCAGAAGGCTCTTCGCCGTCGGCGAATTCTTCCGCATCGGGTCATCGTTCCGAAACACCAGCGGCTTGATCGCCCGCCCCAGCAGGCGCGCCGGCAGCGGCCCCTTTTCCGGCACCACCTCGCCCACCGCCCACTGCAGGCTCACCGAGCAGTGTGCCAGCATCTGCGCCGCCGTCATCGTGCCCCAGTGCCGCTCGCTCTGCGGCCCCAACTCCCCCAGCCGCCTCTTCACCTCATCCGCCACCGCCGCGTCAAACAGGTTCTTCACCAACCATGCCTCCTCTCCTTCCCCGGCCCACTCATCCGCGCCCGGGATTTGATCGTCTCGATCGGTAATCCACGTTCTTTCCGTCGTGAGCATCAACCCTACCACCGCCCTATCGCCTCCACCCTCCCACGTCCCGCGTCATCAGATATTCATTCGACATCTTTCCCCCTCTCAAGTTAGCCTCTTCCTGCTTGCGACACCACGACAATGAGGAGATCCACGATGGTCACGAAGCGTAAGACCCCCGCCAAAGCCGCGAAAGCCACCAAGGCCGCCCACCCCGCAACGCCCGCCAGCACCCCATCCCCGCGTCCCGCCAGCGGAACCCCGGTCAACGGCCCCATCTTCGCCGAGCCGGCCGTCACCCAGGACCCCACCAAATACAAGGTCCCCCACGCATCCGATACCGTCGCCTACAAGGAGATGGACGCCTTAACCAAGGCCAAGAAGTTTCTGCCCATCCCCTTTCCCACCGTCGCCGGCGTCGCCGAGCCCATCCTCACCCTGGCTGCCGCGCTCGGCCCCAAAGGGCCCGCCGCCGTCAAGGCCATCCAAGCCGCCGGACAAATCGTATTTCACACCGCCGGCGACACCGGCAACACCCGCGGTCCCGGCGTCGAATACACCGTAGCCGACAAGATGGTCAGCGACTTCTCCGGCGAAGCTCCCGCCGCCGTCCCCCAGTTCCTCTACAACCTCGGCGACATCGTCTACTCCTTCGGCGAGCATCAGTACTACTACGACCAGTTCTACGACGCCTTCCGCGATTACCCCGCGCCCATCTTCGCCATCCCCGGCAACCACGACGGCATCGTCCTGCCACCGGGCAAGCCCGAAGACACCCTCTCCGCCTTCCTCACCAACTTCTGCACCCCCGGCTTCGCCCACTCGCAGGATGCCGGCGTAGTCTCGCGCAGCACCATGATCCAGCCCGGCGTCTACTTCACCCTGGATACGCCGCTGGTCCGCATCCTCGGCCTCTACTCCAACATGCTCGAGAACCCGGGCGTCATCTCGTCCACCCCGGACCCCACCAAGGCCGGCAAGCTCAAGTTCCCCAACATCCCCGACGACCAGCTCGCTTACCTCAAAGCCGCGCTCACCCGCGTCACCACCGACGATTTCAAGGGCGCCGTCCTCATCGCCGTCCACCACCCGCCCTACGCCTGGGGAGGAACCCACTCCAGCTCGCTGGTCATGCTCAAGGAAATCGATGCCATTTGCAAAGAGACCGGAGTCTGGCCCCACGCCGTCCTCAGCGGACACTCCCACAACTACCAGCGCTTCACCCGCACCATCGGACAGCGCCAGATTCCGTACCTGGTCGTCGGCTGCGGCGGCCATGGCCCGCTGCAGAAGCTGAATAAGGGCGTCACCATCCGCACGCCGCAGTCCATGCCCGTATTCGCCCAGCCCGAAGCCAACGACAGCGTCAGCTTCAACAGCTACGACGACGCCAACTTCGGCTACTGCCGCGTCCTGGTCGACTCCACCCAGCTCCGCATCGAATACCACCCCGCCTCCGACGGCCCCTCCACCAAAACCCCCGACGACTCCGTCACCGTCGCCCTCGCCACCGGCACCCTCACCACCTACACCCCGCCAGCCTGATCCATTGACGGATGCTCTGGATCAAAGTTGAATCCGTCATCCTGAGCGGAGTCTCTCGCAGCTTTATCGCGAGAGACGCAGTCGAAGGACCTGCCGCACCGTTTGCCAAGCCAAGACGCACGGCCCTTTTCAGGCGATCCCGATGCGTCAGAGTAAAATTCCCCACACGATGACCAAGCCCTCGGCCCCCGCTCTGAACTCCCTCCGCAAATCCCTCCTTCTCACCGCAGCATCCATCTTCCTCGCCTGCCCGACACTGCTCGCCCAAACAACTCCGGCCACCCCCACCCCTTCCTTCGATGCCGCCACCATCAAGCCGCACAAACCAGACCCAATGCCGATGGGAGTTGACTACGTGAGGAATACGCCCGATGGAATTAAGGGAGTGGGCGTAACCGTAACGACGCTGGTGATGTACGCCTACGGCGTGCCGGTCGATACCCGGGTGGTTGGCGGCCCAGAGTGGGCGAAGTCCGAGCGCTATGATGTTGAGGCGAAGATGAGCGCCGAGGACATTGCGGCGATGAAAGCGCTCAGCCCGGCAGAGAAGCAGGCGCACAGCCAAGAGATGATGCTGACACTGCTGGCTGAGCGTTTCCAATTGAAGGCGCACTCCGAGACCAGGCAGGTCCCGATCTACGAGCTGGTGGTAGCCAAGGGCGGCACGAAGATACGAGACGCATCGAACGACACGACTCCTCTGCAAACGGGGAGAGACGGCAAGCCGTTTAGCGGCCTTCGTGAGACCAGCGCGACAACCTCAGTGGCCCAGAACTATTCCCTGAAATCCTTTGCCGATTACCTGTCGATACCAGCTTTTGGGATCGGACGTCCTGTAGTGGATAAGACCGGACTTACCGGCACCTATAACTTCACGCTGAACTGGTCGATCTATGCACGCAGCGCGAGGCCCGCACCGGAGGTCGGCGCCGGCGCCAGCGATCCGGCGGACGAGGGGGCCTTCCTCACCACAGCGCTCAAAGAGATCGGCCTGGATCTGCGTCCGGCGATGGGCGGAGTCGAATATATCGTCATCGACCACGTCGAGCACCCCACCGCCAACTAGTGTCTGGCCACGCCACTCGGCCCAGGCCGTCCTGCGTTCTCCGTTCTCCGTTCGAATCCGCTTGAGCTGACGTTTTCAACGAACAACGGACAACATAGAACGAACCACGTAAAATCCCTCCATGGACTGGAAATCCCGCCGCATCACCACCCTCCTCGAAGCCGCACTGCTCGAGGACAAAGCCGCCCAGGACATCACCACGGCGCTCACCGTCGACCCCGCCCTGCGCGCGACCGCGACCATCATCGCCAAGGAGCCCTGCGTCGTCGCCGGCATCGGCTGCATCTCCGCCTTCCTCGCGCTCTTCGGAAAAATGAAACCCTCCGGCCGCTTCGAAGTCGTCTCCCACCCCGAGATCTTCGACGGCGTCCGCGTGCGCAAAGGCCAGTCCATCGCCGTCATCCGCGCCAACGCCGCCAGCATCCTCTCCACCGAGCGCGTCATCCTCAACCTCATGCAGCGCATGTCCGGCATCGCCACCCTCACCAACGAGTTCGTCCGCGCCGTCGCCGCCGCCAAATCCAAGACGAAAATCCTCGACACCCGCAAGACCATCCCCGGCCTGCGCGCGCTGGATAAGTACGCCGTCTGCTGCGGCGGCGGCGTCAACCACCGCCTCGACCTGCAGGATGGCATCCTCATCAAGAACAACCACATCTCGCTCGGCGGCGGCCTGCCCGCCGTCCTCGCCCGCGCGCTCGCCGGCCGCGAGCCCCGCCAGAAGGTCCAGGTCGAAGTCCGCACCCCCGTCGAACTTCAGCAGGCCATCGCCGGCCACGCCGACTCCATCCTGCTCGACAACATGACCCCCAAGGAAGTCGCCGCTGCGGTCAAGCAAATCCGCGCCGGCCTGCCCAAGGCCGCCATCGAAGCCTCCGGCAACATGAACCTCAAGACCGTCGCCAAGTACGCCAAGACCGGTGTCGACTTCATCTCCGTCGGCGCGCTCACCCACTCCGCCACCGCCGTCGACCTCAGCATGCGCATCACCGCCGACCTCACCTGACGCCCGCCGTCCGTCCTCCACCTTCGCTCCATTCCCGCGCTGCCTCTCGCGGCCGCACTGATCGCCATCGCCCTTTTTCGCACGCCCCGTCAGGCATGGATGGTGAAGGCGTAGGCGTAGGGGTTGGGCGGGTCGGCGGGCAGGGTGAGATGCAGGCCGCTGCCATCCTGCTCGAAGGCGATCCGGCCGGCGCCGAACAACTCCACCCGCTGGACTGGACGCGGCAGCGCCGCCGATCCCCGGGCGAGCGTCTTGATGTGCAGCTTGCCATCGTTCGGCCACACCAAGGCGAACGCGTACAGGGTATCGCCTTTGGTCACGAAGCGAATGTCTTCGGTGGTGTAGGGCCGCTGCTTCTTTTCGTTGAAGGTGCCGGCAGCGGCGGCGTCCGGCGGTCCTTCGCCAAAGACGCTGAAGGGGCGGGTGCCGTAGATCGCGTCGCCATGCACCTGCATCCACGAAGCGAGATTGGTGAGGAATGCGTGCTCGTCCTCATCGAGGGTGCCGTCGCCCCGCAGGGGAATGCTCAGCAGCAGATTCCCATTGCGGCTGACGATGTCGATCAGCGAGTGGATCACGAAGGTCGGGGTCTTGTACGTGTGCGAGTCAAGCAGCGCGCGCGAGTAATACCAGTCGCCGATACAGGTATCGGTCTGCCACGGCTGGGCGAGGATTCCGTTGGCCTTGCCGCGTTCGATATCCAGGGTGACCGAGCCGACATGTTCGGGCTTGATGTCCTTCGCCGTCACGACCACATCCACCTTGCCGTGCTTGCGCACGCTCGAATTGTAGTAATGGGTAACGAGGTCGATGCCATACTGGCCCAGCGGCAGCTCGCTATCGTCGAAGTAGAGCAGGTCGGCATCGTAGGTATCCACCAGGTCCTGGCAGCGCAGGAACCAGTTTTCCGCGAAGCCGGGATTCATGGCCGGCACGCCTTCGTTCCACGGGCGGTCGTTCGCCTCATGCCACTGGTTGGCCGCGGCTATGGTAGTCATGCCATCCGGCATCACGATATTGCGGCCCGTGTACAGCTTCTGCGGATCGAGGCCCTCCCACCATTTGCCTTTGCCATCTGCCTTGGTCAGGGTATAGGCATCGTAACGGACGCCCTGCATGGGGCCCTCGGGATCGTAATCGTACGCAACCTGAAGCCAGTGCCAGGCGTGTGCACCGTGGTTGGAGACGCCGAAACGCAGTCCTCGCTTGCGCGCTTCGCGGGCCCACACCGCCATGATGTCCCGTTTGGGGCCGACTTTGACCGCGTTCCACTCATGAAAGCGCGAGTTGTAGATGTCGAAGTTGTCATGGTGCTGCGCCAGCGCGACAAAGTACTTCGCCCCGGCGGAGACATACAGGTCCATCAACTGTTCCGGTTGCCAGCGCTCGGCCCTCCAGGTGCCATTCAGCTCGACCGCCCCGAACTTCGAGGGGTGTCCGTAGTTGGCGACGTGAAACTTGTTCTGCCTTGAGCCCTGCAGATAGAGGTTCCGCGTGTACCAGTCGCCCTGCTCCGGCATCGACTCCGGCCCCCAGCACGACCATATCCCAAACTTCGCGTCGCGGAACCATTCGGGAGTCTGGTAGCCGGCCCGGAGCGAATCCCATGCGGGCTGGAACGGACCCGGAGCAATGTGATGCGGACTGGCAGTCTGGGCCAGCAGCGCCCTTGGAATTGCGGCAGCCGGTGCGGTGGCTGCGATGGACTTCAGAAGGCTTCGGCGAGTGAGCTTCGATATTGGCATGTCGGGAGAATTATAGAAGGGCCGTTCGCTCCTCCCGGGATTCCCCGGCCCTTCACCCCGCCCCGAAAAACCCGGTAAACTGGGAGGTGGCTTCTGCCCCTGGAGTACGCTGTTCTGAACATGTCCCAACCCTCCCCAACCTTCGACCTCGCTGCCGTCGAAGCCGCCATCGCCGGCACCCAGTTTGCCGGCAAGCTCACTCACCTCGCCACCGCCCCTTCCACCAACGATCTCGCCCTTAAAGCCGCCCTCGCCGGCGCCCGCAGCGGTGTATGGATCGCCGACCGCCAGATCGCCGGCCGCGGCCGCGGCCGCCACACCTGGCACTCCCCCGCCGGCGCCGGCATCTATATGAGCGTCCTCGCCGCTCCGCGCATCCCCATGCAGTCCGCGCTCGCGCTCTCCCTGCGCGTGGCCGTCGCCGTGCAGTCCGCCATCGCCTCCACCTGCGGCTTCCGCATCCGCGAAGAGATCGATATCCGCTGGCCCAACGACCTCATCCTCAACCGCCGCAAGGTCGGCGGCATCCTCATCGACACCGCCTCCAACCCCGCCACCGCCACCGAGCCCGCGCGCCTCCGCTACGCCGTCATCGGCATCGGCCTCAACGTCAACCAGACCAGCTTTCCACCCGAACTCGACGCCATCGCCACCTCCATCCGCCGCGAACGATCCGAAGCGTCCAGCACGGTGCGAAGTGCCGTCGAGGACAGCATGAAGTCCCGCGAAGCGCTCACTGCCGCCATCCTCGTCGCCCTCGACGCCGAGATCCGCTCCCTCGCCACCGGCAGCCCCCAACCCGCAACCTGCAACTGCCCCGACCCCACCGCCTGCAGCACCTGGATCACCGGCAAACGCATCCGCGTCGAGGCCCGCGACGGCGACCCCGGCTATACTGGCACCACCGCCGGACTCGACCCGCAGGGCTTCCTGCTGGTCGCCGGAGACGACGGCCAGATCCGCACCGTCCTCTCCGGAGGCCTCCGCGAACTCTGACCACCCCGTCATTCTGACTCGCAGAGTCAGAATCTCTGCCGTTGCTTTTCGCCTCGTCCCTAGTACCTAGTACCTAGCACCTAGTCCCTAGCCCCTAGTCCCTAGCCTCTATGCTCCTCGCCATCGACGTCGGCAACACCAACACGGTCCTCGGTCTCTACCGCCTCGCCACCGCCGGCGAACCCGCCACTCTGGTCGCCGACTGGCGCGTCACCACCCACCGCTCCCTCACCGTCGACGAGGTCGGCCTCATCCTGCGCGACCTCTTCACCCTGCGCTCGCTCGATATCGCCCAGGTCAGCGGCGTGGTCGTCTCCTCCGTCGTTCCCCCGCTCGACTCCACCCTGCGCCGCGCCATCGAGCTCTACTTCCACGTCAAACCCCTCTTCGTCGAGCCCGGCATCCGCACCGGCCTGCCCATCCTCACCGACAACCCCTCCGAGGTCGGCGCCGACCGCATCGTCAACTGCGTCGCCGCCATCGAAATCTTCCGGGCCGCCGCGCCTTCACCCCACAACGGAGAACGCTCAACCGGCAACGCCCCCATCATCGTCGTCGACTTCGGCACCGCCACCACCTTCGACGTCATCAGCCCCAAAGGCGAGTTCCTCGGCGGAGCCATCGCCCCCGGCCTCGGCATCTCCGCCGAAGCCCTCTTCTCCCGCGCCGCCCGCCTGCCCCGCGTCGACATCCGCAAGCCCGCCAAGGTCGTCGGCACCGGCACCGTCGACAACCTCCAGATCGGCCTCTACTACGGCTACATCGGCCTGGTCGACGGCATCCTCGCCCGCATGATCGACGAGCTCGGCCCCGCCACCCGCACCATCGCCACCGGAGGCCTCGCCCGCCTCATCGCCGGCGGCTCAAAATTCATCGGCCAGGTCGACGAACTCCTCACCCTCACCGGCCTCCGCATCATCTACGAGCGCAACCTCGACCACCACCACCACGGCCGCCACCCCAAACCCGCCCACAGCTAGCGCGCCTGAACGTGTCGTACCGACCCTGGGTTTCCGGAGTAGCAGCGGGCTTTAGCCCGGTCTTCCGCTTCCCCGCTCGGATTCAGGCGCGTTTGCGCGCCCGTCTCTGCGGCGCACTGCGCTCAACAAACCTAGAACGCGTGCAGAAACTCAAGGCCAATCACGCCGCTCATCGACATCTTCTGGGCGATCAGACAGAATGCCAGGCAGAGAGCCGCACTCCATAAGCATGCAAACAAACCCAGGGTCATCCACGCGACGTTCCTTG
This sequence comes from uncultured Acidobacteriaceae bacterium, assembly GCA_963787905.1. GTDB lineage: Bacteria > Acidobacteriota > Terriglobia > Terriglobales > Acidobacteriaceae > Edaphobacter. The sequence continues at coordinate 21,499 of CAWBFL010000035.1, read as the reverse complement.
TGCGAGGCTTGGGGCGGAGAGCGTTCCTGTAGATTTCAATATCGCCGAAGGCTCCGGCCTCTAGCTTGTCGGTCAGAATCTTCTCCCATCGGTCCATCCAATGGCGCCCGCCTTTGATTGCGAAATACCAGATCACGCATAGACACAGGCCAAACGCGGGCTCCACTGCCAGCGCGATCAGCTTGTACCACTGCTCGCCGCCAAGGTCCGCGGGCACGTCTTTCAGCTGATTTCCCAGAAATCCCAGCAGCGCGGCGTGGGCCACCAGGAGCAGCTGCGAGCGCGTCCAATAGATCGCATTGTCTGAGGCAAGGTATCGCATCACTACGTCATACCGCTTCAGAGCCAATTCGCAGTCGTCCCTCACCGCGCGGTCATTCGTGGCAGGACTTGGTTCCTGCGGCCCTCCTTCGTTTTCTTCCAAGAGTCTCTCCTCGCTATCGAATTTCTGCTGTGGTCAGACAATCCGTAGGCCAAATAGCCCCGGCCTGCCTTCCGCTACCGCACCACCAGCAACTCCGTCTCATACGGCTGCAGCGCCACCTTCACCGTAACCCCGCCCTTCGCCGCCGCGGCCGCGGCTTTCGCCACCCTCCCCGTCTGCGGGTCCCACACCTCCGCGGTCCTGCCCGCCGTCTTCAGCGTCACCGCGTGCTCGCTCGCCTGCGCGTCCTCGTTGAAGAACAGGTAGACGCTCGCATCCTGCAGCCGCCGCGTCATCACCTTCAGTCCTGGATCGGCTGCGTCCAGCGCGACCTCCCGCGGGCCCACCACCGCATTCACCGCCGCCTCAATCGCCGCCGGCACCGCCAGCGGCTCCGGGGGCGCGGCCGGCGGAGCACCCGGCGGAGTCGGCGTCGGCGGAAGCTGCGCGCTCGTCTCCACCGTCGCCCACGCAAAATCCGCTGCCGTCGCCGCGCGCGCATCCAGAATCGTCTTGCGCGAGATCAGCGCCGGCGTCCGCCCCAGGAACAGCACCTTCCCGCCGCCCTTCGCAAACGCCCGCAGCCGCTCCAGCTCTACCTCCGACAGCACCGCCAGCGACGGCAGAATCACCACGCGATACTTGTTCCCGCTCATCGTCTCCAGCACGCCCGGCCCCGCCTTCAGGTCCGTCGCCAGCGCATTCAGCCCGATGATGTCGAAGTCGATCTGCCGCTCCGCCAGCATCCGCTCCGTCGACACATACGCCACATCGCTCGCCGCATCGCCCAGCCACAGCGAGCTCGACGGCAGGTACAGCGCCACCTCCGCCCCCGGCCTGCCCATCGCCATCACATACGTCAGCCGCCGGATGTACTCCATCAGCGCCGGCCATCCCGGATCGGCCATCGCCGATGGCACCCGCGGCCGCGGCGCCGCGCCGGCCGCGGCCTGCGGCGCCGGCGCATCCGCCGGGGGTGGGCTCGACGCCCCAAACGACATCCCCTCCGTCATCGTGATCCCGCGCACAATCTGCTCATTCAGCACATACCGCGCCATCGCCAGGTCCGGCGCCGGCCGGTACGCCCCAAAGCTCTCCGTAAACGACCGCGGATGCCCATACACGTGCGCCGCACTCGAAGCCAGCCGCGGATAATCCGAGATCGTGTCCGTCCATATCTGGTGCCAGATCGCATCGATCCCCGGGACCTCCACGTACTTCATGTCGCGCATGAAGTCGCCCTCCGACCGCACCAGTTGCATCTCCATCTCTTCGTGGTTCAGATGCACCTGGTACTCCACGCCGTGCGCTGCGCACCACTCCCCCTGCACCTCAAAAAATCCCGCCGCAAACATCTGCGAAAACACGTCGTAGTAGTCCGCCTTCGCCCGCACCTCCGCATCCGTCAGCTTCACTGCCGCCTCGCCGCGCCCGCCCCCGGCCAGCAGCATCGCCGCCACGTACGGCCGCACGTCGTACCCCTTCACCTGCTCAAACCGCTCGAAGAACTTCGGCGTCCACGGCAGCCCCGCAATCGAATAGTCCGGCTCGTCGCCGCGAAACCCGATGATCGTCTTGCCGAACTCCTCCGGCATTGCCTTGTAGTACCCCTCATGCGTGAACCGGATCCACGCCATCGTCGCCGCCGGATCCATATAGTCCTCCACCGACTGCGTCGTGTCCTTCTTGTGCGTCAGGTTGGTCGCGCTCGCCGTCGGCGACGTGCGAAACACATGCTCCACCACCAGCACCGTCCAATCGCCGCCCGCCGGAGCCGTCCACGCCACCGCGCCGTTCACCACCGGCACCGCCACCCGCTCGCCCGCCGCATTCCTCGCCGTCACCGCCACCGTGTCCGGCCCTACCGCCTGCCGCAGCGTCTCTCCGCCCTTCACCGCCAGCGTCTGCGCAATGGTCAGCGCCTGCATGCGCAGCTCCGGCTTCTCGCTCGAAATCAGTCCGCCCGCAAATCCGCTCGGATACCCCGCGTCGTCAATGATCCACACCCGCAGATCGCGCTGCTTCGCCTCCTCCACCAGCACCTTGAACATCTGGAAGTACTCCGGCGAAAGATACGCCTCCTTATTCCCGCGTCCCGGCTGCACCGTCACCGCGTGGAAACCCAGTTGCACCGCCTTGTCCAGGTCGCGCGCCAGCACCTCGCGGTCCACCAGCCCGTTCAGCCCGTAGTAGACATTCGGCCCATACTCGGGCGGCGGCGTCGTCCACACCCGCTCCACCTCGGCCGCGGTCGGCATCTGCATCTTCTGCCACGCATACGTCGCCGTCGTCGTCTGCCCCGCGCACACCGCCGCACCCGCCAGCATCCCGGCGAGTCCCACCCCCACCGCAGCTCTCCAGACCCTCACCCCGCGCGCGCAATCCCCCGCGCGCCGCCCAATCACTTCACCCATGCCATCCATAAATACGCTCCGTGTCGATCGCCACAGAGCTTACCACGCACGCCCAGCCCTCGGCGCGTTCACCTCCGCCGCGCCTTCACCCGCGCCCGCAGCGCCGACCACAACGCACCCGCTCCGCCCACCAGCGCCAGCACCGCCGTCGGGTTCTCCGGCGAATCCGTGCAGCCCGTCTGCGCCCGCAGCGGCGCCGTCAGCGTCAACAAAATTGTAACCGTCAACATTACAAATATCGCCTTGCGCATCAACCCTCCTGCCGCGTTCACGGCCGCGTCCCTAGTAGACTGTTCGCCACCCCATACGACAGCGGCGTCGTCACTGGCACCGCCGCGCCGATAAACTCCGTCACCGTCGAGTTGCCGCTGTTGGCCACCCACACATCCCCCGACCCGTCGATCGCCATGCCCACCGGCGTAGTGTTGCTGATCAGCGTGGAACTGGTATACCCCGTCGAAGGCGTAATCGCCGTCCCGCCGTTGCTGAACTCGCTCAACAGTCCCGGCGTCGTCAGGCTGGCATTGGTGTTCTCGATCCACGCGTTGCCCGCGCCATCGATCGCGATCGCCTGCGACAGCCGCAGCCCGCCGCCCGTGTAGGTGCCCACCGCGCCGCCCGTATCCGTCAACACCTTCACGTTGTTCCCGTGGGTCGCCACCCACACGTGGCTTGCGGAGTCGAACGCCAGCGCGGTTGGATTGTTGAAGTTGCCATAGCCCGAAACGCCCGATTTCAGCGTGCCGGTATTGCTCACCTCATCCAGGCTGCCGAAGTTCAGGTCGGTGCTCCACGCGTTTCCGCCCGGATCGATCGCAATCGCGGTGTTGATCTCCATGCCGGTGCCGTATCCGTTCGAGCCCGAGTCCGCGCTCCCGCTGTTCGAGAGCTTCGACACGCTGCCCATAATGCTCTCGCCGAAGTTGCTCGTCCACACGTTGTCCGAGGGATCGATGGCAATCCCGTTCGGCTCATTCACCCCGCCGCCGGTAAATGGCGAACTGCCCATCACCGCGCCCGTGCTTCCGCTCAACTCCGTAATGCTGCCCGCGTTGTAGTAGTTCGCAATCCACGCATTCCCGTTCAGGTCGATCGCCACAGCGTCCGGCGTCTTCAGTCCGCCGCCCGTCAGCGGCGAGCCGTTCTTCGGGACCCCCAGCGGACTCAGCTCGGTCACCTGCCCCGGATTCACTTCGTCCGCAATCCACGCATCGCCCGCGCCGTCGATGGCAATCGCCGTCGGCGTCGATATCCCGCCCCCGCTGAAGTTCAGCGCAATCGTAAAGTCATTCGGCTGCGCCGTCAGCGCCGGCGCAAACGGCGGCGTCCCAATCGACAAGCCATACAGCGGGGTCACATTCGCCGCCGGATTGTGCGCCATGTTGATCGCCGCCGTCGCCGTGTCGGTCGGCATGGTGCCCGTCGTGCCGCCCGATTCCGCGTCGGAAAACAGCGTGCCGCACAGCGTATACGGCGTGGTCGAGTTCACGCACGCCGCCAGAATATTCGCCAGCGTATTGATCTCCAACTGCGGCACCGCGCTGCTGCTCGAGCCCGGCGTCACCGCCAGCGCCACGCCCGTCGAAATCGTCTCCAGGTTGGTCGCATTCGCAAACGCATTCGCCAGCCCCGCCTGCCCCAGCAGCGACCCCGAAGTCCCAACATGCAGCGCGTCCGTCGCAAACCCCGCAAACGCATACGCCGTCGCAATCGTCGACACCTCGTTGATCACCACATACGGAATCGGCGACGGACCCGACAGAAAATTGCCGCCCGCCGGACACGTCCCCAGCGCCGCCAGCATGCCCGCCGACAAATTGCTGTACGAGGTCGTGCCATTGCCGCCGCCCAGCGTGTACAGATACACCTGCTCGCCCTGCGTGCAGCTATAGCCGCCCGAGATCGACCAGTTGCCGTTGACGTCGCTGGTCACGTAATAGAAGCCGTGGGTCGCTCCGCTGCTCGTATCCAGCGTCGCGCCGGTCGCCGTGCTCTGGATCAGTGAGGTCGATGCGTTGCTGGCCGACGCCGCAATCCCCGGCCCGCCGTACGCCGAGATGCTCGCCTCCAGCAGGTAGATCTGCGCGCCTTCCAGCGGCGCCTGCCCGCCGTACACGCGCCCCTGGATCGCCATCCCCTGCTCCGGAGTTGGCGTAGCGTCCGGTGAGTTGCTCAACGTGCAGCCGGTCAGAACCAGGGGAAGAATTCCAGACAAACCCAGACAGAGAACGCGCAGGAAATGACGCATGCGACCTCCAAAAAAGATTGGGAATCGATGGCCCTCGCATCCCGAAATGTCGTGCCGGACCCGGGTAGGTACTCCGAGAATTCGCCCATCTCCCCCCATTTGTCAAGTGAACGTTCCGTGCATGCCGGCCATCGCACGCTCATCGCCACCCCGTCCGCCGCCGAGATCGATTCGGCCACTTTGTAGTATTTTGGGGATATGTACGTCCCTGATTGCCGCAGACTCCGCACTGTAGCTCTCTTTCTGCTCGGTGTCGCTGCGTCGATCTCGCTCGCCGCATCCGTCCCCGCAGAATCCGGACCGCCCCCCTCCGCACCGTCATCGGCCGCGGCCCCGGCCGGCCATCTCACCCTGCTCGCGCTGCCCACCCCTGGTTCCCACGCCTACGCCTCCGCCCCAACCCGCCTCCCGTCGGAGTTCGTCGCTCCACCCGACTCCGCCGCGCCCCGCTCCACGCGGCGCATCTTCGTGGAAGACACCACCCCGCCTTCCTTCGAAGCCCTGAAGACCGCGCGGCTTCAGCTTCCCTTCAAGCCGCATCCGCCCACGCCGCCGGCGTCGCCCGCCCTCCGCAACAGCTTCGTTTCCGTCTCCAACCGGCAACGCGCCCCCTGAACTCTCCTCCAATCGCCCACGTTGAATGACTGTCAGAGATGACGGCAGATCATTGTTGCCTCAACGTCGCATGACGACAAAGGAGATTTACCGTGAACCACTCCAGGCTGAAAAAGCTTCCGGTCGCAGTTTGCCTTGCTGCGATCCTCGTTCTCGCGGGTTGCCACAAGAAGGCGCCCGCGGCGCCACCACCCCCTCCACCCCCGCCGCCCCCGCCGGCGCCGACCGCCAGCATCACCGTCACTCCCTCGGCAATCCAGCAGGGACAGTACGCAACCGTGACGTGGAAGACGACGAATGCGGACCACGTCTCCATCGCTGGCATCGGCCCGGTGGCTCCCAACAGCTCGCAATCCGTCTCGCCAGCCGAGTCCACCACCTACACCCTCACCGCCCAGGGGCCCGGAGGCAGCACCCAGGCCTACGCTCGCCTTACCGTCACGCCGCCGCCCCCACCCCCGCCGCCGCCGGCCGCTCCCTCGCTCACCGACGAGCAACTCTTCGAGCAGAGCGTGCACGACATCTTCTTTGACTACGACAAGGCCGACATCCGCACCTCGGACGCGACCGTGGTCCAGCAGGATGCCGCATTCCTCACCCAGCATCCGGGCATGAAGATCGTCATCGCAGGACACTGCGACGAACGTGGCTCGGCCGAGTACAACATCGCTCTTGGCCAGCGCCGCGCCCAGTCAATGCAGAAAGCGCTCGCCGCCGACGGCGTTGCCGCCAGCCAGATGCGCATCGTCAGCTACGGAAAGGAGAAGCCCTTCTGCACCGACTCCAACGAGCAGTGCTGGCAGCAGAACCGGCGCGATCACCTGGTCCTCGACCGCTAGAAAAACTCGCAGCACAGGAAAAGGCGCCGCCAGAATCTCAGCGGCGCCTTTTCCTTTCAGCCGTACCACTCCGCATTCCCCGGCTCCCCCTCGCATCGCTGCCAATCAGCGGATAATAGTCCGAGCGCCCCGCTGTGTTTTTGCATTTCAACAAACAACTGAGAACTGACAACTCGCAACTGCCTCTATGAACTACTTCAACTACTTCACCGAGATCGAGACCCGCTTCCTCGCCCGCCGCGGCTCCATCCTCATGCTCTCCACCCTCGACTGGGCGCTCATCGAAACCTGGCGCGAGGCCGGCATCCCGCTCGAAGCCGTCCTGCGCGGCATCGACACCGCCTTCGACAAGCACGACGCCCAGCGCGCCCGCCTCGGCAACCGCCGCCAGCGCAAGGTCAACGGCCTCGCCTGGTGCGCCCAGGCCGTCCTCGAAGCCGTCGAACAGTCTCGCGAAGCCGCCATCGGCGCCGCCGCCGCCACCACCCCCGGCCGCAACGTTGTAGACTCCGGCTTCGAGCCCGCCCGCATCGCCCGCTACCTCACCCGCAACGCGGATCTGCTCGCCGCGGCCGCCACCACGCTCGCCCCGCCCGCCGGCACCACCGCCGCCGAAGCCGCCGCCCGCCTCCGCGAGCTGGCGCTCTCGCTCGACGCGCAGCCCAACCTCGAAGACACCGACCGCACCCTCACCATCCTCGAAGAAAAACTCTTCGCCGCCCTCCTCACCGCCACCCCCGAACCAGAACTCACCCAACTCCGCGCCCAGGCCGACCGCGAACTCGCACCCTTCCGCGGCAAGATGCAGGCCGTCCAGATCAAACAGGTCCAGCAGCAATTCCTGCACAAGCGCCTGCTCGAAGCCCACGCCCTGCCCCGCCTCAGCCTCTTCTACATGCCCCACGACGACCCGGCTGATACCTGACTCACCACTCATAGCTCATAGCTCATAGCTCATAGCTCATAGAACATAACGCTTGCTCTCGGATCGGAAAGAACGACTGGCCGCATGAATCCCATCCCTCACCAACGGACAACGGACAACGAAGAAAGGACAACCATCCCCCCCTGTCCCCACTTCGGCCCCTGCGGCGGATGCCAGCTCCAGAACCTCGCCTACTCCGCGCAGCTCGCCGCCAAGTCCGCCCGCCTGCGCACCCTGCTCGCCGCCACCGGCCTCACCCTCCCCGCACTCCAGCTCCACCCCTCCCCGCCGCTCGCCTACCGCAACCGCATCCGCCTCACCCTCGACACCGTCGACGGCCAGCTCCGCGCCGGCTACATCGGCGCCTCCCGCGACGACGACCAGGGCGACGATCAGCCCAACACCCGCCAGCACGGCGCGACCTTTCTCCCCATCACCCAATGCCCCATCGCCGCGCCCATCCTCTGGCGCGCCGCCGAATCCCTCCTCGCCCTGCTCAACGCCGACCCCGGCGTCTGGCTGCGCAGCCCCTGGTTCACCCTCGACCAGCTCGAGCTCTTCACCCTCCCCGACCAGTCCCGCCTCCAGCTCAGCCTCTACCTCCGCAGCAACTCCAAATCCCTCCCCGGCAGCCTCGGCCCGCTCTTCGCCATGCTCTCGGAAGCCCTGCGCGCGCGCCTGCCCGAACTCGCCGGCGCCGGCGTCTATCTGCTGCCGCCCTACTCCGCCCTGCGCAGCCGCCGCAGCGAAACCGCCCGCCCCGGCCCCGCCTGGGGCGCCCCCGGCCTGCAATATCCCATCAACGGTGAACCGACAACAGACAACGAACAACCCCTCTCCTTCTGGGTTCCCCGCACCGCCTTCTTCCAGGTCAACCGCTTCCTCCTGCCCGAACTCCTCAGCCTCGTCACCACGAACCACACTGGCGACTTAGCCTGGGACCTCTACGCCGGCGTCGGCCTCTTCTCCCAAACCCTCGCCCGCAGCTTCGCCCAGGTCACCGCGGTCGAGATCGCCGAACCCTCCTTCGCCGCGCTCGCTGCCACCAAGCTCCCCAACCTTCACGCCGTCCGCGCCACCACCCTCGACTTCCTCCGCGCCGCCGTCCTGCAGCGCGACCGCCCCTCGCTCATCGTCCTCGACCCGCCCCGCACCGGCGCCGGCCGCGAGATCTGCCAGCTCCTCGCCCGCATCGCCGCGCCCACCCTCACCTACGTCTCCTGCTCCCCCGAAACCCTCCCCGGCGACCTCCAAACCCTCGCCGCGTCCGGCTACACCGTCGCCGCCCTCCACCTCCTCGACCTCTTCCCCCAAACCACCCACATCGAAACCGTCGCCCTCCTCACCCGCTGAAGTCACTTCGTAACGGGTATTCGGCTTCGCGATGGTGCTCCCGTTGGTCGCCCAATTAATTCCGTGCCGACCGAAGGGAGGACCATGCGACTAGCTCGGCATAAGTCACGAAGTGACCGCCGCCCGCGCAGGGCGCCCGTCCGGCAGGACCGCCTGGCAGGACTCACCGCAAGAATTTCCTGTCCACCGCTGCCGCAATCTGAAAAGATGGACGCCGAAAGACGGGGTGCCTGTTGCGGCAATCCTCTGGTGCTTCCAGACCCGAATCCGAATCAGCACGCGAGCAGCGCCTGCGGCCTGAGGAACGCCCGCGGTCTTGGGAAGAACGCCTCTGGCCCCGCTTCCCCCGCGTCGAGCCCCTCCGCTTCCGCCGCGCGCCCTTGCTCGCCGCCGCCGTCTGCTTCGCCCTCGGAGCATCCCTCACCCAGCTTCCGCCCGCAACCTCGCGCCCCACCCTCCTTCTGCTCTTCGCCGCCCTCGCCCTCGTCGCGATCACCCTGCTCGCCCTCCGCCGCGCATTCCGCCTGGCCGTAATCGCAGTCCTCGCGCTCTGGATCGCCGCCGGCCTCTGGTCCGCGCAGATCGAACCCTCCCCTTCGCCCCAAACCGCGCTGCTCGCCTACGCCGACGGCCTCAGCCGCACCGTCCAGGCCCGCGTCGTCCGCATCCGCACCCTCCCTCCGCGCACCGATTCCGATTCCGACGCCAACGGCGACTTCGATCCCGACCAGTGGGACGACCTCGACCGCTACCGCCACGCCCGACCACCTCCCTCGACCTCGCCGTCACCGCCATCGAAGACGTCACCCCCTCCACCTCCCGCATGGTCCCCATCGGAGCCGGCAGCGCGAGCGGAATCGCCGGCGTCCGCGCCACTCTCTTCGCGCCGCGCAATCCGCAGGACCGACCACCCCCCAACCCCAGCTCCACTGCGGCGATCTCGTCGAAGCGCCTCTTCGCCTGCGCGCGCCCGAGCGTTACCGCGACCCCGGCGCATGGCAGTACGCCGACTACCTCCTCGACCAAGGCATCGCCGCCACCGCCAACCTTCCCGCCACCAACCTCCGCATCATGGCCACGACCGAGGGTGCCCCATCCAAGCTTCGCTTGGGCGGGTTCGCCCCTTCATTCGCCCGCTCGCAGCCTTGTCTGCGAACGCGAAATGCCACATCTTCGCCGCCCAGATCCTGGGCCGCCGCCCGCCTGCTCGCCTACACCCGCTCCGCACCCAACCGCCGCCTTCCGCGCGGCTCTCCGCCTCACTCCCGACGACGCCGGCATGCTCAACGCCATGCTCTTCGGCGACCGCACCCGCCTCACCCACACCCTCCGCCTCGGCTTCGAGCGCACCGGCTCCTTCCACCTCTTCGTCGTCTCCGGCATGCACGTCGCCCTGCTCGCCGGCCTGCTCTTCTTTCTCTCCCGCCGCCTGCATCTTGCGCGACGGTCCCGCCACCCTGCTCACCCTCGCTCTCACCTGCCGCCTACGCGCTGCTCACCGGCTTCGGCGTTCCCGTCCAGCGCGCTCTCCTGATGACCGCCGTCTTTCTGCTCGCCCGCCTGCTCTCCCGCGAGCCGCAACACCCTCAACGCCCTCGGCGCCGCCGCGCTCGCCGTGCTCCTCCTCTCGCCGCGCGCCCTCTTCGAAGCCAGCTTCCAGATGACCTTCCTCGCCATCGTCGCCATCGCCGGCATCGCCATGCCGCTCGGCGAACGCACCTTCCTGCCCTACGCCCGCGCCGCCCGCAACCTGCGCGACCCCTGGCGCGACACCGCTCTCCCGCCGCGCCTCGCCCACTTCCGCATCATGCTCCGCCTCTGGGGCGAAGCCCTCGCCGACGTCAATCGGCACCCGCGTCTCCGCGTCCCTCCCAATCCGCGCATTCGTCCGCTTCACGCTCTGCGCCGCCTCGCTCGCCCTCATCGGCCTCATCGCCGAAGCCGTCATGGTCCTCCCCATGGCCCTCTACTTCCATCGCGCCACCGTCTTCGCTCTGCCCGCCAACATGCTCTCCATTCCGCTGGTCGGCATCCTCGCCCCGCTCGGCCTCGCGACCTTCCTCGCCTCGCTCGCTCAGCCCGTACCTCGCCGCCCTCCCCGCCGCCGCGCTCGCGCTGCTGCTGCACGCCGTCACTGGCGCCATCCAGCGCATCAGCCACGCCCAGGCCGCCGACCTGCGCGTCCCCGGCCCGACCCTGCCGCGCGCCCTCGCTCGCCGTCGCCTGCGTCGCCTTCTGCTGCTGGGCCATCCGCCGTTCGCGTGCATTCCTGCTCGCCGCCCTCGCCGCGCTGCCCCTCGCCGCCGCGCTGGTCCTCTGGCCCTCCGCCGCCCGCCGTCCATCCCAACACTCTCGAAGTCACCGCCATCGACGTCGGCCAGGGCGACTCGCTCCTCGTCGTCGCCCCCACCGGCCGCACCATGCTCATCGACGCCGGGGGCCCCACCGGCGCCGCCGCCAACGCCGAAAACGCCCGCGGCCTCGGCTCATCCGACCAGGCCTTCGACATCGGCGAAGAAGTCGTCTCGCCCTACCTCTGGTCCCGCCAGTTCCGCTCGCTCGACATCGTCGCCCTCACCCACGCCCACTCCGACCACATGGGCGGCATGCCCGCCATCCTGCGCAACTTCCGCCCCCGCGAGCTCTGGCTCGCCGTCGATCCCAACTCCGCGCCCTACCGCGCCCTGCTTGCCGAGGCCGCCGCCCTTGGAATCAAAGTCCGCCATCTCCGCGCCGGCGACGCGCTCGCCTGGGACACCATCGCCATCTCACGTCCTCGCGCCCACGCCCGCCTACGCCAACCCCGGCCCGCCCATCAACAACGACTCGCTCGTCCTCCGCCTCCAATTCGGCCAATCCTCCGCCCTGCTCGAAGGCGACGCCGAAGCCCCCAGCGAAGCACCAGATGGTCGCCACCGCCCTCAGCGGCAATCCCGCCGCCGCGCTCGGCCCCGACACCCTGCTCAAAGTCGGCCACCACGGCAGCCGGACCTCCACCACGCCAGAGTTTTTGGCGCTCGCCGCACCCGCAAGCCGCCGTCATCTCCGTCGGCGCCGAGAACACCTTCGGCCATCCCCGCCCCGAAATCATCGCCCGCCTCGCCGCCGCCCACACCCGCCTCTACCGCACCGACCGCTTCGGCCTCACCACCTTCCTCCTCACCCCCGACGGCCGCATCGCCGCCTCCAGCCCCTGAATCTTTGCTCAAAGATGCTCCACCGCGAGTCGCGAATGGGTTCCGTGCCGACCAGCGGGAGGACCACGCGAAGCGGTATACCCGCCACGAAGTGGCCCGCCATCGGGAGCACCACGCGAAGAACTCGATAGGCTGCCGTTCGCCCCCGTGCTAAAACTAAACATCCCCATCCCGGAGGGCCTGCCTTGGAAGAACTCGCGCCGAACGCCGACCCCGCACCCCCATGTCCCCCGCCGAACTCGCCGAAGAACAGAAGCTCATCCGCCGTCTCCAGTTCATGATGAACCTGGTCCTCCAGACCATCGCCCAGGACCGTTCCCTCACCATCGACGAGGCCGCGCAGATGATCGCCGACGCGCGCAAAGCCGCGCTCGCCATGTTCCCCGGCAAAGACCTCGCCTACGACCTCATCTGGCGTCCCCGCTTCCAGCGCCTCATGCGCGAACGCTTCCGCATCATGTAGCTTCGGCGCCATCGGCGCGAGCTATACGAGCCTGGGCCGCAGGCCTCGGTGTGAGGTTTCAAATGGCGACGCTAAAAGCTAGTTCCGTTCACGCCACGGCAAGACTTGAAGACTACGATGGATATGTGTCTCCTGGAGCCGCCCATCATGGATAAGAACGCATTCCTCATCTCCCTCTCCGAATCAGACAAAACCGACTTTGGCAAGGAAGACTTCACCGCCCAATCCATCCCGCAAAAAGTCTTCTCTTCGATCTGGGCAGTCGAGTCCGAAGTAAACAACGGCGGCTTCTCACAGTATTTTTCCAACAGCAGCTGCGAAACCGCGCCATTCATAGTAGAAGCCCTCGAAACCATCGCCGCCCCCAAAACCGCGGACATTTGCCGGCGCGCCATCGCAGCCGCATTTCCAACGGGCTTGCCTCCTGATTCCGAGGCAATCAGCTCCGCCGCATCGGAATTTTCCGACGAGCAGGAAGACGAGCTCAGCGCCTTGGACGACGAGTTCTTCCAGTATCCGCATAACCTCACGGAATTGCTGTTCGCCTATGTCTCGACGCACCCTGAGGAATTCGGCGAGGTGCCAAGCCAGTAGCGGCCCACATTCCGCCCACAACTTCCGCATCCTCACCACGTCCGCATCATGTCCCGCACCAGCCAAACCAGCATCCCCGCCAGCACTGCGCCGCCGCACCAGCGCACCCAGCCGTAGTCTTCTAAATCCGGATTGTCTGTCAGCATCAGCCACAGAAAATACCCGGCATACCCCACCAGGCCCACCACTCTCATGCTGTGCGACTCGTGTGGATCGTTCGCGAACGTGAACGCAAGGACGCCTCCGTAACCAAGCAGCACCTGCCGCCAGGTCTGCTTCTTCCGCATCGCCAGGCGCACCTGCAGGTTATCCGGTGGCAGCAGCTTAACTCCCCTCGCCTTGATCTCGGCGATGCATCCACGGTAGTCATCCAGAAACCGCGGAATCACGATCCTCTGCCTGCCCTCGCGCGGAATCAGAGTCACACCCGCGCGAATCGGCGTCACCACGAAGCCCTCGATCTCCGGCCAGCGCAGCAACCGGCTACGCTCGCCCACCTGCCGCGTCACGCCCACGTCATCGACCGTCACCGTCCCCCGCGACTTGCTCGACACCATCACGGACCCGCAAACCACCACCGCCATCAACCCAAACAGCCCGCCACCGATCCACTCCATCGCCGCGAACATCAGCTGGCTGCCGGCGTCGGCAGCCTGTGCGCCGCTCAGATGCCCGTGCAGCGCGGCCCATCCCGTCAGCGCAACGGCGCCCGCCGCCAGGCCAAAGTACGCGAAGTACTTTCCCGTGCTGCCAAACCCGGCGTAGCTGTCGCTCTCTGCAAGGTAGATTGCCATCGCCACCATGGTAAGACCGCACCCCCGCGCTGCCAAATTAACCTCTGCCGCTGCGCACCAGCCCCTTTTGATCCGCCTTGAAAGGCTGCGGGCTTTCGCCCCTGCGGAGACGGCCTCTCAAACTGCCCCGCTCCCTACCTCCGCACCATCCACTCCCCGCCTCACCTGTGATTCCAATCACATCCTCGCCCGCATGCGCGGTGTTATTTTCCCAGCCGAACGGGAGGCTGACGGTCTTCCGCGCCCACGCTCCCGCGCAAACGCCTCGCCCAGGGAACCTCTCTCCCACGCGGCCAACCCCTTTCCGGATGAAAGCAGGCTGAGCATGAAGCATTCCAGATGGCTCGGATTCGACACCATACTTTTCATCGCAGCGCTCAGCACATCGGCCGCGGCGGCCACAGCCGGCGCCCGCATCGATTTCTCTTCGCTCGACACCCGCCATCCCGCCAAAGTGTCGGGCACGCTCTATCTTCCCCAAAACGTCTCCCATCCTGTCCCCGCCATCGTCCTGATTCACGGCACCCTGGGCATCGATCAGCGCGGCGAGCTCTATCGCCAGCCGCTGCTCGACGCCGGCATCGGCATCTTCGAAGTCGACTTCAAAACCGGGATTTACAAGGGCACCCTCGACCGGCCGGAGCCCGATACCTTTCTGCCCCTGGCCTTCGCCGCCTTGCAGCTCCTGCGCCAGCAGCCCGCCGTCGATCCCGCCCGCATCGGCCTGATGGGCTTTTCCATGGGCGGCAACATCGGCCTGCGCGCCGCCATGGAAAGCAACCTCAGGCAATGGATGGGCGACAGCCCCGGGTTCCTCGCATTCGCCTTGTTCTACCCGGTCTGCAATCGCTTCACCAAGGACTTTGAGAAGAGCGGCAGCAAACTCACCGGCGCTCCAATCCTCATCTTCTATGGCACCGACGACTCCTACGGCGAGGGCAAGGCCGTTCCCGAGCTCAAGAGCCTGCTCGCCGCCCAGTACAACTTCCAACTCACCACCGTCGAGTATCCCGGCGCCACCCACGCCTTCAACCTCAACGCGCCTGCCATGAACTATCTCGATCCCGCCGCCAAAGGCATGCGCGTCCACATTCGCTGGAACCCCGAAGCCGCCAACGATTCCATCACCCGCGTGGTCGCCTTCCTCGGCGAAAACCTCGCCGCCAGATAACCCTTTTTCTCAGCCATGCTGCAACCGTCCGGCTCGCCGGTGCGGCGCCACGGAGGAAGAAAGATGAATCGGACTCAGGCAGTTGGATGCGTTGCCTGCATCGGTCTGGCTCTGTGGACAGCCGCACCCGCCGCTGCGCAGAATTCGCCGGTCAACGATCAGATCGCCCAGCACGAACAGAAGCTCGCCGAGGCGCGCGCCGCCCATCGCTCCGCCGACGAGGGAGTTCAGCTCATCACCCTCGGCTACCTCTACCGGCAGGCCGGAAAGATGCAGAAGGCGCTCGACTGCCTCAACCAGGCTCTGCCCATCGAACAGAAAGCCGGCAACCAGGGCGGCCAGGCCATGGCCCAGAACATCCTCGGCCGCGTCTACACCGACCTGGGCGACGAGGACAAGGCGCTGGTGCAGCTGAACCAGGCGCTCGCCGTCTGGCACTCGCTCGGCCTTCGACCCGCCGAAGCCAACGCGCTCACCTACCTCGGCCGCGTGCACAACAACCTCGGCCAGCGCGACGATGCGCTCCAGGTCCTCAACCAGGCCCTGGCCATCTGGCACGACGTCGGCAACGTCCAGAGCGGCAGCAAGATGCTCAGCATGCGGGACAAGCTCCGCGATCTCAGCCAGTTGCGCGATCTCAAGCAGCTCAACGACGCCCTGCCGCCGAATCTGCAGGAGGCCGGCGGCCGCGCCGGCGAGGCCAACACGCTCGACAATCTCGGCGAAACCTACTCCGGCATGGGCCGCCCCGCCGATGCCTTCGATTACTTCAACCGCGCCCTCGTCATCTGGCGCCAGGTCGGCGAGCATGGCGGCGAGGCCATGACCCTCAACAACATGGGCCGCGCCTACGCCGACCTCGGCGAGAAGCAGCGCTCGCTCGAGGTCTACAACCAGGCGCTGGCGTTATCCCGCACCGTCGGCAACCGCCAGGACGAAGCCCTCACCCTGAACAACATCGGCCGCCTCTATCGCGACCTCGGCGAATCGCAGACGGCCGCCGACTACTACAACCAGGCCTTGCCCATCTGGCGCGAGATCGGCAACCGCAGCGGCGAAGGTCTCGCCCTCAACGACATCGGCCGCGCCTACGCCGACCTCGGCCAGCCGGAGAAAGCCCTCGACTTCAGCCGGCAGGCCTTGCCCATCTGGCGCGAAACCGGCATCCGGCGCGGCGAAGCCATGACCCTCAACAACATGGGCAGGGACTACACCGACCTCAAAGACCCCGACAAAGCTCTCGATTACGACAGCCAGGCCCTGCCCATCTGGCGCGAGGTCCAGGACCGCCGCGGCGAAGCCCTCGCCCTCATGACCATCGGTTGGGCCTACTCCGCGCGCAAGCAGGACAACAAGGCGCTCGCCAGCGAGCTCGCAGCCCTGTCTCTGGCCAAGGCCGCGGGCGACCCCGAGGTGCAGGGCAGCATCGACACCACGCTGATGATCGGCTTCCGCGACCGGCATCTCCCCGAGGAGGCGATCTTCTTTGGCATGGACGCGGTCAATAACTATCAGCAGATCCGCAAGAACATCTCCGCCATGGCCAAGGACCTGCAAGCCGGATTCGCGCAATCGAAGTCCAACGCCTATCGCATTCTCGCCGAGCTCCTGGTGGAGACCGGCCGGCTCGGCGAAGCCGAAGAGATCCTCGATCTGCTCAAGGAGCAGGAGCTGAAGGACATTGTCCGCGGCAGCGGTCCCAATGCCGCCGGGCCTGCACCGCAACAGTTCACCACGCGCCAGCAGCAGGTACTCGGCCAGATGGCGGAGCTGGAAACCCGCGCCCTGCCGCTCAACCAGCTCACCGTCGATTCCGTCAGCCTCGAAGTCCAGGCCGCGCGCACCCCCGAGCAGGACGCACGCCTCAGCGCGCTCGGCGCCAGCATCGAGCAGCAGACCGCCGGCCTGCAATCCTTCTTTGACTCCACCATCGCGCCCCGGCTCCAGCCCGAGGCCGCCGCCGCCCGGAACCAGGACGCCTCCGCGCACAGCTACCTGCAGGAGACGCTGGCCAAACTCGGCCCCCATGTCCTCGGCATCCGCCTCTTGCTGGGCCGCGACCACGCCTACGAAATCGTCGTCACCGCAACCGCGCGCCGCAGGATCGAACTGGCCGCCACCCCCGCCGAGCTGCGCAGCCAGGCCTTTGCCGCGCTCAAGGCCCTCGGCCTGCGCAACGCCGATCCCCGGCCGCAGCTCGCCCAGTTGTATGCCACGCTCGTCGCCCCGCTCGAAGACGATCTCAAAGCCCTCGACTCTGCGGCCGACCCCAGCCGCGTTCCCACGCTGCTCTGGTCCTTGGATGACGCCCTGCGTTATCTGCCTATGGCCGCGCTCTACGACGGCCGCCAATACCTCGTCGAGCGCTACGACAACGTCCTCTTCACCCCCGAGAGTTACGGCCACATGGTGGACCCGCCGCTCACCGGCGCAACCGCGCCCAGCGCCCTCGCCATGGGTCTATCGAAAAGCTATGGCGGTCTGCCGCCGCTGCCCGGAGTCATGCCGGAGCTGGATGCAGTCGTGCACGATCCGGCGGTGCCGGAGTCGCATGGCCCCATGCAAGGCCGGCTGCTGCCCAACGACCAGTTCACGCTGGCCGCATTGAAGACCGAACTCGGCGCCGGCCAGGGTTTCACCGTGGTCCATATCGCCAGCCACTTCGTGGTCGAAACCGGCAGCGGCGACGAGCCCTACCTCATGCTCGGCGGAGCCGATGCCGGCGACGCCAAAGGCTACCCCTGGGATCTGTCCGAGATGGAAAACTCCCCGGTCGCCTTCCGCGGCACCCGCCTGCTCACCCTCTCCGCATGCAGCACCGGCAAGGACTACACCTCCCGCAACGGCCTGGAGATGGACAGCCTCGGCATGGTCGCTCAGCAAAAGCAGGCCGAGGCCGTGCTGGCCACGCTCTGGGACGTCAACGACGCCAGCACCAGCCGCCTCATCAGCGACTTTTACGATCGCTGGGTCAAGCATCCCGCCCAGGGCAAAGGCGACGCCTTGCGCCAGGCCCAGTTGGCCTTCGTCCACGGAACCGCTGCGTCCCCCGGCGCGGCCACCGATCGCGGTCTGGTCACGGTCGAGAAATCCCCCTCCGCCGCGCATCCAACCGACTACTCCCACCCCTACTACTGGGCTCCCTTCGTCCTCATCGGCAACTACCTCTAGCCGCCACTCCGTCCGCTCCGCGTCCCGCTTACGGCATCGGCGGAAGGCTGCTCAGGTAGTGCACCAGGCTGTTCAGGTCGGCCTCCGACAGCTTCTTCCCGTAAGGCGGCATCGGGTTGGGGGTTCCCGCGGCGGTCTTCGCCGGCGGAGTCACAATCGCCGCCCGAATCTGCTCCGGCGTGCGCCGCGCTCCCACCCCGTTCAGCGACGGCCCAATCTCCCCGCCCGCCTGCCCGATGCGATGGCACAGCATACAGTTGTTGTCCGCAATCAGGCTCTTCACATGTTCAGGACTCGAGGCATCCGCCGGGCCCGTTGCACTCGCCGCCGGCGCCGCCATCGCCGTCTGTGCCGCCGGGGCCGAAACCGCCATGCCCAACGGCGTCAGGCGCACCAGGCGCCCCGGCTTCGCGTCCTCGATCATCCAGATCGCTCCATCCGGCGCCACCTCCGCGTCGCGTACCCGGAAGCCCATGTTCCAGCGCTGCACCGCCTTCGCCCCGCCCTTGCCGTCGAACGTGATCCGGGTAAGCGACATCGACGCCAGGCCGGTCGCAAACGCCGACCCGTTCCACTGCGGGAACATCGCGCCCTTATAGACCATCAGGTTGCCCGGCGCGATCACCGGGACCCAGTAAATCACCGGCTTGGCCAGGTCCGGCCGCGTATCCGGACTCGGAATCGGAACCCCGTTGTAGTTGTAACCGTACGAGACCAGCGGCCAGCCATAGTTCTTGCCCGGCTCCATCAGGTTCAGCTCATCGCCGCCGCGCGGGCCATGTTCCAGCTCCCACAGCCGTCCATCCGGCGAGAACGCCAGCCCATACGGAGTGCGCAGCCCGCTGGCCCAGGTCTCCGCCGGCGTCAGGTTCGGGCCGGGAAAGGTGTACGTCCGCACCACCGGCGCTGTCTTCGCGGCTTCCGTATCCGCGGGCGGATTCGTCACCGGCACCGTCGCCTCGCCCGTCTTGCCGGCCATCGGATTCCCCGGCGCCGGTTTGCCATCCAGCGTCAGCCGCAGCAGCTTGCCCAGCGGCTGGTTGGGGTCCTGCGCCGGCGTCATCCGTTGCCGGTCGCCCACCGTCAGGAACAGATACTTGCCGTCCGGAGAAAACGCGACCTGCGCGCCGAACTGTCCGCCCCGGCCCCGTTCGCCGTCACGCCAGATCACCTGCAGTCCTTCCAGGCTCGCCGCATCCTTGCCGATCTTCAACTGCGCCCGCGCCAGCGCCAGGCTCGATCCGTCGGGTTCGCCCGGCTCCGAATACGTCAGGTAGACATTGTGGTCCTGCGCATAGTGCGGCGACAGGTACACCCCCAGCATCCCGCCCTGCCCCTGCCACAGCACCGCCGGAACATTCGCCACCGGCGTCTTCACTCCCTGCTGCGTCACCAGTTGCAGGCTGCCTTCCTTCTCCGTGATCAGCATCCGCCCGTCGGGCAGGAATGCAATCCTCCAGGGCAGGCTCAGCGTCGTCACCTGGGTCACGGTGAAGGGCAGCTTCGGCTCCGGCTGCTGCTCGCCCGCGTTAACCTGCGCCACTGCGCCGCTCCAGGCCGCGGCCAGCAAGAGCCCTGCGATTGCAAAATGCTTCTTCATGTCATTCCCTTGTCGATGGAGTGTTCCGACTGTAAGACGATGTCCCCACTACCTACGTCTGTGGCCGCGATCTAGTTTCAGCATATCGCGCTTCTTGGTCAATCTACTCAACCTGGATAGCTGCATTCAGCTTTGGATTGTCTCTGTGCCAGGCAAGGGCCATGATCCATCCGTCCATTCAGCTTTGGCTGCGTTGCACAATCGAAGCTGGCCGGCCGGTCCCTAAGCCGGCGAAGGAGCCGCGATGATCCCATGCCCCCTCAGGCCGCGCTCGCACGTCGGCCAAATTCTGCGAACCCTCTCCCCTGCACGCACATACCCCCTCCCAAGTCAGTCCCAAAAGCCTATAATTAATCGCTAGGCCTGAAACGAAGGACCTTGTCCGCAATGCCCTTCCTCAGCACAGGCCAACTCCATTTTTTCTTATGTTTTCCGACAACCAGCATAGAATCAAATATTTACCAGCCACGATTTTCGCAACTGACGGAAGCAAGCAACTTACCCCCCGGAGTAGCCAACCCGCACCTAGCACCTAGCACCTAGTACCTAGTACCTAGAACCCCGCCCCTCGCACCCTCCCATGCCCGCTCCTCTCACCGCCCGCGAACGCATTGCCCTCGGCCAGCAGCAGCGCAAGCTCATGCGCCGCGCCGACCACGCCGGCTGGCAGGCCAATCTCCGCCGCGCCGACCCGCTCGCCCTCCTCGCCCAATCCATGCGCGGCCGCGTCCCCGAGCTGGTCGCCATCAAGTACGACCGCATGGCCGCATCCCCCTTCGGCTTCTTCCGCGGAGCCGTCCCGGTCATGGCCTGCGATCTCTCCCTCAGCGCCAACACCGGCATCTTCACCCAGCTCTGCGGCGACGCCCACGTCCGCAACCTCGGCGCCTTCGCCGCGCCCGACGGCCGCCTCGTCTTCGACCTCAACGACTTCGACGAAACCATCCGCGGCCCCTTCGAGTGGGACGTCAAGCGCATGGCCGCCAGCCTCATGCTCGCCGGCCGCGAGGCGGGCGCCAAGCACGGCCACTGCCGCGACGCCGCCTTCAGCTTCCTCGCCAGCTACCGCACCAGTATGCACACCTTCGCGCGCATGCCCGTGCTCGCGCTCGCACGCTACCAGGTCCACCGCCTGCAGACCGTCAAGCCCATCTCGCAGATCCTCAGCCTGGCCGAGCGCGCCACCCCGCTGCATAACCTCGACGCCCTCACCCTCCCCGCCGCCGACGCGCCCGGCAGCCGCGCCGCAACCGCCAGACTGCCGCGGCCCACCGGCCCGCACGCGCGCATCTTCAAAACCCTCCCGCCCGACCTCACCCGCGTCCACGGCGCCGCCGCCAGCGCCGTGCTCGATTCGCTCGAGCCCTACGCCCAGTGCCTCCAGCCCGAGCGCCGCCACTTCCTCGCCCAATACACGCCGCTCGACGTCGCCTTCAAGATCGTCGGCACCGGCTCCGTTGGCCTGCGCGATTACTGCGTCTACCTGCAGGGCAACGGCCCCGCCGATCCCCTCTTCCTGCAGATCAAGGAGGAGGTCGACTCCGCCTACGCACCCTACCTCGGCCAGCCCTGCGAACCCCACCAGGGCCGCCGCGCCGTCGACGGCCAGCGCGCCATGCAGTTCCAGTCCGACCCCTTCCTCGGCTGGACCACCATCCAGGGCCGCGACAGCAATACGTCGAACGGTGCCA